>NC_003911.12:2185000-2505000 GCF_000011965.2 Ruegeria pomeroyi DSS-3 | reverse complement strand
GCTCAAGAACCACATCCAGCTGTCCTATCGCCTGTCCGACAGCACCCGGTTCATGTCCTCGCGCCTGATCTCCGGGGCCAACCAGCGCGGCGACGCCATCCTGTCGCTGGTGCGGACGAACATGTACCTGATCCTGATCAGTTTTCTGGTCTTTGCGACGATCAGCGCCTTCATCTACACCTTTCTGGACAAGCAGGTGGTTGGCCGGGTGCAGAAACTGACCCAGCGCATCCGCGCCTATGAAGGGAGCGGACGCGCGCCCGATCCGGTCGGGCGCAACGAGATCACCCTGATCGAGACCGCCTTTTCGAACCTGACCGCAACGATCGCCGAACGCGAAGGCCGCCTTGTTGCGCTGAATCGGCTTGCCAGCGACGCCCGGCTGGAGGCGGAGGAGGCCAACAGGTCGAAGTCGGAGCTTCTGGCCGCGGCCAGCCATGACTTGCGTCAGCCGGTGCATGCCATGGGGCTTTTGATCGGCGGCATCGACCGCAGCGCGCTGGATGCCGCCTCGTGCGAAACCCTGGATCAGCTGGCACGGCTCACGCAGGAAACGATGCAGCTGTTCAATTCGATCCTCGACCTGTCAAAACTGCAGGCGGGCACCTTTACCGCAGCGCAAGAGCCGATCCGGCTGGCTGAGCTGTTCGGGCGCATCGAGGCCGCGTTCGGCAAACGCGCCGAATTGGCGGGCGCAACTCTGGACATCGCACAACCCGCATCCGACCTCTGCGTGCTGGGCGACGATCAGGCCCTTTATCGCATCCTGGGCAACCTGATTGCCAATGCGATCCAGTATGCGGGCGGCGGGCATATCAGGCTCCATTGCGAGATCGGAGAGGAAAGCTGCATCATCACGGTCGAAGACGATGGGCCCGGCTTTGTTCTGGATGGCGACAAACCGGATATATCCGGTCCCAGGCAAAGCCGCGCGGGTTATGGCCTGGGCCTGTCGATCTGCTTTGCCCTTGCGCAGGCGATGCAGAGCCGGATGACGATTGATCGGCCCGAGACGGGCGGCGTGCGGTTCTCACTGCCGCTGCCGCTGGTGGAGGCCGACGAAGGTCAGCCCGGTGCGCTGCCGGATCCGTCTGTTGGGATCACTGCGCTTGACGGGGTGCGCATTATCCTTCTCGAAGACGACCCCGAGGTGCGCGCCGCGACCCTTCAAAGTCTCAGGCGCCTGAAGTGCGACGTTACGGATTGTGCATCGCGGGAGGATGCACGGCAGCTCATCTCGCAGCAGGCCGGGCCGTTCCTGCTGATCACCGATCTGGATCTCGGGCGCGGGCATCAGGTCTGCTCGTTCGTCGACGAAGCGCTGGAGACTGCTGCAGGTCTTGCCGGTGTCATCGTCACCACGGCAAGTCCTGCCGCAGTACCCGAGGCCTGGCGCCGGACGGGCAATGTCGCCGTTCTGGAAAAACCGTTCTCGGTCAGTCGCCTGGTGCGTCTGGTCCGCTTTCTTGCCAAGCCGAAAAATACTGTCAGCGATACCTGAAACGCGGCTGCAGTCGGCGTTACGGGGCAGGGCTTCGGTAACGGGGGCGCCTCGGTCAAGCGATAGCGGGCAAACGCATTGATCCGCCGGGGCGGTGCGTTTGATCATTGAACCCATGGTCCTTGCCGCGCGAGAGATCGACGAGCCCGGCAAACGACCGCCCGGATACGCTGGCCGCCTGTGTCATCATTTCCCTCTTTGAGAAGCGCCGACCCTTGCGGAAGGAAGCACTGGATGGGCGCGGGACACCCGGGCAGAGAGGTTGACCCCGGTGTCCGTTCGTTTCAGTTGGCCAATGGCTGGGGCCGCATGTCGTCGCGGTTGATCCCCGCCACCGAGACCGGCTTCTTCATCGCGTCACGACGGAAGGGTTCTCCCAGTTCCTGGTTCAGCAGCACTTCGATAGAGGTGGTCTTGCCTTCCTTCATCTGCGCCTGCACGGCGGTGTTCAGCGCATCGGTCAACGCGTCCATGGTCGAGACCTGCACGCCGTCGACGCCGCACCCGCGCGCGATGGCGGCATAGTTCACGTCCAGCGCCAGTTCGGTGCCGACGAAATTGTCGTCGAACCACAGCGTGGTGTTGCGCTTTTCCGCGCCCCATTGGTAGTTGCGGAAGATCATCATGGTGATCGCTGGCCAGTCGTCGCGGCTGACCGAGACCATCTCGTTCATCGAGATGCCGAAGGCGCCGTCACCGGCGAAGCCCACCACGGGTACGTCCGGGCGGCCGATCTTGGCGCCGACGATGGCCGGAAAGCCATAGCCGCAGGGCCCGAAGAGACCGGGTGCGAGCCGGGGAAGGCGTCGTTGTGCTGGTATCCGCAGCACACGGGTGCGTCGAGCCGTTCGGCCAGCGCCTTGGAGTCGCTGATCGCGCCGCCGATAACGACTCCGGCGCCGTTCAGGATGACCGGGAACCTGGCCGAGGACAGCAGTTCCGCGGCACGGGCCACAGCTTCTTCGCCACCCGAGGGGCGTTCAAACTCGACGATGGCCGGCAGGTCGATGTCGATCACCTGGGTCCAGAAATCGCGCGGGAGGTTGATCTGGGCGGGCGCGCTGGCGCGCTTGGCCTGCAGGATCACCCGGTTCAGCACCTCTGCCATCCGGCTGGGGTCACGCACCTCTTCCTGATAGGCCACCATGTCCTCCAGCAGGGCCATCTGCGCGACTTCCTGGAAACCGCCCTGGCCGATCGTCTTGTTGGCCGCCTGCGGCGTCACGATCAAAAGCGGCGTGTGGTTCCAGTAGGCGGTCTTGATCGGGGTCACCAGGCTGGTGATGCCGGGGCGTTCTGGGCCACCATCATCGACATCTTGCCGGTGGCGCGGGTATAGCCATCTGCGATCATGCCCGCGTTGCATTCATGAGCGCAGTCGAAGAACTGGATGCCCGCTGCCGGAAACAGGTCGGAAATCGGCATCATCGCCGAGCCGATGATCCCGAAGGCCTTTTCGATCCCGTGCATCTGCAACACTTTCACAAAGGCTTCTTCAGTCGTCATCTTCATGGGGGGTCTCCTCGGTGAATTCTTGGCAGGAATAGATGGCGCGCGCCGGGTTCAGACGTGATCTTCCAGGATCATGTCGCTGGCCTTTTCGCCGATCATGATGGCGGGGGCGTTGGTGTTGCCGCTGACGATCTCGGGCATGATCGAGCAATCGGCGACACGCAGGCCACGAATGCCATGAACGCGCAGCCGTGCATCCACCACCGTGCCTGATCCCCGGCCCATCTTGCAGGTTCCCGTCGGGTGGTAGATCGACGAAGAATTGTTGCGCGCCCAGTCAAGCGTGCCCTCGTAATCGTCCAGCCCCAGCTCTTTCGCCGGGCGGAACTCCTCAGAGATCTTGGCCTTCAGCGGGTCCTCGCGCGCGATCCTCCGGGCGATCCTGACGCCTTCGACGAGGGTGCGGCAATCCAGGTCGCTCGCCAGATAGTTCGGGTGAATCCTGGGGTATTCGCGCGGGTCGTTGCCGTTCAGGCGGATCTCGCCGCGGCTTTCGGGACGCAGCTGGCAGACCGACATGGTGAAGGCCGAGAACGGGTGCACCCCTTCGCCCGGGCTGTCGGCCGACCAGGGCTGCACATGAAACTGGATGTCGGGCGTGTCCACATGCGGGCCGGTCTTCATGAACCCGACGGCAAGGCTGGCGGCCATCGTCATCGGGCCTGACCTGAACAGGGCGTATTTTGCGGCGATCCGCGCCTGGTTGAACAGCGAGCGGACCTCGTCGTTCAGCGTCGGCTCGTTGCACTTGAACACCAACCGGGCCTGAAGATGGTCCTGCATGTTCTTGCCCACGGCTGGCAGGTCGTGGATCACCTCGATCCCGTTGGCCTTGAGCTGCTCTCCCTCGCCGATGCCCGACAGCATCAGGATCTGAGGTGAGCCGATGGCACCCGACGAGAGCACCACCTCGCGGCTGCAGGTAATCGTCTGTTCCCGGCCCGATCCGTCGAAATAGCGGACCCCGGTGGCGCGCCCATCCTCGACGATCACGCGGCTGACCTGCGCCTTGGTGATGATCTCCAGATTGGGCCGCTTGCGCGCGGGGTTCAGGAAGGCGACGGCGGAACTGCAGCGGCGGCCGTTGCGGGTGGTCAGCTGGAAATAGCCCACCCCTTCCTGCGTGGCGCCATTGTAATCGGGGTTGAACGGGTAGCCTGCATTCTGGGCTGCCGCGACCCAGGCATCGCAGATCGGACGCTGCAGGCGCATGTTGGACACCGAAAGCTCGCCGCCGGTGCCATGAAACGCGTCCGGCCCGCGCTCCTGGTTCTCGGACCGCTTGAACAGCGGCAGGACATCGTCCCAGCCCCAGCCTTCGTTGCCCATCTGGCGCCAGCGGTCGTAATCCTCGGGCTGGCCGCGCACGTAAAGCAGACCGTTCAGCGAGGACGAGCCGCCCAGAACCTTGCCGCGCGGCCAGTCTATGGCCCGGCCGTTCAGCCCCTTGTCCTTTTCGGTGCGGTAGCACCAGTCGACACTCGGGTTGTGCATCGTCTTGAAATAGCCGACCGGCACATGAATCCACGGATTCCAGTCGCGCGGCCCGGCCTCCAGCAACACCACCCGATTCGCCGGGTCCTTGCTTAGGCGATTTGCCAGCACACACCCGGCAGAACCCCCACCAACAACGATGTAATCGGCCTGCTTCGTCTGCATCGACTGGGTCCTCCCACGGCTCTGAAAGTCACTGGGCAAGTTTCTCTTGCGTCACTATGCATATTATTTTAAAAATGATACCACAAGTCTCAATAATCAACAATTATGAACGGAGGAGGAGAAGTTCATGAAGGTTTCGGACAAACTGAGCGGCGTGTCGCGCCGCGATTTTTTCAGGGTCGCAGGGCGTTTCGGCCTGTCATCCACGGTTTTGGGGCTGGGAGGCCTGACCGGTGCGGTGACGCTTCCATCACTCGCCGCTGCCGCCGAATCGACCTATGACAAGCGCTTCAAGAAAGAGGCCAAGCACACGCTGAAGTTCGGTGCCGCCGGTTTCAACGCGCGCAACCTGCTGATCGAACGCGCCGGTTGCCTGGAATTCGCCCGCGATCTCGAAGAGCGCACCGATGGTGAAATCCGTGTCGAGTTCATCGGCGACAACCAGATCTGCGGCCAGCTGTCCTGTGTCGAGAAGACCCAGAATGGCATCGTCGATATCTATGCGGCCTCGACCCAGAACTCGGCTGGTGGCGCGCCCTATCTGAATGTTCTCGACTATGCCTATGTCTTCCCGGGCCGCGCATCGCAGTATCATTTCCTCTACAGCCCGGAATCGAACGCGATCCTGCGCGACCCGCTGGAAAAGCGTCACGGCCTCAAGTTCCTGTTCAGCCATTGCGAGTTGCGCGGTCTGCAGATGGGCAAGTCCTTTGCCGACAAGCCGACCGTCACCAAGCTGGAGGAACTGTTCGGCACCAAGAACCGCGTCACGGGAACCCAGCTGGGCCGCATCGCGATGCAGCTGCTGAACCTGAACCCGGTGCCGGTGGCCTGGGAAGAAACCCTTGACGGTCTCAAGACCGGCCTGATCGACGGTGCCGAAACCTGGGCCTCGGCCGTGGCCTATGCGAACATGTCTCCGGTGGTGTCGCAGTCGGTCGACCTGCGGTTCTTCTGCGGAACCGAACACACCTCGATGTCGGCCAAGGTCTTTGACAGCCTCGATGGCTACCTTCAGGACGCAGTGATGGAATCGGCCTATCTGGCGCAGGTTCACGTTCAGGCGGCAAACGAGGCGGCGCTGGTCAAGACCGTCGGTTTCTCGGATCCGGTTCTGCCTGGCACCCTGTTTGACGAACATGACGTCCGCCCGGCATTCCTTGCCGAGGACCAGATCAAGATGGCCGAGGAAATGTGTTCGCCCGAGTACAACCCCGAGCCGTGGGCGCAATGGCGCGAGCGGTTGAACAACTGGTCGGGCGGCATTGATACCTATGCCGAACTGCATCGGGTGGCCCGTGAAGTGCCCGCCGACATGAAGCCGGAAAATGTCGAACCGCGCCGTTGGTGGAAAGGCTGAGGACGTAACCTGGCGGCGCTGGCCAAGCCGGCGCCGCCACCGTTGCGCCAGCCAATGAACTTCACAACCTTGCCTGTCCCGGGGAGGAGGCATAATGACCACTATCATGAGCGACATCGCCGAGATATTCCGCGCTGTCCTGTCAAACGACGCCTGGATGATCAGCGAGTCCCTCAAGACCGATGCCGCATGGGTCCTGGGTGGCGTCGTGACCCTGCTGGGCAGCGCGCTGTTTCTGGCGATCTATCACTACTTCCCATGGGTCGAGCGCAAGTTCGAAGCCACCGTCATGGTGTCAACCTATCTGCTGATCGGCGCGATCATCTTTGTCGAGGTCTTCCGGCGCTTTGTCCTGAACGTGCAGGCGCCGTGGTCCACCACCCTGCCGCCCTTCATGTTCCTGATCATGACCTGGGCGGGTTGCGCCTATAACGTCAAGCTGCGCACGCATCTGGCCTTTGCCGAGTTCCGCAGCAATATGCCCCGGCCACTGCAGTTTCTTTGCCTGTCGCTCGATGCGCTCCTGTGGATCGGCTTTGCCTGGATCGTCATCGTGACCTCGACCCAGGTGGCCGCCAATTCGGCCGCGAATTTCCAGATCCTGCTGGGCACGGACAATGTCCTGCAATGGTGGTTCCTGGTCTCGGTCCCGCTCAGCTTTATCCTGATCGCTGCGCGCGCGCTGGAAAACTGGCTCGAGGACCTGAGAAACTATCGTGACGGAAGTGACCTGATCGCCGCCGTATCCATTGGCGCTGACTGAGGGAAAGACCATGACTGACGGAAACTGGACGATCCTCATCTCGGTCGGGGTGACCTTCTTGTTCATGCTGGGCGTGCCGGTCTTTCTGGTGATCGGCTACTGGGTCATCGGCATGAGCCTTGTTCTGGGCCTGCCGCTGATCAACACCGGCTCGGCGCTGGCCGATGTGTTCACCGACGGGTTCGCCCTGCTGGCGATGCCGCTCTTCATCCTCACCGGAGACCTGATCAACCGCTCCGGCATCGCCCGGCGGTTGTCGGATTTCGCCTATGCCTGCCTTGGCTGGCTGCGCGGCGGGCTGGCGATGGCCTCGCTCGGGGCTTGCGGCCTGTTTGCCGCCATCTCCGGCTCGAACTCGGCCACCACGGCGACAATCGGCTCGATGCTGCACCCCGAGATGGTCAAGGGCGGCTATGACGAACGCTTCTCGGCCGCCACCGCGGCGGCGGGCGGCACGGTGGGCATCATCATCCCGCCCTCGATCATCTTCATCGTCTACGGCTTCCTGATGAACCTGCCGATTTCCGAGCTTTTCGTGGCCGGGATCATTCCGGGCGCGATGATGGTCGGCGGCATGATGCTGGTGGCCTTCTTCATCTGCTCGCGCAACAAGTGGGGTCACCTGATCCGGCTGGAGCTGGCCCGGGTTCTGAAAACCGGCCTTGGCGCCTGGCTTGGCTTCTTCGCGATCGGGCTGGTCCTGTGGGGGATCTACACCGGCAAGTTCTCTCCGACCGAGGCGGCGGGTGTGACCGTCGGCTTCTGCATCATCGTGGGCTTCGTCAGCCTGCCGATCCATGCGCTGATGGGGCGCCCGTCCGAGGAACGCGATTTCCGGGAACGCGGTATCTCGGAATATCTGGTGGTACAGGGGTTCAGCCCGCTGGAACTGCCCTCGATCACCATGCGCTCGGCCCAGATCACCGGCATCCTGGCGCCGCTGATCGCCGTTTCGGTGGTGATGCAGCAGATCCTGTCGGTACTGGGCGCGCAGGAGATCATCGGGGATTTCGTGCGCGGGATGGGTGGCTACTATGCCGTTCTGTTCACCTCGATGGCGATTGTCTTCTTTGCCGGCATGGTGCTTGAAAGCCTGCCCGTCACCATCATCCTCGCCCCGATCCTCGCGCCGATCGCGGCCTCTGTCGGGGTCGATCCGATCCAGTTCGGCGTGATCTTCCTTGTCGGTGCCTCGATCGGCTTCATCACCCCGCCTTACGGGCTGAACCTCTATGTCGCCTCGGGCGTGACAGGCGTGCCCTATTTCCGGCTGCTGCGCTACACGGTGCCTTACCTGTTCGCCCTGTTGTCGGTCTGGATCATGGTGGCGCTGCTTCCGGCTCTCTCGACAATCCTGATCCCGAGCGGGTAAAGCATGGTGAAGGGGTTCACCAACAAGGAACGGTAATGGCAGACGACGGCGAAAGAGAAGGCGCGATTCCCACCAACCTGCGATTGCTGCTCGTCCTCGAAGCCATGGCCGAAGCCGGGGTGCCCGTCACCCCGACCGAAGTGAACGAAAGACTCGGCCTGCCCAAGCCCACGATCCACCGGCTGTTCACGACGCTGGAAAACGAGGGCTTCATCCAACGCGAAATCGATGGCCGGGGGTATTCCCCCGGCCGCCGCATGCGCAAGATGTCGACCGGCATCCTGTCGTCCCTGCGGATCCGGACCGCACGTATCGCCATTCTCTCGAAACTGGCCGAGGAGATCGGCGAAACCAGCAATATCGCGATCCCGGACCGCGACGCGATGGTCTATCTCGACCGGGTGGAAACCAAATGGCCGCTGCGCATCCAGCTTCCGGTGGGCACGCGCGTTCCGTTCTACTGCACTGCCAGCGGCAAGATGTATCTCAGCAGCCTCGATCGCCGCCATCTGCGAAACTATGCCCTGTCCGCGCAACTGGACCCGCACACGAAACGTACGATCACCGACCCCGAAGCATTGATCGACGAGGCGATACAAGCGCGTGAACGGGGCTATTCGACCGACAACGAGGAATTCATGGAAGACATGATCGCCGTTGCGGTTCCGATCCTCGAAGGGAACGGGCGGATGGTGTCGACCTTGTCGTTCCACGCTCCGGTGCAACGGCTGGCGATGCCCGACGCCATCGGCCATGTCGAGCGGTTGAAAACCGCGGCGCGCCGGTTGTCGGAACTGCTGTCCGAGGGCGAACCGATTGCGGCCGACTCCCGCGCCGAATGATAGTGCGCGCAAAGGTCAATGGCGGTTTTCTGTGCCACGCACCCGGTTGCGCAAGGAGCAGCATAAGAAAGACCGGGACCGAAGCTGCCGTTCGCCCTCTCGCGGCATTTCCGAAGTCTGCCGATGACATGACGGTAAAACTCATGTGACCTTGGACACGGGCAATAGCCTCACAAGAGCGCTTTTCCTTGTCACGCCAGCGTTGTACCCCTGACGGGACCAAAGCGCGGAGACCGACCGATGCCCGATACGATGCTGCTGTTGCAGATGCTGGCCCTGCTGATCGTGATCGGCGCCTTTGCCGGGGTGCTGGCCGGTCTTCTGGGGGTGGGCGGCGGTATCGTGCTGGTGCCGGCCTTTTTCTATGCGTTCCAGACGCTGGGCTATGGCGGGCCGCAGCTGATGCAGATGTGCCTGGCCACCTCGCTTGCCACCATCATCGTGACCTCTCTGCGCTCGGTGCTCAGCCACAACAAGAAGGGCGCGGTCGATTGGCAGATCCTGCGCGGCTGGGGGCCGGGGATTGCGGTGGGCGCTGTTCTGGGTGTCATGGTCGCCGCCTCGCTGCGCTCGGTCGCGTTGCAGGCGCTGTTTGGCGTGCTGGGCATCGTGATCGGCGCCTATCTGGGGCTGGGGCGTGCCCATTGGCGGCTGGGCGAGGCGATGCCGGGCGGTCTGCGTCGCATGGTCCTGTCGCCCATCGTGGGGTTCCTGTCGGTGCTGATGGGGATTGGTGGCGGCAGCTTTGGCGTGCCGCTGATGAGCCTTTACAACACGCCCATTCACCGCGCGGTTGCCACCGCCGCCGGGTTCGGCGTGATCATCGCGGTGCCCTCGGTGCTGGGCTTCCTGCTTCTCCAGATCGACCCGGCGCAGCGGCCGCCGCTGACGGTGGGGGCGGTCAATCTGGTGGCCTTTGGCGTGGTCATCTGCATGACGCTGATCACCACGCCCTGGGGGGTGAAACTGGCCCATGCGATGGACCCCAAACCGCTGAAACGCATCTTTGCCGTGTTCCTGACGCTGGTGGCGCTCAACATGCTGCGCAAGGCGCTGGGATGGTAGAGGCGTTTCTGCGCCGGGGCTGGCTGCGGTTTCCGTTCGACCCGGTTCTGGCCGCCTGGGTCGACCATGTGCTGCCCGCTGCGCGTCACGCGGTGCGCGATCCGGCCCATGCCCAATGGCTCGATTGCGAGGGGACCTGGTTCATCGGGGTCGACGCGCTGGACAATGACGAAACGGGCCGGGTGGGCGACGGTCCGCCGCTGGCCGGGCAGGCGATTGATTTCATCACCCGCCACCTGGGCATGCTGCCGCTACATCGCGGTCAGGTCTCGGTGACCTATCCGGGCTATCCCCGTCCGCGCCAGGGCGAGGGTGAGGTGGCGTTTCGCTATCGCCTGAACCGGGGGGCGGCGCATGTGGACGGGTTGAAACCCGAAGGCACCGACCGGCGCCGCCATGTGGACGAGCCGCATGGCTGGATCCTCGGCCTGCCGCTGAGCGCGGCGGCGCCCGAGGCCGCGCCGTTGATCCTGTGGGAGGGCAGCCACCGCATCCTGGGCCCGGCGCTGGCGCGCGCGATGGCGGGCCATCCGCCCGAGGACTGGCACCGGGTCGACGTGACCGAGGCCTATCAGGCGGCACGCCGCGTGGTATTCGAAACCTGCCCTCGAATCGCCGTGCATGCCCGCCCGGGCGAGGCCTATCTCTTGCACCGTCATTGCCTGCACGGGGTCGCACCCTGGGCCGAAGATCTGGATGCCGGACCTGATGGCCGCATGATCGCCTATTTCCGGCCGGAACTACCTGGGGGCGTCAGCGATTGGATTGCGCTCCCGTAAAGAGATAGATTTATCCCCTCAAACGCGAAGCATGTTGGTTAATTTCGCCAATTGAGTGCAATTTCAAAGAAGCTCAATAAGGCCCTCTAACTTCATGAAATATGTGATAAATTTATTGCGATTTAGTGTTGGGGGAATACCAGTATGCTTACGGTTCTCATTTTGCTTGGAACGGCTTTGACGGTTGGAACGATTGCCTGGGCAATTGATGAAAACGATGATGATGACGGCGGTTCGGGGGGCGAAGGGGAACCGACAAGCGATCGCGAATTCTCGGGAACCGATGGCCACGACCTGTTGCAGGGAAATGATCTGGCCAACTGGATCAACGGGGGCACCGGGGATGACACCCTGTCCGGCGCTGGCGGCGATGACTCGATCTTTGCCGGGTCGGGCAATGACAGTGCCGATGGCGGCACCGGCAATGACGTGCTGCGTGGCAAGGATGGCGACGATACGCTGACGGGCGGGGCTGGAGATGACCTGCTGCATGGCAGCACCGGCCTGGACGTTCTGTCGGGCGGCGCGGGCACTGATACGCTGCAAGGCGGCTTCGGTGGTGACCGCCTGTTCGGCAATTCCGGCGATGACAGCCTTGATGGTGGCGCCGGGAGCGACCTGATCTTTGGCGGCGACGGCAATGACAGCGCCGATGGCGGCACCGGAGACGATGTGCTGCGCGGGCAAGGGGGCGACGACACCCTGTCCGGCGGCGATGGGGCCGATCTCCTGCATGGCAGCACCGGGCTGGATCATCTCTATGGCGACGCGGGCAGTGACACGCTGCTGGGCGGGTATGGCGGCGACCACCTGTCGGGCGGTGCCGGGGATGACAGTCTGGACGGCGGGGTCGGGCCGGATGTGATCAACGCGGGCGAGGGGAATGATACCGCCCTTGGTGGCACCGGAGACGATCGGCTGAGCGGGCAGGACGGTGATGACAGCCTGTCTGGCGGCGACGGCGCCGACCTTCTGCGCGGCGGCCTGGGCCGGGATGTGCTGCTGGGCGGCAACCAGAACGACACGCTGCTGGGCGGGTATGGGCCCGACAGCCTGTACGGTGAGGCGGGCAATGACAGTCTCGATGGCGGCACTGGCGGCGATCTGCTGGATGGCGGCACGGGCGAGGACACGATCATGGGGATCGTCGGCCGCTTGGGCAATGCGGCCTCGGGAATTCAGGACGAACTGGACCGCGACACCATCATCGGCGGCGCGGGCGATGACGAGCTGTGGCTGGGCAGTGGCGATCAGGCCACCGGCGGCGGCGGGGAAGATACCTTTGTTGTCGGTCCATGGATGCAACAGAGCGCGGTTGCGCGGATCGACGATTTCAACACCGTCACCGATCAGTTGCGGATCGAGGTGCCCACCGGCAGTTCCGGTGAAGTGACCATCGAAGAGGATCCGGACACCAGCGGTGTCGCGCTTGTGCTGTATGACAATGTCATCGTTGCCCAGATCGACAATGCCTATCCCGGGCTCACCGTGGCCGATATCCAGGTTGTCGAGAATGACGATCTGGTTGCAGCGGCCTGAGGCACCGGAGGGCGATTGCCTGCCCGCGTCCTATCGGCGCGGGCGGCCTGTGCTGACAGGGATCGGGTGCCTCACTCCTGCGCCTGCCGCGCGGCCCGGCCACCCCGGCGCTTGCGCAGCTGGGGCGCGCGGTCGGGCAGCTCTTCCATGATTGCGCGGCGCTCTTCGGGCTGCATCTTCGACCAGCGCGAGATTTCGTCGATCGAGCGATAGCAGCCGGTGCAGATGCGCTCGGTCGGGTGCACCACGCAGATGCGGATGCAGGGGCTGTCGACCTCGTTGCGTTTCCAGACCATGTCGGACATCGGCCAAAGCCCCTCAGAGATTGCGCAGGCGATCCAGCGCCCCTTGCAGGATATAGGCCGCCGCCACGTGGTCGATCACCTCTGAGCGACGCTTTCGTGTCGTATCCGCCTCAAGCAGCGCCTTTTCCGCCGCAACCGTGCTCAGGCGCTCGTCCCAGAAGGTGATCGCAACCTCGGTCAGGCGGCTCAGGTTGCGGGCAAAGGCGCGGGTCGACTGGCAGCGCGGCCCCTCGCTGCCATCCATGTTGCGCGGCAGGCCCAGCACGATGCCGGCGATCTCGCGCTGCTCGACAATCGCCAGCAGGGCGCTGGCATCCAGCCCGAATTTCTTCCGGCGAATGGTTTCCAGCGGGGTGGCCACGCCGCGCATCCGGTCGGATACGGCAACGCCGATTGTCTTGTCGCCCAGGTCAAGCCCGGCCAGGGCGCTGAACGGGGGCAGGGCGGCGGCGAACTCTTCGACCGTTTCGCAGATCATTCGCCCAGCCCCGCCCTTTGCGCAGCACTTTCGATCAGGACCAGCGCCTCGGGGCTTTCGCCATAGACCTGGCGCGCCTCGTCCAGGATGGCGCGGGCGCGGTCGGTATCACCCAGCACCACCAGCGCGCCGATCAGGCGGCCCCATTCCTGCGGCGTGCCGCCTTCGGTCGCCAGGCGAGTCGACAGGCGGGTCACCATGCCCTGGATCATTTCGGCCCGTGTTTCGGCGTCCATTTCAGAGGCGGCCTCGACATCCTCACGCCGGGGACCGGGCAGGGCGGTGCCGGCTGGCGGCGCGGGCGGGGTATAGTCGTTGACCCCGGCCCGCATCGCCAGTTCGCCGATCTGCTCGCGGATCGCCTCGCCCCAGGCAGTGCCCGCCGGGGCGGTCTGCAGCGTTCGCGCCCAGGTGTTGAAGGCCAGGTCGGGCCGCCCGATCTGTGCCAGCATGGTGCCCCAGTAATAGCGCGCGGGCCCGTATTCGGGGTCGCGCCGCAGCGCCTCGAACAGCACCGCCTCGGCCTCGGGCGAAACATAGCCGCCGGCGGCGCGGATCATCATTTCGGCCTGTTCGGTGAAATCCTGCGGGCTGGCATCGCCCTGCAGCAGGGCGATGACGCGCCCCTTGGCGGCATAGGCGGCGGCGAAATTGCCGGTATTGGCCTCGTGCTGGGCCAGCAGCATCTGGCCCTGAATGTCGTCGGGTCGCTGGGCCACGGTGTCGCGCAGCTTGCCCAGCAACTCGGCATAGCCCGGGTCCAGCTGCGGCGCGGGATGCGCGGGAATGCGCGCCTCGGCCTCACCCTGGCCCGGGCGGTCGGTACGGTTGGCCTCGGCAATGTCGAGGCGCAGTTGCAGCGGCAGGTCGCCATAGCCCGGCGCGCCCAGCCGTGAGTAAAGCGCCATCGTGCCGCCAACGATCACCACCGCACCGAGAAGCGCCCCCAACCCCGCCTTGCGAAGCGATTGACCGCCGCCTTCGACCTCGGCGCGCATCTGCGCATCGGCGGCCAGGATGCGGCGCGAGATCTCGGTGCGGATGCGTTCGGCATCACCAGCGTCGATCACGCCGCGCGCCAGATCGCGGTCGACCCCGGCCAGCTGGTCGCGATAGACGCGCAGGTCATAGGCCGCCGCCGGTTCCGCCGCAACGCGCGCGCGCAGCATCGACAGCGCCAGCAGCGCCGCCACGGTCAGGGCCATCAGGGTGACGAGGATCCAGAATGTCATGGGTGCTCCGCTTTGATCCCCTTCATCTAGCCCCGCCTGTGCGCTGAAAAAAGGGGCAAATGGACGCGAGGCGGTGCCATGTCGCAATCTCGCATTATTGCGGCGGTCCGGGACGGGGCTATGCTGGGGGGGCACGGCATATCTGCCACCAAGTCACGAACCGGATCGGATTCGCCCATGAAGCACTATTCCGCCTTTGCCGTCGCGCGCGAAGCGCTGCGTTATCACACCGGATGGGAGCGCGCCTGGCGCTCGCCTGAGCCCAAGAAGCGCTATGACGTGGTCATCGTCGGCGCCGGCGGGCACGGGCTTGCCACCGCCTATTACCTTGGCAAGAACTACGGCATCCAGAATGTGGCCGTGATCGAGAAGGGCTGGCTGGGCGGCGGCAATACCGGGCGCAACACCACCATCATCCGGTCGAACTACCTCCAGGACCCCTCCGCCGCGATCTATGAAAAGGCGCGCAGCCTTTACGAGACGATGAGCCAGGACCTGAACTATAACGTGATGTTCAGCCCGCGCGGCGTGATGATGCTGGCCCAGACCCAGCACGAGATCCGCGGCTACAAGCGCACCGCCCATGCCAACGCGCTGCAAGGGGTCAAGACCGAGTGGATCACCCCCGAACGCGTCAAGCAGCTGGTGCCGATCATCAACCTGCACGGGCCGCGTTACCCGGTGCTGGGCGCGCTCTGGCAAGAGCGCGGTGGCACCGCGCGCCATGATGCGGTGGCCTGGGGCTATGCGCGGGCCTGTTCGGCCATGGGCATGGACATCATCCAGCAATGCGAGGTCACCGGCGTGCGCCGCGAGGGCGGCCAGGTCGTTGGCGTCGACACCACCAAGGGGTCGATCGATTGCGGCAAGCTGGGCGTCGTGGTGGCGGGCCATTCCGGCCAGCTGGCGGAGATGGCCGGTTTCCGCCTGCCGGTCGAGGCGCTGGCGCTGCAGGCGCTGGTCTCCGAGCCGATCAAGCCCTGCATGGACGTGGTTGTAATGGCCAACACGGTGCATGGCTACATGTCGCAATCGGACAAGGGCGAGATGGTGATCGGCGGCGGCACCGACGGGTTCAACAACTTTACCCAGCGCGGCAGCTTCCACCATATCGAGGAGACCGTGCGCGCCCTGGTCGAGACCTTCCCGATGATCTCGCGGCTCAAGATGCTGCGCCAATGGGGCGGCATCGTGGATATGACCGGCGACCGCTCGCCCATCATCTCGAAAACGCCGCTGGGCGGCTGTTTCATCAACTGCGGCTGGGGCACCGGCGGGTTCAAGGCGATCCCCGGATCGGGCTGGGCCATGGCGCAGCTGATGGCAACGGGCCATTCGCCGCTGGCCGAGGCCTTCTCGCTGGACCGCTTCAAGGAAGGCCGCTTCATCGACGAGAGCGTGGCCGCAGGGGTGGCGCATTGACCAAGATTTTTCTCCGAAAAATCTTTTGCAGAGTTTTCGTCGAAAACTCTGCCTGCCGCGCAGCCGCGAGGGGAGCGTGATGGCCTATTCCGAGACCCTGGCCGAGACCATGCGCGCCGATCTGGGCGTGGAGCCGGGCCTGTCCGAAAAGAAGATGTTCGGCGGTCTGTGTTTCCTGCTGCATGGCCACATGGTCTGCGGCGTCACCCGTGACGGCGCCATGTACCGCCCCGGCAAGGCACAGGAGGGCGCAGCGCTGGCGCTGGGCGCGCAGCCGCTTTCATTCACCGGCCGTCCCATGGGCGGTATGGTCGAGCTGGACGCGGGCGCCTTCGAGGATGCCGCCCTGCGGTCCCGCCTGACCGAGATGTCCCTGGCTCATGCCGCCAGCCTGCCGCCCAAGGAGGCCGCGCGATGAGCGCCCCGCTCGATATCCTGGTGCGACCGGCTGGAATTGGCCGGGTCTTGCCTGCGCTTCCGGCTGTGGCATGCCGATTTGGCGCGGGGAAATCCGCCGATATTGCCGCGCATGCGTCTGCGGTCATTCTGGAACTCCAACCATCGGAGGAGTTTCCATGGACGACATCAAGCAACGCCAGTATTACCCGCCATCGCGCAGCGGATCGGTCGGCAGCTGGGCCGTCGGCGCGGCCATCGTGTTCATCATTCTGCTGCTCGTCGTGCTGCTCAGCCTGGGCGGCACACCGTCCGGCGATGGCACCGGCGCACCGGCCGACCCGGCAGGCGCGACCAGTTCCGTTCCGGCAACCGAGCCTGCCATCGAACCTGCCGCTCCGGCGGCGCCGGCCGACTGAGGCCGCGCGCCGTACTGGCGCGGGCGGGCGCCCCTTGGCGCCCGCCACCCTCGCGGCCCTGTGCGCCGCCATTCCCGTTTCTCTCACCCTGATCTGCCCCGCCCGCCCGGTTTCCCGGCGCGGCGGCGGGCGTTTGCGCGTCCCGGTCCCTGCGACCGGCACTGACCAAGGAGGCTGTCGATGCTGATCCTCACCTGCCCCTATTGCGGGGTTGCTGCCGATGAAACCGAACTTGCCGCCGGTGGCGAAGCGCATCTGAAGCGTTTCGGCCCGGGAGCGAGCGATGACGAGCTGCATGGCTATCTGTTCTCGCGCGAAAACCCCAAGGGCGTGCATCTGGAACGCTGGCGCCATGCCTCGGGCTGCGGCAAGTGGTTTCACGCCGCGCGCTGTACCGCCACGCTGGAAGTGTTCGGCACCTATTCGGCGCAGGTCAGCGGCCCGCCGCAGGAGATCCGCGACGCGATCAGCGCAAAACGCCCCGGCTGGAGCTGGAGGGAATTCTCCTGATGTCCGCCTCTGTCATGTCTTTCTCTTGCGAAAGGTTCACGTAAGATGAGCACCCGTCTCGCAAAACAGGGCCGCCTGATCGACCGTTCGAAACAGGTGACCTTTACCTTCAACGGCACCACCATGCGTGGGTTTCAGGGCGATACGCTCGCCTCGGCGCTTCTGGCCAACGACCAGATGATGATGGGCCGTTCGTTCAAGTACCACCGCCCGCGCGGGGTGGTGGCCAGCGGCGCCGAAGAGCCCAACGCACTGGTCGGTCTGGGCGAGGGCGCGCGGTTCGAGCCGAACCAGCGCGCCACCACGACCGAGCTGTTCGACGGCCTCAAGGCCGCCAGCCAGAACCACTGGCCCAACCTCGATTTCGATATCGGGGCGGTGAACACCTATCTGTCGCGCTTTCTGCCGGCGGGCTTTTACTACAAGATGTTCATCCATCCGGCGCCGTTCTGGAAGCATGTCTACGAGCCGATCATCCGCCGCTCGGCCGGTCTGGGCAAGGCGCCCGACAAGGAGCTGGTGGATGCCGATACCTATGAGCATTTCCATGTCCACACCGATATCCTGGTGATCGGCGGCGGCGTGGCCGGATTGCAGGCGGCCAAGGTGGCAGCAAGCTCGGGCGCGCGGGTGCTGCTGATTGAGCAGACCGCCCATTGGGGCGGGCGGGCGCCGGTCGACGGCGGCACCATCGACGGCCTGTCACCCGACGAATGGGTAAGCCGCACCCTGGCCGAGCTGGAAGCGATGGACAATGTCACCCTGCGCGCCCGCACCATGGGCGCCGGTGTCTATGACCACGGCTATGCGCTGGGATACGAGCGGGTGGCCGACCATACCCCCGGCGTGCCGGGGCCGCGCCATCGCTTGTGGCGGATCCGCGCCAAGCAGATCGTCAGCGCCACCGGCGCCATCGAACGCCCGCTGTCCTTTGCCGGCAACGATGTGCCCGGCGTGATGCTGGCGGGCGCGATGCGCGACTATGTGGTGAACTGGGGTGTGACCCCGGGCCAGCGCGTTGTGGTCGCCACCAACAATGACGACGCCTATCGCACCGCCATCATCCTGAAACAGGCTGGTGTCGACGTGCTGCGCATTCTCGACGCCCGCAAGGAGGGCGGCGGTGCGCTGGCCGACGAAGCGCGCGCGCTGGGCATCCGGGTCGATCCCGGCAAGGCGATTGCCAAGGTCAAGGGCGGCAAGCGGGTCAAGAAGATCTCGATCTGCAATCAGGACGGTGTTGGCGGCGCCCGTGAAGAGGTCGAGGCCGACGCGGTCGCGATGTCGGGCGGCTGGTCGCCGGTGGTACATATGTGGTCCCATTGCGGCGGCAAGCTGATCTGGGACCGCGCCAACGCGCATTTCCGCCCCGATCCCGACCGCCCGCCGCTGGGTGCGGATGGCAAGGGCTATGTGGTGGCAGCCGGGTCCGCCAACGGGCCGCTGGCGCTGGATCAGGTGATGGCCGATGCCGATGCCGCGGGCAAGGCTGCCGCCAAGGCCGCCGGGTTTAGCCCCAAGCGCACCAAGGTGCCCGAAGGCGTGGCAACGGGTGAGAACGCGATGGAGGCGGTCTGGCTGATGCCCGCCAATGCCGAGGTACAGCTGCGGATGAAATCCTGGCTCGACTTCCAGAACGACGTCAAGGTTTCGGACGTGCAGCTGGCGGCGCGCGAGGGGTATGAAAGCGTTGAACATACCAAGCGCTATACCACGCTGGGCATGGCGACGGATCAGGGTAAGTTGAGCAATATCAACGGCCTGGCGATCCTTGCTGATGCATTGAATGCAGATATCCCGCAGGTCGGCACCACCACCTTCCGCCCGCCCTATACGCCGATCTCGATGGGCGCCATCGGTGGCGAGGCGCGTGGCGAAGTGTTCCAGCCGGTGCGCAAGACGCCGATCTATGACTGGAGCAACGCCAATGGCGCCGACTGGGAACCGGTCGGCCAGTGGCGCCGCCCCTTTGCCTATGTCCGTCCGGGCGAAAGCGTGCATGACGCGGTCAATCGCGAGGTCAAGAACACCCGCGAGAACCTCGGGCTGCTCGATGCCTCGACGCTGGGCAAGCTGATCGTCAAGGGGCCGGACGCGGGCAAGTTCCTCGACATGCTCTACACCAACATGATGAGCACGTTGAAACCGGGCAAATGCCGCTATGGCCTGATGTGTTCGGAGAACGGGTTCCTCATCGACGACGGTGTGGTGGCGCGGATCGACGAGGACACGTTCCTGTGTCACACCACCACCGGCGGCGCCGAGCGCATCCATGGCCACATGGAAGAATGGCTGCAGACCGAATGGTGGGACTGGAAGGTCTATGTCGCCAACGTGACCGAGCAATATGCCCAGATCGCCGTGGTCGGCCCCAAGGCCCGCAAGGTGCTGGAAAAGCTGAACGCCAAGGCGGGCGGCGGCATGGACCTGTCGGTCGAGGCGCTGCCCTTCATGGAATGGCGCGACGGGCGGATCGGCGAATTCGACGCGCGGGCCTATCGCATCTCGTTCTCGGGCGAGTTGAGCTACGAGATCGCGGTCCCAGCAAGCCAGGGGTTGGCCTTCTGGGAGGCGCTGGTGGATGCGGGCAAGGAATTCGGTGTCATGCCCTATGGCACCGAGACCCTGCATATCCTGCGTGCCGAAAAGGGCTTCATCATGATCGGGGACGAGACCGACGGCACCGTGATCCCGCAGGATCTGGGGCTGCACTGGGCTCTGTCCAAGAAGAAGGACGACTACCTGGGCAAGCGCGCGCAGGAACGCAGCCACATGGCCGACCGCGACCGCTGGAAACTGGTGGGTCTGGAAACGGTCGACGGCTCGGTCCTGCCCGACGGTGCCTATGCGGTGGGCGAGGGTGTCAATGCCAACGGTCAGCGCAACATGATCGGGCGGGTCACCTCGACCTATTACTCGGCCAATCTGGGCCGCGGTATCGCCATGGGCCTGATCCAGCACGGGCCGGACCGGATGGGCGAGATCGTCGAATTCCCCGGCACTGACGGCAAGTCCTACAAGGCCAAGATCGTGGACCCGGTTTTCTATGACAAGGAAGGGGCGAAACAGAATGTCTAAACCTGTCAGCGCATTGATGGGTGCCGCCTATGACGGCATCGTGCGGGTCGAGGAATGCGGCCTGCAGGGCATGATCACCCTGCGGGGCGATCTGGCTTCGAAACCGGTCATGGCCGCCGCCACTGGCGCCACCGGGCAGGACATGCCCGGCCAGCGCCGCGCCAAAGTGGCGGGCCAAAGCGGGCTGTGCTGGATGTCGCCCGACGAACTGTTGGTGTTGGTCCCGCATGGTGAGGTCGGCGACAAGCTGGCCGCCATGACCAAGGCTTTGGGCGAGGCCCACAGCCTGGCGGTGGACGTGTCGGACGCCCGCGCCATGTTTCGTGTCTCGGGCGCACATTCGCGCGAGGTGATGGCCAAGCTCGCCCCGGTCGATTTCGCCCCGGGCGCGTTCGGCCCTGGCGATTTCCGCCGCTCGCGCCTGGCCCAGGTGGCCGGTGCCTTCTGGATGGAGGAGGATGGCAGCTTCTGCATTATTTGCTTCCGTTCAGTCGCAGATTACGTGTTCAAGTTGCTGAAAGTGGCCGCACAACCGGGAAGCGCTGTCGGCGCATTCTGAAGACATATTCAGGGTTGAATAAGTCGGATGGGAACGTATTCTCCGGGTAAGACGGAGAATAGAATGCATCACGGCTCGCTCAAGGTTTTCAAACCGGCTCGTTTTTTCGGGCCGGTTTTTCTTTTGGCCGG
This sequence comes from Ruegeria pomeroyi DSS-3, assembly GCF_000011965.2. NCBI lineage: Bacteria > Pseudomonadati > Pseudomonadota > Alphaproteobacteria > Rhodobacterales > Roseobacteraceae > Ruegeria > Ruegeria pomeroyi. The sequence goes on along the minus strand of NC_003911.12, from coordinate 2,484,078 downwards.
GTTCTTTTTACCTCTTACTTCCATCTCTGTGGCAGCGGAGACCGAGTGCTATTCCTGCACGGTTAACAAGCCGGAGGTATTGCAACCTTTGAGCCGGAGCCACCTGCCAGCATCGTGGACCTTTTCTTTTGTGGTTTTTCCCGAGCAGGGTTCGGCGATGGTGGAAGATTCGTTGACGCATCTGGAGTTCGGCCGCGCAATTCCCGCTCAGCTTCGGCGGTATAGTGACAGGAAGATGGTCCTCGAATGGGAGTTGTTTCACCTTCGAGGACGCGGTCAGGCCAGCGGGCGTGGGCGGTTCATGGCCAGTATCCCGCGCGGACCCGGGAGGTTTGTTCTCAATTTCACAAGCGACGAGGTCCTGGATGTGGAGCTAGAGGCGGTGCAAGGGGATTGCGTCAGGCAATGAGAGCAGTCAGTCGGGAGTGAGTATAAAAGTGGATCGCAAGAAATTGAGAACGAACATGAAAATGGTGGCAACCGTGATTGCCGCGATTACAGGTCTAGCCGGAATGCAGGCCAGCGCGGCGCAGGCCTATGACTGCAAGCTAGACTCGAACCAGGACTATGGCTGGATCCCGCCAAGAGTCGTGTTTGTGGTTGATGAGCCCAATGTGCAGGTCATGGATGGGATCATCGCGATGGTTCAGGAAGGCCCCATGGCGGGCAAGCTGGAACGCCGGGACGCGACCTCCATTCAAATCGAGTGGAGCGTCAAGAACATTCCCGTCAGCAATCTCAGGATGAAGGAACATGCCGTCTACACAGCGGTCCTGAACGAAAAGACCGGCAAGGTCCGGCTCCGTGCCGTTCTGGCGACCCAGTATTCGAGTTACCCTAAGGGGTGGGGGAAATGCGCGATTGGAAAAGAATGACAAAGGAAAGGCCGTTCTAAAGATATGCTGAAAATCACCACTATTGCGCTGAGCCTGGCGCTGCCCGCCACCTCTGTTCTGGCGAAGAATGACAAGGTCCTGTCCGAGGAATATATCTGCGAGACCAAGAGCTACTCCAATATCGGCTGGATTCCCCCCAAGATTTGTTTCGCGATGGATCGCAGCAGCGGCGCCGCGGTTGTTTATGACGGTTATATCAAGGAGATTTACGGCGACGTTATTCAGGCCGACCTGAAGAAACGAAGCGACGATCTTTGGGAATTCCGGTGGGAGCTGAAGGACGCGCATTACTCCAACAGCCCCGGATCGACCGATGTGGAATACAAGGCGACGCTGAATACCCGAAAGGCGAGTGTGAACATCTCGGCCATTCACAGCGGCATGGATGGCGATGCGCTGCGCGGGCAGGGCAAGTGCGAAAGAGGGAAGAAGAAATGAAACATGTTTTGAAACGGGGGCTGCGGTCTTGTCTGCTGGCACAGGCCTGCGCCCTGATGTTGGCCGGGGCGGCAGTGGCGGGGCAGGTCTATGATTGCGACTTTACCGGGTATGGTTTCACCAATGATCGCAGTTTTGTGCCCAAGCGCGTGATTCTTGATATCCAGCCCGACCTCTCGCGCTCGACGGTGATTGATCCGATTATCGCTCATGTCCACGGCAAACCGATCCGTGCCGAGGTGACCAGGCAGGGAAAAAGGTGGCGCGCCAGTTGGACAATCGACCGGGTTCCCACGACAGGAAACAGCGATCTGGGCATCACCTTCGTTATGCGCGTCCGGGCCGACAGCGGCCAAGCCTCGTTGCGGCTGTGGTTTCGCGGCTATGACGACGATGTCACCGCCACCGGGCAGTGCAAGATCGCAAAAACCTGAACTCTTTCAGCCACTGAACAGGAAACTGCAAAAGCGGCTTTGGGCCTCGGGCGCGGTCAGGTCGGCGGGGGCGCCGGCCTCGTCGGTGGCCGAGGCGTAGAACTCCAGCGCGCGTGCAAGGCCTGCCATCGCCTCGGGCCGCGCCGCTTCCTCCAGAAACGGGGCGTGCGTCGACAGGTAAAAGGCGGGGCGGTGGGCGCGCAGCCAGTCGCTCAGCGTCGGGACCACGCCGAATTCGGCCCCCTCCACATCCATCTTGACCAGCGAGACATCCGTCAGATCGACGGTTTGCGCGAACTGGTCCCAGCCTATGGTGAGCGCCTCGGTACCATGATTGCCCGAGGCCAGCAGCGAGGTCATCGAATCCCCGGCCTCGCCCCCGAACGAGGCCATGCGCGCCAGCCCGAACCCGTCAGACAAGGCCACGCCAAAGGCCGAGACATTGCGGATGTCGTTCAGCTCCAGGTTCCACAGGAGATGGCGCAACGCCACCGGATCGGGCTCGAAACACCAGACATGGCGCGCCCGGCGCGCGGCATAAAGCACGGTTGGCCCGATCCAGGCGCCGATATCGACATAGTCGCGATCGGGCGACAGATACTGGTCGAGCACGGCAAAAGTCTCGGGCTCCCAGCCGCCCGCCGTGGCCCTGCGCCAGAACTTGGAATGATAGGGGTCCAGCCGGAAGGGCTCGCCATTCAGTGCGCCCGCATAATAGCCGCGCGCCCGATAGGCCATCTTGCGCAATCCGGTGAACATCTGCCCTATACCCCGCTTTTGCCGTCTCGGCCCTTGACCTCTGCCCGCCCGGGAAGCATGTAACCTTGGGACCGCAACAGAAATTTCAACAGGGGGCCAAGATGGCTTTTGAACTTCCCGACCTTCCTTATGCACATGACGCGCTGGCTTCCAAGGGCATGAGCGCCGAGACGCTGGAATATCACCACGACCTGCACCACAAGGCCTATGTCGACAACGGCAACAAGCTGATCGCCGACACCGAGTGGGACGGCAAGTCGATGGAAGAGATCATCACCGGCACCTATGACAAGAGCGCCGTGGCACAGAACGGCATCTTCAACAACATCAGCCAGCTGTGGAACCACAACCAGTTCTGGGAAATGATGGGCCCGGGCGAAAGCAAGATGCCGGGCGAGCTGGAAAAGGCGATTGCCGAGAGCTTTGGCTCGGTCGACGAGTTCAAGTCGCAGTTTTCCGCTGCCGGTGCCGGCCAGTTCGGTTCGGGCTGGTGCTGGCTGGTCAAGAATGCCGACGGCTCGCTGGCAGTGACCAAGACCGAGAACGGTGTGAACCCGCTCTGCTTTGGTCAGACCGCTCTGCTGGGCTGCGATGTGTGGGAGCATTCCTATTACATCGACTTCCGCAACAAGCGCCCAGCCTATCTGACCAACTTCCTCGACAATCTGGTCAATTGGGAAAACGTCGCCTCGCGCATGTAACCTTGCGCAGGTGTTACGGTTCAGGCCCGGTCTCCGTTTCGGGGGCCGGGTTTTTCTTTGGCGGAGGAGGGGGCGCTGCCCCCGCCGCCTGAAGGCGGCTCCCCCGGAGTATTTTGAGCGAAATGAAGGGGCTGGTCAGCCTGGGTCATGCAGGGCATTCTGCATACGGGAGGGTCAAGGCATGAACGAGATGTCGCAAGACGGGCTGCTGGGCGAGGTGCTGAGCGAGGGGGTGCTGACCCTGACGCTGGGCCGGGCCCCGGCGCATCCGTTGTCGCGGGCGATGATCGCGGCGCTGCACGACGCTCTGCGGCGGGCGATGGGCGATGATCATGTGCATGTGCTGGTGATCCACGGGCCGGGGCGCATCTTTTGTGCGGGCCACGACCTGAAGGAGATCGGGCGCCACCGGGCCGACCCGGACGAGGGGCGGGCCTTTGTCACCGACCTGTTCGAGGCGTGCAGCGCGCTGATGCTGGATCTGGCGCATTGCCCCAAGCCCACCATCGCTTTGGTCGAAGGGATCGCCACCGCCGCCGGGTTGCAACTGATGGCGGCCTGCGATCTGGCTTATGCCTCTCCTGCTGCGCGATTCTGCCTGCCCGGGGTGCAGAATGGCGGGTTTTGCACCACGCCCGCGGTGGCGGTGTCACGGGTGATCGGGCGCCGCGCGGTTACCGAGATGGCGTTGACCGGGGCCACCTATGACGCCGACTGGGCACTGGCGGCGGGGCTGATCAACCGTATCCTGCCCGAGGCGGCGCTGGCGACGCATGTGGCTGATCTGGCAGGCGCGCTGGCGGCGCGCAACCAGGCACCGCTGCGGCGCGGGCTCGAAACGCTGAACCGGCATCTGGAGCTGCCGCTGGAGCAGGCCTATGCGCTGGCAACCCCGGTCATGGTCGAGCATTTCATGGATCCGGGCCGCCGCCATCTGGACTGGATCGACTGAGAGACAACTGGCGCTTGCCAAGGGCCGCCGGGCGGGGCATCACCGCCAGGGTATAATTCGGGGCAGGGCATGGACGAGCGCGGGCGCGGTATTCTGGCAATGATCGGGACCTGTCTGGTCTGGGGACTCTCGCCGCTCTATTACAAGCTGCTTGCGCATGTGCCCCCGCCCGAGGTGCTGTCGCATCGCACCTTCTGGTCCGTTCTGCTGTTCGGTGTCTATCTGGCGATGCAGGGGCGGCTGGGCGAGTTGCGCCGCGCCTATGCCGGCCCGCGCCAGACCGGGCTGATCGCGCTGGCCGCGGTGATGATCTCGCTCAACTGGTTCGTCTTCATCCTGTCGATCCAGCTGGGACATGCCACCGAGGCCTCGATCGGCTATTACATCTTTCCGCTGATCGCGGTGCTGATCGGACGGTTCTGGTTTGCCGAGCGGCTAAGCGGCGGGCAATGGCTGGCGGTGGTGCTGGCGGCGCTGGCGGTGGCCCTGCTGACCTGGGGGTTGGGCGTGGCACCCTGGGTGGCGCTGATCCTGTCATCCAGCTTTGCCTTGTACGGCGCGGTCAAGAAGTTCCTGCCGCTGGGGCCGGTGATCTCGGTCACTGCCGAGATCGTGATCATGATGCCGTTGTTCCTGGCGGTGCTGGCCTGGTTCCATCTGCGCGGGCAGGGGGCGTTCGGCGGCGATCTGGCCACCTCTCTCCTGTTGATCGGATCCGGGCCGCTGACGGCAATCCCGCTGATCCTGTTCAGCTATGCGGCGCGCCGGGTGCCGCTGTCGACCGTGGGCGTGCTGCAATACATCAACCCCACCCTGCAGTTCATGTGCGCGGTGGTGATCTTTGGCGAGCCCTTCACCCGCTGGCACGGCATGGCCTTTGCGCTGATCTGGGGGGCCGTGGCGGTTTTCTCGCTGTCGCTGATCCGTCAGGACAGGGCGGCGCGCAGGGCCGCCATGGCGGTTTCGGGCGTGTCGACCCAGGTCAGGTAATCCGCCAGCGAGGCATCGGCAAAGCCCTGATCCACCGTGCGTTCGATCAGGGCACGCAGCGGGTCCCAATAGCCGTCCACATTCATCACCAGGATGGGTTTGTCATGCAGGCCCAGCTGGCGCCAGGTCAGCGCTTCGAACAGCTCGTCCAAGGAGCCGGGGCCGCCGGGCAGCACCACCACCGCATCGGCGTTCATGATCATCACTTTTTTGCGTTCGTGCATGGTTTCGGTGACGACGAATGTGCTCAGGTCGGTCTTGCCGACCTCGCGCCGCAGCAGGTGTACCGGGATCACGCCAAAGGTCTGGCCGCCTGCGGCCTGAGCGGCGCGCGCCACCTCTCCCATCAGGCCCACATCGCCAGCGCCATAGACCAGCCGCCAACCCGCCTCGGCCAGCAGCGCGCCCATCCGGCGGGCCGCCTCGGCATAGGCGGGCATTGCTCCGGCGCGCGATCCGCAATAGATACAAACGGATTTGACGGTCATGGGCGGCCTTTCCGGGATTCCGTGAACAGAGAGATGGGGCTCTGATATCGGGAAGCGGGGGGCGGCTCAACCGTGATGGGACGGATCGGGCTGCATGCCCCTTCCGTGAATGGGGAAGGACGGACATGGCAGGAGAAACCGGGACCGCGGGGCTTGGCGGCATAGGCTGGGCAGTCGTTGCGGGAGGCGTTCTGGTGGCCGGGGTGGCCGGGCTCTATTTCGGTGGGGTGATCGGCGGCAGGCAGGATCCGGCAGTGCCGGTGCCCGTTGTGGCCAATGTCCCGCAAGTTTCTGAGGAAAAAGAGGAAAACCCTGCGGTTGCAGCGGTCGAGCCTACGGGTGAAGCCAAACCCGATCCCGCGCCCGAGGCCGCAGCCGCTCCCGCCTCCGAACCCGAGACCACCGCCGAGGCCGCCACGCCGGAACCGGAGGCCACCGCCGAAGCACCGAGCGAGGCCGCGCCCGAAGCGCCCGCTGCCGCACCGGCCGAAACCGCCGAACTGCCCGCCGCGCTTGGCGCGCCGGTGCTGGACCAGATCTTTGTCGAGCCCGACGGCACCGCGCTGCTCTCGGGCAGCGCCCCCGCCGGGGCGCGAATCGCGGTGCTGCTGGATGGCGCCCCGCTGCATGAGTTCGAAGTGCCCCGCGACGGTAAATTCGCCGAATTCCTGACAGTCCCGTTCAGCGCTGCCGCCCGGGCCCTGACCCTGCGCGCCGCCCGCGACGGGCAAGAGGCGCTCTCGGGCGATTACATCGTTGCCGCGCTGCCCGCGCCGCAACCTGTCGAGGTGGCCGAGGCTACGCCTGAGGCGCAGCCGGAACCCGTCGAGGTCAAGCCCGAAGCGCAACCGGTCGAGACAGCCGAAGTCGCGCCCGCACCAGCAGCAGCGGCAAGCGATGCCGAACCGGCGCCCGCCACCGACACCGCACGCGCCGAAGCGTCCGCAGCAGATGCGGCCGAAACACCCGCGAACGAAAGTGCCGAAGCGGCAGCCCCCGCGCCCGCGCCCGCGCCGGAACCGGTCGAAACGGCCGAGGCGCCTGCGCCCGCGCCGCAGCCCACGGCACCGCAAGAGACCGCCGAGGCAACAGCGGAACCGGCCGTGCCCGTCGCAACCGAACAGGCTGCAAGCGAACAACCCGCTACCGACCAGACCACCACCGAACAGACCGCCGAACAGCAGACCGCCGAGGCGCCTCAACCCGCCGCCGCGCCCGAAGAACCGGCCCGCGTGGCGGTGCTGCGCTCGGATGAAAGCGGGGTCGAGCTGGTCCAGCCGGCCCAACAGCCCGAGACCGTGGAAGCGCAGCGTGTCGCGCTCGACACGATCGGCTATAATGATGCGGGCAATGTGCGCCTTGCGGGCCGCGCCAATGTCGGCTCGCTGGTCCGGGCCTATTTCGACAATCGCGCGGTTGCCGACATGACTGCCGATGCGCTGGGCAAATGGCGGGGCGAGATCGGCGATATCGCCCCCGGTGTCTATACGCTGCGGCTGGACGAGCTGGATGCGCAGGGGGTCGTGCTGAGCCGGCTGGAAACCCCGTTCAAGCGCGAGGCGCCCGAAGTGCTGCGCCCGGCCCAACCCGAAAGCGACCCGTCCGCGCCCCAGCAGCCTCCGGTACGCGCGGTCACGGTGCAGAAGGGCGATACGCTCTGGGCCATTTCGCGCGAGCGCTATGGCGACGGCGTGCTTTACGTCAAGGTGTTCGAGGCCAACCGCGACGCCATCCGTGACCCCGACCTGATCTATCCCGGCCAGGTCTTTACCGTGCCCGAGTAAGCGGCGGCCTTGTGCCGCCAAGCGGGGCAGGGTAACCCGAACCGACGCTCTGACCGCAACAAGGGTACGTGATGAGACGACTGGCACACACCGCCCCGGCGGATCAGACCGCATCCTCCGAACGCCGCTCGGGCCTGCGCACGCTGCGCCGGGTGGCGCCCTATCTCTGGCCCGAGGGCGAGGGATGGGTGAAACGCCGGGTGGTGGCGGCCCTGGCGATGCTGGTGCTGGCCAAGCTGATCGCGGTCTACACGCCAATTCTCTACAAGGGCGCGGTCGACGCGTTGGCGGGCGAGGGCGTGCCGCCGCTTGCGCTGGGCGCTGTGGGTCTGACCGTGGCCTATGGCGTGGCGCGGATGCTGACGGTGGGCTTCCAACAGCTGCGCGATGCGCTGTTTGCCCCGGTCGGGCAACGGGCGCTGAGGGCGCTGGCGCTGGAGACCTTTCGCCATATCCACCGTCTGTCGATGCGCTATCACATCACCCGCAAGACCGGCGGGCTGAGCCGGATCATCGAGCGCGGGGTCAAGGGGGTCGAGTTCCTCTTGCGCTTCATGCTGTTTTCCATCGGCCCGCTGATCCTGGAACTGGTGCTGGTGGCGGCGATCCTGATGTACCTGTTCGACGTCTGGTATCTGGCCGTGGTGGTGGGGACCATCGCGCTTTATATCTGGTTCACCTTCGCGGTGACCGAATGGCGGGTGAAACTGCGCCGGGAGATGAACGATCAGGATACCGAGGCCAACCAGCGCGCCATCGACAGCCTGCTGAATTTCGAGACGGTCAAGTATTTCGGCGCCGAGGACCGCGAGGCGCGCCGCTATGACCAGTCGATGCAGGCCTATGCCCGCGCGGCGCTCAAGACCTCCTATTCGCTGGCCTTCCTCAATTTCGGTCAGTCCTTTCTGATCACCTGCGGCCTGATCGGGGTGATGGTGCTGGCGGCGCTGGGGGTGCAGCGGGGCGATCTGACCGTGGGCGATTTCGTCATGGTCAACGCCTATATGATCCAGATCACCGTACCGCTCAACTTTCTGGGCACCGTCTATCGCGAGATCCGGCAGGCGCTGGTCGATATGGGCGAGATGTTCGATCTGCTGGAACAGCCCGCCGAGGTGAGCGACAAGCCGGATGCCGCGCCGCTCAAGGTCAGCGGCGGCGAGATCACCTTGACGGATGTGCGCTTTGGCTACGAGGCGGATCGCGAGATCCTCAAGGGCGTGACGCTCAGCGTGCCGGCGGGGCAGACCGTGGCCATCGTGGGGGCCACCGGCTCGGGCAAGTCGACCATCGGGCGGCTGTTGTTCCGGTTCTACGATGTGACCGGCGGCGCGCTCTGCATCGACGGGCAGGACATCCGCGACGTGACCCAGACCAGCCTGCATGATGCCATCGGCGTGGTGCCCCAGGACACGGTGCTGTTCAACGACACCATCCGCTACAACATCGCCTATGGGCGCGAGAACGCCACTCAGGCCGATGTCGAGGCGGTGGCGCGTGCGGCGCAGATCCATGATTTCATCGCCTCGCTGCCCGAAGGCTATGACACCAAGGTGGGCGAACGCGGGCTGAAACTGTCGGGGGGTGAGAAACAGCGGGTGGGCATTGCGCGCACCCTGCTGAAGAATCCGCCGATCCTGCTGCTGGATGAGGCGACCAGCGCGCTGGACACCGAGACAGAGCAGGAGATCAAGGAGGCGCTGGCGCTGGCAGGCGAGGGGCGCACGGTGATCACCATCGCCCATCGTCTCAGCACCATCGCCGAGGCCGACAAGATCGTGGTACTGGAAAAGGGCGAGATCGTCGAACAGGGCACCCATGACGCGCTGTTGTCGCGCGGCGGGCGCTATGCCCAGCTCTGGACGCGCCAGCAGGCGGGCGAGGACGAGGCCGCCTGAGGCGCCGGGCGCCATGGAAGCGTCATTTGCCCTTCACAGTGATGCCCTTTTCGCGCGATAGCTGAAAACGCGCCCGTGGGTTGCGGGCGTGTTACAAGGATCGACCCGGCGTTGCGGCATCAGTTCTACAAGTTGATGGTCCTTTTTGCCCTGGAGATGCTGGCCATCGTCCTGATCTTTCAGGTGTTCTCTTCTGTCGAATGCCGCCTGACCGGGATCGAGACCGCCTGTCGCGCGCTGCGCAGCGCGACGATCCGTATCCTTTGTGTCGGCATCGGTCTGGGCCTGTTCATCTGGTTCCGCCCAAATCTGCGCCGCCGTCTGGTGACCGCCGCCGACACCGCCAATGGCGAGGCGCGGCGCTGGTGGGCGGTGCATCTGATCGGCCTTGGCCTGATCTTCGTGCCCTGGCTCAGGGCGGATTCGGCCAGTCTGAACGCCGATTTCCAGGCCCATCTGGTCACGCTGCTGGCGGGGGCGGTTCTGGCGGCGATCGGCGCGCTGTTCCTGCTGGTGCCGCGCCGCGAGATGTCGACCTTGCTGCGCGATGGCGGCGGTGGTCTGGCGCTGGTGGTGCTGGTGGCGGCGCTGATCCCCGATCTGGCCGATGCGCTGGCGCCGCTCTGGTGGGCGTTTCGCGGCCTGATTCTTGTCACCTTCTATGGGGTGGCGGTGGTGCTGGCGGTGCTGGGCTTTCACGTGGTGCTCAGCCCCGAGACCGCCACCATCGGCACCGAGGGTTTCTTTGTCGAGATGGCCGGCAGCTGTTCGGGGATCGAGGGGTTTGCCCTGACCGCCGGTTTCTTTGCCATCTATTCGGTGCTGATGCGCGATACGCTGCGGCTGGGCCGGTTCTGGCTGATCGTGTTTCCGCTGGCTCTGCTGGTCAGCTGGCTGTTCAACGTGCTGCGCATCGCGGTGCTGATCATGATCGGGGCCCGCATCTCGCCGGAACTGGCGGTGAACGGGTTTCACAGCTTTGCCGGCTGGCTGTTCTTTACCGTGCTGGCGCTGGGGGTGATCTGGGTGGTGCAGGCGCGCCCCGCGCTGCACCGCGAGGCCGAAGTCGCAGAGGTCGCGCCCGAGAGTGGCGCGCGAATGCCCTTTCGAGAGGACCCGGCGGCGGCGCTGATCGCGCCTTTCATCGTATTCATGCTGTCGGGCCTGCTGGTGCAGAGCCTTTGGCAGGCCCCCGCGCAGGGCTATCCGCTTCAGGCGGCGCTGATGGCGGCGGTGCTGTGGCTGTTTCGCAAACCGCTGCTGGCGCTTGACTGGCGGCTCGACCCGGTCGCGCTGCTGGGCGGGGCGGTGGTCGGGGTCGGCTGGATCCTGTCCTTTCGCGGCGGTCCCGCACCCGAGGGGGTGTCACAGTTGACCGGTGCGGCGCTGACAGGCTGGGTCCTGTGCCGCGTCCTCGGCACCACATTGCTGGTGCCGGTGATCGAAGAAGGGTTTTTCCGGGGGTATCTGTTGCAACTGCTGGGCGGTCGGTCGGCATGGCAGACCGCGCTGGCGGTCGGTGTCACCAGCCTTGCCTTTGCGCTGTTGCATGGGCGCGTGATCGAGGCCGGTCTGGCCGGCCTCATCTTTGCGGGGATTGCGCTGCGCCGGGGGCGTCTGGGCGACGCCATCCTGGCTCATGCGGTGGCCAACGGGTTGATCGCGCTGACAGCGCTGCTCACCGGTGACTGGTCGCTGATCTGACGGGCAGGCTTAGCGGCTTTTGCGGCGGCGCATCTCGCGCGCCAGCAGCAGGCCCGCGGCCACGGCCGCCAGGGCCAGCGCGCCGGTCGAGGCGTCGATTTCGGGCACCGAGGAACTGGTACCGCCACCGCCGCCATAGCTCCAGCCGCCCCACCACCAGTAGTAATAGTCATAGGTCTGCGCGGCAGCGGATGTGGCTGTCAGAACCAGTGCCGAGAGTGCTGTGCCCGCGGCGGTAATCGTCTTGTTGAACATTGGTGTAGTCCCCCTACGCTTTCCCCAGGAAGATGCCTTTTTGCCTTGATCTTTACAAGATTTTGCCACAATTGCGCGCCGCTGCGGAAACGATAACTGGCTCTCATGGCGCATTGAACGCTGTCCATGATCAATCGCGACGGCAAAACCGGGCAGGTCCGGGCGGTCGCGAGCGCGGCGATTGCAACCAGAGATCGAATCGCCGCGAGCCCAGACTATTCCGCCGCCTTCAGCGATTGCTCGGCTGCGATCAGGGGCGGTTCAGCCTGCATCGGGTCCCAGATGATCTCGGTCGCCTTCAACCGCTTGGCCGAGCGGCGCAGGATCATATCGCGCGCGATGCGGCTGGAGCGTCCGGCGGTGACCCGCGCCAGGCCGCGCCAGATCATTACCAGATAGGTCGAGGCCCAGACCCGGAGCGCCAGCAGCGACGGCGTGACCACCAGGGTCAGCACGGTCGCGATCCCCAGGCCGAACACCACCGCCGTGGCCAGCTGTTTCCACCACAGCGCGGTGGGGCTGTCGATGGAATAGCCGCCGTTGATGAAGTCGAGGCTGAGCCCGAACATCATCGGGGTCAGGCCCGCCATGGTGGTGATCGTGGTCAGCAGCACCGGGCGGATCCGCGCCTCGGCGGTGCGCACGATGGCCTCGATCCGGGGCATGTAGCGGCTGTATTCCTGATAGGTGTCGATCAGCACGATATTGTTGTTCACAACGATCCCGGCCAGCGCGACGATGCCGGTGCCGGTCATGATCACCGAGAAGGGCTGGCCCATCACCATCATGCCGATCACCACGCCCGTGGTGCTGAGGATCACCGCCAACAGCACCAGCACCGAATTGTAGAAGCTGTTGAACTGCGCCAGCAGGATGATGAACATCAGTCCCAGCGCGGCGACAAAGGCCTTGAGCAGGAATTCCTGGCTTTCCTTCTCGTCTTCCTGATCGCCGGTCCATTCCCATTCAACCGCCGGGCCGAACGGGTCGGTCTCCAGCCACTGGGTCAGGGTGGCGATGCGCTCGTTGGCATTGATCGGGGCAAAGCGCACGCTACCGGCCGCGACAGCGTTGCGCGCGGCGGCTGCACTGTCGAACCCGTCGAGGCTCTCGATATGGAATTGCGCGCCATCGGCGGGGCGGGTCACCACCTCGCCGGTCGGCGCCACCCCGTCGGGCAGGGTGCGCAGCACCGCCAGTACCGCTTGCGTATCGTCGTCCGGGGTCAGCTTGAACAGACCCGGCTCCACATCCGCCTTGACGTCGAAATAGCGTTTCTGATCGACCCGGTTGATCTTGGCCAGTTTCTCGACCGGCTTGCGGGTGATGAAGTTCGACAGCGGCACCAGCCCCTCGGGCGTGCGCACCTTAAGCGTGTCGAGCGTGCTCAGCACCCGGTCCTGTTCCGGCAGGCGGACGCGGATCTCGATCTCGTCATCGGCATCGGCGGGGCGGTATTCGCCCAGCAACACGCCGCGCGTGACCAGCTGCACCATGGCGCCCACGGTGGCCACATCGGCGCCGAAGCGGCCCGCCTTGGCCACATCGACGTCGATCTGCCAGTCGATGCCGGGCAGGGGCAGGTTGTCCTCGATCTTGATCAGGCCCGCGGTCTCTTCGAATGCGGCGCGCGCCTGGGCGGTGGTGGCCAGCAGCGTGTTCCAATCGTCGCCCTTGATGCGCAGATGCACCGGCTTGGCCGAGGCCGGGCCACGGCCCAAAGCCTCGATCTCGGCCACCATGCCGGGCAGTTTGGCCAGTTCGTTGCTCAGCTGTTCCAGCACGAAATCGCCGTCATATTCGGCGGCGACCACCTCTTCCTCGAAGCCCAGCCAGGCGCTCATGCGGCTGCCCAGCCAGCCCGTCAGCGGGTGGGTTTCGGTGGGGCGGTCCTCCCACGGGATGATCTCGAACTGGATCTGGCCCACGGTATCGGCGGGCGCCTGGGCGCCGCCGTTGTTCTGGTCGAGCCCGCCCTCGCCGGCAAAGGAGAACACGTTGATCACCGCCGGGTGGGCGGCGATCACCTCTTCGGCCTGGCGCACCAGAACGTCCTTTTCCGCCAGCGACAGGTTGCCCCGCGCGCGGACATAGGTGGTGGCCTGTTCCGGTTCGCTTTCGACAAAGAACTCGATCCCCAGCGCGCGCTCGGGGAAGATGACAAACACCACCTGATAGACGGCAAAGGTCACCGCGAGGATCGAGACGATGGGCATCACCGGGTTGCCGGCGATGAACTTGATCACATGACCAAAGGGCGTGTGCCCGCCGGGGGCGGCGACCCGGCGCTGGGGCATCTCGATCCGGGCGGCGCCCAGCGTGACCGAGGCGGCAAAGGCCGACATGAGGAACAGCAGCGCGCCGACAAGCGTCCCGCCCGGCAGCAGATAGGCGGGGTTCAGCAGCTGCATCGCGCCCAGGAACATCCCGTAGAGCGCGGGCGGCACCAGGGCTGCGCGCACCCACCAGGGCGTGCGCGCGCGCAGCCAGTCGGACATGCGGTTGAACACGCGGCTGATGCGGCCCGACACGCCGCCCATCACCGGCAGATAGATCAGCGCCACCACCAGCGAGGCCGACAGCACGAAGATCAGCGTGACCGGAAGCATTCCCATGAACTCGCCCGGCACGCCGGGCCAGAACAGCATCGGCAGAAAGGCGCAGAGCGTTGTCGCCGTCGACGAGACCACCGGCCAGAACATCCGCTGTGCCGCCTCGACATAGGCATGCATCGGGCCGATGCCGTCCTTGATCCGCTTGTCGGCATATTCCACCACCACGATGGCGCCATCGACCAGCATCCCCACCGCCAGGATCAGGCCGAACATCACGATATTCGAGATCGACACGCCCATCGCCGCCAGAAAGGCAAAGCACAGCAGGAACGAGGTCGGGATGGCAAAGCCCACCAGCAGTGCCGCGCGGCTGCCCAGGCTGGCCAGCACCACGATCATCACTAGCGCGATGGCGGTCAGCACCGAGCCTTCGAGCTGGCTGACCATCGAGCCCACGACCCGGCTCTGGTCGTTCGAGGTGCCCATTTGCACCGCCGCCTGCAATTCAGGCGGCCAGGCGGCGCGCGACTTGGCCACGGTTGCCTTGACCTGTTCGACCGTGTCGATCAGGTTGAAGCCCTTGCGCTTGACCACCTGCAGCGCGACGGTGCTTTCGCCGTCAAAGCGCGCGGTGCCCTTGCGGTCTTCGAAAGTATAGTTGATCTGCGCCAACTCGCCCAGCCGCACCACCCGGTCGCCATTGACCTTGATCGGCAGGTCATAGACATCGCGCGCGGTCTTGAACGACGAGGGGATCTTGACCGCGAACGAGCCCTGTTCACTCTCGATCTCGCCCGCCGCGATCAGCTGGTTGTTGTTCTGCACCACATTGATCAGTTCCAGCGCCGTGACGTTATAGGCCTCGAGCCGCAGCGGGTCGATGATCACCTCGAGCATCTCGTCGCGACTGCCGGCGATCCCGGCCTCGAGCACCGCGTCGAGCGATTCCAGATCGTCCTGCAAATCCTTGGCGATGCGCGCCATGGTGCGTTCGGGCACGGCGCCGGTCAGGTTGACGATGACAATCGGGAACTCGGAAAAGTTGACCTCGGTCAGTGTATATTGCTCGGCCCCGTCGGGGAAACTGGCCTGGGCGGTGTTCATCGCGTCGCGCACATCGGCGGTGATCGCGGTCTTGTCCCAGCCGAATTCGAACTCCAGCGCCACGCCGGCATAGTTCTCGGCGGCGGTGGCCGACATCTTTTTCAGCCCGTCCAGATCGGCCAGCTCGGTCTCCATCGGCTTGACCAGCAGGCTTTCGCTGTCCTCGGCGGAAATGCCGGGAAAGCTGACCGACACGAACAACATCGGGATCTCGATATCCGGCTCACCCTCCTTGGGCAGGTTCACATAGGCAAAGCCGCCGATCAGCAGCGAGATGGCGATGAAGGCCAGAACCATCCGCGCGCGGGATGCGGCCCAGTCGACGATACCGGTCATTCAGAGACCTCCCGCCAGGTCGGCGTCACGGTGACGCCCTCGGTCACGAAATCCTGACCGACCACGATGACATCGGCCTGTTCGGCCAGGCCGGTGACCCAGATACCGGTCGGGGTGTCGCGCACCAGTTCGACCGGGACAAAGCCCACCTTGTTGCCTTCGCGCACGACGCGCACGCCCAGCTCGCCCTCGTTGTTCAGGGTCAGCGCCGATTGCGGCAGCCGGTGCGCCTTGGCCCCGTCGGACGAGATCGCGATGGTCGCGGTCTGGCCGTCGCGGATCAGCAGTTCGGGGTTGGCCACGGTGATCTCGACCTCGAAGGTGCGGGTGGTCTCGTCCGCCGAACGGCTGAGGAACGTGACCCGGCCCTGCACCTGCAGGCCGGTGGCCAGTTCGGCCCCGGCCAGCGCGCCCACCTGGACCCGGTTCACCTCGGTCTCGGGGATGAAGCCGACCACCTTGATCGGATCAAGTTGGATGATGGTGGCACAGAGCGCGCCGGGCTGCAGCAGGCTGCCCAGTTCGGCGGTATCGCTTTCCAGCAGGCCCTGGAACGGCGCCATGATGGTCAGCCGGCCGATCTCGCGCTGGGCCGCGTCCACGGCGGCGGCGGCGGCCTCGATGCTGGCGCGGCTGGTTTCCAGCCCCGCCTCGGCGGCCTTGATCCCGGCTTCGGCCGAGCGCACCGTCGCCTCGGTCGCGACCCGGCGGGTCTCCGAGGCATAGCCGGTCTGCGCCAGTTTCTGCGCCGCGTTGTCGTTGATGCGCGCCTCTTTCAGCCGCGCCTTGGCCTCGTCCAGCCGGGCCTCGGCCTCGGGCATCGAGCTTTCGGCCTGTGCCTTGCGGGCGCGCGCTTCGGCCAGGCTGGCCGGGCGGGTGCCGGGATCGAGCTCGCACAGAAGATCGCCCGCCTTCACAAAGCTGCCCTTGCGCTTGGGTTCGGAAATCACCGTCGAGGTGGTTTCGGCCCGGACCTCGACCTGGCGCATGGCGCGGGTCTGGCCGCGCAGCACCACGGCGCTGTCGATCTCGCTCGCCTGCGAGCGCAGCACGACCACCCCGATGGTGGCGGTTTCGGCAATGGCGGCCCCGACGGGATCGGCGGCGGGCGGCGTCTCTGGCGCAGCCTGGGTCGTGCTCTCGGCCTTGGCAAAGGCCATCAGCGCATCGCGTTCGAACACCAGCATGTAAAGTGTGACGGTCACGAGGATCGCTGTGAGGAAGGGAACCAGTCGCATGATGTGCCTTTCTTCAATCCCGCCCAGGGGAAATACGCGTCCCGGGCCGTTGCGCAGAGACATGGGGTTTCCGCGACGTCTTGTCCATACTGAACTGGTCAGTTCAGTTCATTTTTTGCCCCCTCGCTGCAAATGCGCAAGAAAAATGCAGGTTCGCCGCCTCTTGGCTTGCCCGGTGGCCCGGGGTATGAGAGGCCGGAACCGGAAAAGGTCAGGACAACAGGGCAGGGGCCAGGAATGAGCGACACCGACAGTTTCATTGACGAGGTCACCGAAGAGGTCCGCCGCGACCGTATGTTCCTGCTGCTCAAGCGCTGGGGCTGGATCGGCGGGCTGGCGGTGGTGGCCATCGTCGGCGGCGCGGCCTGGAACGAGTATTCCAAGGCGCAGGCCACCGCCAAGGCTCAGGGGCTGGGCGACGCGGTGATCGCGGCGCTGTCCGCCAACGATGCCGCCGCCCGGGCCGAGGCGCTGGGGGCGATCACGCCCGACAGCACCGGTGGCGCGGCGGTGCTGGCGCTGCTGACGGCGGCCGCGGACTCGGGCAAGGGCGACACTGCCGCGGCGGTTGCCCGGCTTGAAACACTGGCCGCGCAGGGCGACCTGCCGCCGGTCTATCGTCAGATCGCCGCCTTCAAGGCGCTGCTGCTGCAGGCCGACACGCTGCCGGTCAGCGACCGCCGCCAGCAGTTCGAGGCGCTGGCCCAGCCCGGCGCGCCGCTGCGCCTGCTGGCGCTGGAACAGCTGGCGCTGATCGACATCGCCGAAGGCGACACCGAGGCGGCGCTGGCCCGGCTGCAATCCATCCGCGAGGACGCCGAGGTCAGCACGGACTTGCAACAGCGCGCAACTCAGTTGATGGTGGCGCTGGGGGCCGACCCCGCGCCGCTGCCGTCCCGCCAGGGCTGAGACCCGGGATAGCAAAAGCGCCGCGCGGCGGCAAAGAGACAACGACAGACAGGCGAGTTCGACCATGGTGACCAGCTCTTTCTCCCGGATCGGGGCATCCCTGATGGGCAGCGCGCTGCTGCTGCTCTCGGCCTGTGCCGAACCCGAGGTGATCCTGCCCGGCGCGCGCGAGGATATCCGCCCCGGTGCCACCGACGCGGTGGTCAATCAGGGCCGTGCGATCCGCTTGCCGGCGCAACAGGCCAACAGCGCCTGGGCACAGGCCCCGGGGACCGAGGCGTTCCGCACCGCCCATCCGGCGCTGCGCAGCACGCCGCAACTGGTCTGGTCGACCCCGATCGGCTCGGGCGACGAGAAACGCCAGCGCATCACCGCCGATCCGGTGGTAGCGGGCGGTCTGATCTATACGCTCGACAGTGCGGCGCGCGTTTCGGGCGTGACCCCGGGCGGCGGGCTGGCCTGGCAGACCGATCTGGTGCCGCCGGGCGAGGATGAAGGACAGGCCACCGGCGGTGGCATGGCCTATGCCGACGGCATCCTTTATGTTTCGTCGGGCTATGGCCTGTTGACCGCGCTCGAGGCCAAGACCGGCACGGTGCGCTGGCAGCAGAAGCTGAACGCCACCGGCTCGGGCACGCCCACCATTCGCGACGGGCTGCTCTATCTGGTGGCCGGCGACGATACCGGCTGGGCCATCAACATCAAGGACGGCCGTATCGCCTGGCAGGTTCAGGCGACGCCCAGCGTCGGCAACGTTCTGGGTGCACCGGCACCGGCGATGACCCCGGACCTGGTGATCTTCGCCTTTGGCTCGGGCGACCTGATCGGCAGCTTCCGCCAGGGCGGGGTGCGCCGCTGGGGCGCCTCGGTCTCGGGGCAGCGCAAGGGCCGCGCGGCGGCGCGGATCGGCGATGTCACCGGCAGCCCGGTGATTCAGGGCAAGACCGTCTATGCAGGCAACCATTCGGGGCGCACCGTGGCGTTTCGCGCCGACAATGGCGAACGGCTGTGGACCGCCACCGAAGGCGCGCTGGGGCCGGTCTGGCCGGCGGGTGACAGCATCTTCCTGGTCAGCGACCGCAGCCAGATCCTGCGGCTCGATGCCAGCGACGGCAGCGTGATCTGGGCGCAGGACCTGCCCGGGTTCATCAAGGACAAGCCCAAGAAACGCGGCGCCAGCTATGCCCATTACGGGCCGGTGGTGGCGGGCGGCCGGGTGATCGTCGCCTCGAACGACGGCTATCTGCGGCTCTATAACCCCGAGGATGGCGCGATGATCAGCCGGGTCGAGGTGCCGGGCGGGGCCACCACCGGGCCGGTGGTGGCGGGCAACACGCTTTATGTCGTTGGGGCCAAGGGCCAACTGCACGCTTTCCGTTGACGCGCGGACGCGCTATAGGGCGCGTCTGAGTCTAGAAAAGTAGAGTGCCATGTCTCTGACCCTCGCCATCGTGGGGCGGCCCAATGTGGGCAAATCCACCCTGTTCAACCGTCTGGTCGGCAAGCGGCTGGCGCTGGTCGATGACCAGCCGGGCGTAACCCGCGACCTGCGCGAAGGGCAGGCGCGGCTGGGCGACCTGCGCTTTACGGTGATCGACACGGCCGGCCTTGAAACCGCCACCGACGACAGTCTGCAAGGCCGGATGCGGCGGCTGACCGAACGGGCGGTGGACATGGCCGATATCTGCCTGTTCATGATCGACGCCCGCGCGGGCGTGACTCCCAATGACGAGATTTTCGCCGATATCCTGCGCCGCCGCTCGGCGCATGTGATCCTGGCCGCCAACAAGGCCGAGGGCGCCGCCGCCGATGCCGGGGTGATCGAGGCCTATGGGCTGGGCCTTGGCGAGCCGATCCGGCTCAGCGCCGAACATGGCGAGGGGCTGAACGAGCTTTACGCCGTGCTGATGCCGCTGGCCGACGAGATGGAGCAGCAGGCCGAAGAGCAGGCGCCGGAAACCGATGTCGACCTCGACCCCGAGGATGAGGACGGGGAGGAGGTTGCGGCACCCCACGCGATCACCCGCGAAAAACCGCTGCAGGTCGCGGTGGTGGGCCGCCCCAATGCGGGCAAGTCGACCCTGATCAACCGTATCCTGGGCGAGGACCGCCTGCTGACCGGTCCCGAGGCCGGGATCACCCGCGACGCCATCTCGCTCCAGATCGACTGGAACGACACGCCGATGCGGATCTTCGATACCGCTGGCATGCGCAAAAAGGCCAAGGTGCAGGAAAAGCTGGAAAAGCTGTCGGTTTCGGATGGGCTGCGCGCGGTCAAGTTTGCCGAGGTCGTGGTGGTGCTGCTGGACGCGGCCATCCCCTTTGAACAGCAGGATCTGCGCATCGCAGACCTGGCCGAGCGTGAAGGCCGCGCCGTGGTGATCGCGGTCAACAAATGGGATGTCGAAGAGAACAAGCAGGACAAGCTGCGCGAGCTGAAAGAGAGCTTCGAGCGGCTGCTGCCGCAGCTGCGCGGCGCGCCGCTGGTCACCGTCTCGGCCAAGACCGGGCGCGGGCTGGAGCGGCTGCATGATGCCATCCTGCGCGCGCATGAGGTCTGGAACCGCCGCATCCCCACCGCCGCGTTGAACCGCTGGCTGATCGGCATGCTGGAACAGCACCCGCCGCCCGCACCGCAGGGCAAGCGGATCAAGCTGCGCTACATGACCCAGGCCAAGACCCGGCCGCCGGGATTCGTGGTGATGTGCAGCCATCCCGACAAGATGCCCGAAAGCTATTCGCGCTATCTGGTCAACGGGCTGCGCGCCGATTTCGACATGCCCGGCACGCCGATCCGGCTGACCCTGCGCGGGCAGGGCGACAAGAACCCCTACAAGGGCCGGCGCAAGAAGAACGCCGGGGCCCTGGCCAAACACCTCAAATCGCGCGGCTAGGCCGCGCGCAGCGGGCCATCCGGTGCGTAATCGCGCCGGATTGCGATGCGAATTGTCGCAGCGGGTGACAAACACCCGCTTGCGGCGCTATCACTATGCACGCAAAGGTTTCTTTGTCGCGGCGCGCTTGTCTTTGGGCCGCCGCGCACCCAAGTCTTTTATCGCAAGTGAACCCGGCCATCCGAGGGAGCGGTGCGGAGATGGATCTGAGAACATATACCCGGCAATACGCGGTGCAGGACAACCGCCTTGCCAGTCTGAGTTACTTCGGAACATTCGCGGTCTATTTCACCGCGCTCTATCTGGCGATCACCTATGTCGGGCACTGGTATGTGCTGATCCCGGCCGGGGTGGTTTTTGCCTTTGCGGCGGTGCGGCTTTACGTGCTGCAACATGATTGCGGCCACCACTCGCTGTTCGAGACGCGCAATCAGAACGAGATCGCGGGCCATGTCCTGTCACCCTTCACTTTCGCACCCTTCGAGGTGATGAAGCAGAACCACAACCTGCATCATGCGGGCGTGGGCAATCTCGAACATCGCGAGACCGGTGAGATCCACACCATGACCCTGCGCGAATGGCAGGCGGCGGGCTGGCGCCAGCGGCTGGTCTACCGGCTTTATCGCAACCCGTTCATCCTGATTCCGCTGGGGGCGGCGTTCACCTATTTCATCCGCTACCGCTGGCCCAAGAATGCGACCCGGTTCGGTGCGCGCGGCGTGGTTCTGCACAACCTTTCCATCGTCGCTTTCCTGACTCTGCTCTGGGCGCTGGCGGGCATGACCGGTTTCTGGGTCTGGCTGGGCTTTTCCTTCCTGGGCGGGATGCTTGGGGTGTTCCTCGTCTATCTCCAACATAATTTCGAGGACACCTATTGGGACCGCCGCCCGGACCTCGACCCGCAACTGGCGGCGTTGCAGGGATCGTCGGCGCTGGATTTCGGCTGGTGGTTCGACACCGCCGTGGCCTGCATCACTTTGCACGACATCCACCATTTCAATGCGCGTATCCCGTCCTACCGGCTGCGCGGCTGCCATTACAATCTGCCGCCCGAATATGCCCCGCGCCGGATCCGCTTTGCAGAGGCGGTCGCGGCGCTCAACCTCAAGCTCTGGGATGAAGAGGCGCGCTGTCTGGTGCCCTTTCCCAAACGCGCAGGCAGGGTGGCGGTGGTGACGGGCTAGTTCCGGTACAGGTCAAGGAAAAGGGGGTGCGGGCGCCGCGCCTTTTGTATATACAATGTATAGTTCTAGATGCGGGAGGCAAAGGAAGTTCTGATATGACCCCTGTCAAGGATATCGAGGGTGTCGGCCCTGCATTGGCAAAGATGCTGGCCGAAAACGGGTTCGACAGTGCCGAGGCGGTCGCCGCCGTCAGTGTCGAGCGGTTGATGGAACTGCCGCGCGTCGGCGCGCTCAGGGCCAAGGCCATTCATGCGGCGGCGCAGGCGCTGGTGGCGGCGGCAAAGCCCGCCGCACGTGGCGCCACCCCGGCACCCGCCCGCAAACCGGCGGGGCGCACCCCACGCACGCGACGCCCGGTCGCTGGACGCGCTGCCTCCGGCAAGAAACCCGCCTCTGCCGTGACCAAGGCGGCCACCGCACCCGCCGCGGTGCCCGCGCCCAAGGCGGCTCCCGCCAAACCGGCACCTAGCCGCGACGAGGCGAGCGAGGCCGAGATCCGCGCCGGCGAGGCGGCGGCGCTGGCCGAACTGGCCGAGGCCGACGCGAAGACCAAGAAAAAGGCCAAGGCAGCGGCCAAGGCGGCCAAGGCCAAGCAGAAAAAGAAGGATTTCGAAGAGAAAATCCGCAAGGCCGAAGAGAAGGTCAAGAAGAAGTCCGGCAAGAAGAAGGACAAGAAGAAAGACAAGAAGAAGGCAAAGAAAAAGGCGAAGAAGTAAATTCTTCGCCTCTTCTCGGGTCGGTTCGGGTCCCTGGGATCAGTTCAGGGTGCCGTCCGTGTTCAGCGTCAGCTTGCCGCCCAGATAGGGGGCCAGCGCCTGGGGCAGGGTGACCGAGCCATCGGCGTTCTGCCCGTTCTCCAGCACCGCGATCAGGCACCGCCCCACCGCCAGGCCCGAGCCGTTCAGCGTGTGCACGAATTGCGGCTTGCCGCCGTCGGCGGGCTTGAAGCGCGCATTCATGCGGCGGGCCTGAAAATCACCACAGGTCGAGACCGAGCTGATCTCGCGATAGGTGTTCTGGCCGGGCAGCCAGGCCTCGATGTCATAGGTGCGCCGCGCGCCGAACCCCATGTCGCCGGTGCACAGAACGATGGTGCGATAGGGGATCCCCAGCGCCTCGAGAATGCCCTCGGCGCAGCGCAACATGCGTTTCTGCTCGGCGTCGGAATGATCGGGATGGGTGACCGAGACCATTTCGACCTTTTCGAACTGGTGCTGGCGCAGCATGCCGCGGGTGTCCTTGCCGGCCGAACCCGCCTCGGAGCGGAAGCACAGCGAATGGGCGGTATAGCGGCGCGGCAGATAATCCTCGGCAATGGTCGAGCCATTGACGATATTGGTCAGCGACACTTCGGAGGTGGGGATCAGCCACCAGCCTTCGCGGGTCTGATAGCTGTCCTCGCCGAATTTCGGCAGCTGGCCGGTGCCATACATCATCTCGGACAGCACCAGCACCGGGCCGTTCACCTCGGTCAGCCCGTTCTGTTCGCTGTGGGTGTCGAGCATGAATTGCGCCAGCGCCCGGTGGATGCGGGCCACCGCGCCCGAGAGCAGCACGAAACGCGCGCCCGACAGTTTGGCGGCGGTTTCGAAATCCATGCCGTCCTGCACCGAGGCCAGGTCGAAATGCTCCTTGGGCGCAAAATCCATCTCGCGCGGGGTGCCCCAGCGGTGCAGTTCCACATTGTCGGCCTCATCCGCCCCTTGCGGGACGTCTTCGGCGGGCAGGTTCGGCAGCCCTGCCAGCAGCTCGCTCAGCTGGGTGTCCAGCTCCTTGGCCTCGGCCTGCATCGCGGCGATCTCGGCCTTTTTCTCGGCCACTAGCGCGCGCAGGCGCTCGAACTCGGCCTCGTCGCCGCGTGCCTTGGCGGCGCCGACCTCCTTGCTGGCCTTGTTCTGGTCGGCCTGGGCGGTCTCGGCGGCGAGAATCTTGCCCCGGCGCGCCTCGTCCAGCGCCAGGATGTCCGACGACACCGGCGCGCTCCCGCGGCGCGAAAGCGCGGCGTCAAAGGCGGCGGGGTTCTCGCGGATGGCGCGGATGTCGTGCATGGGTCTGGTCCTTGGACTGGGTGATTCACTGGCCCGGTTATGCACCATCCGTGCGCCGGGGTGTAGCGTCGCCGCCCGATTGCCGCCACAGAAAGGGGCCGGGTGTTGCACCCGGCCCCCGATTGCCGCTGTGGCGCGGGCTTAGCTGAAGGTGACGCTGGGCGCGGTGACCTTGTGGCGCGGCGGCTGCATGTGGATCACGCCGGTCAGGAAATCGGCGTAATCGCAGGTCAGTTCGGTGCCTGCCGGAATATCGGTCAGCGCCACCCCCCAGATCCCGTCTGCGAAATCCAGATTGGGATACATCGAATGGTTCATGAACCGCCCTTCGTCGCTTTCCAGGATCAGGTAGCCGGGACGGTTGATATCGGGATAGCTATAGCGCTCCAGAAACTCCTTCACATGCGGTTCGACACTGTCGAGCTTGCTTTCGGGAAAGGTGATGTCGAGCATCTTGTCATGGCGCCAGACCTTGTCGCCCCGGGCGATGTCGTCATGGCAGAATACCCCCAGCCCTTCGATTTCGGAGGGGGCGAGATAGCAGCGCACCATCATCATGCGCCTGTTCCTTCTGTCAAGGATGGCCGGGCCGCCTTCCGGACCGGAGAGAGGGGGCAGGCCCCCGCGCCTGGCGGCTTGCGCGAAAAAATCAAAGCGCCGATTCGCGGCGTTTTGCAACGGATTTTGCGCGGTGACCCGGGCGCTTAGCTCTCTTTGCGCTGATGCGCCAGCACGCCGTCCCAGCCGGCGGGCGCGATCTTGGGCTCGGGCGGGTCGGCGACATACGAGGGTGTCATGATCTGCACCCCGTTTTCGGTGAACACATCGAGGATGTTGCGGTGCAGATCCGAGGTGATCTTGGGGATGATCGCACCCCGCGTGGTATAGGCGTTGATCTGGTAGTTGACCGCGTAATCGGCCAGCCCCGCCCACAGGACAAAGGGCGCTGGCCTGGCCTTGAGCCCCTTGGTGCGCCCGGCCGCCTCGATCAGCATCGCCTCGACCTTGTCGGCGGGTTCCTCGTATCCGATGCCGACCGTGGTGTAGACAAGAAGGCCGTTGCCGTCGATATGCTTGGAATAGTTGATCACGTCCGAGTTCAGCAGCTGTGCATTGGGGATCGAGATCATCTCGTTCTTGATCGACTTCAGATGGGTCTCCATCAGCTTGATCTGCACCACATCGCCCACATGCTCGCCCACGCGGATGCGGTCGCCGATCGAGGTCGAGCGGCGATAGATCACGAAGAGGCCCGAGATGATGTTGTTCATCACCGAGTTCGAGCCCAGCGACAGCATCGCGCCCACCAGGATGGTCAGCCCCTGAAACGCGGCCGAATCCGACCCCGGAATATAGGGAAACGAGAACACCAGCGCGATCATCACGACCAGCACCCGCAGGATGTTGAAAGTGGGGCCGATCCAGTGCCGCTCGAAATCGCCCAGATCGAAACTGCCCGCCTCAACCGCGTCAAAGAACACTTTGAGGCCACGGATTACGTAGCGGGTGATCAGGGCGATGATCACCAGCGTGATCAGATTGGGCAGATAGCTGACAAAGCCGAACACGATGTTCAGGACCGGTGTTGTCACATAGGTCAGCAGCAGATGCGCCACATATCGCGTCTCGGCAAACGAGAGCAGCACCAGCGAGAGGTAGTAGTAGATGCCCAGGAAGAACAGGGCCAGAAGTACGAAGCTGAACCCGAAGCGGATCAGCGCGGCGATGGCATCGGCCTGAACCTGGGCGTTGGTGGCGGTTTCGAGCCTGGCAAAATAGCGCCGCACCAGGCGCGTGCACCAGCGGTTGAGCCGTCGGCGCAACCAGATCCCGAGGATGGTGAACAGGGCAAAGCCGGCGGTCCAGGCCAGCACCTGGACCGCGCTTTCCCTGCGGGCGCTGTCGGTGCGGGCGGCACGATAGTTCAGGATCGCAGCACGGATCGCGCTGCTTTGCACAGCGACCAGGGTCTCGATCTGCATCCGCTCCATTGACGCGTCCGCCGGGGTGACGGTAACGATCTCGACCCCGTCGGCCAGGATCACGATGCCGAAATCACTGTCTTTGGTGGTGATGGCGACGCTGGTGGCCGTTGAACCATCGGCCAGCGTCTCGATCCGCTCGACCACCTCGGCCGCGCGCCGCTCGGCGGGCAGGCCGCTGGCGCCGCGCAGGACAAACAGCCGCTCGCCGTCAACGATGACCGGGGCCAGCAGGCTGGGCTGGGTGGCTGTGTCGCCGGGCGTGGTCTGCTGCGCCAGGGCCGGCGGGGCCGCCAGCATCAGCGCGGTCAGCAGCAGGACAATCAGCGACCGGAGCATATGTCACCTTTTTCTGTCTCGGGTCCTTTGACTATAGCTGCGCGCTTGTACAAGCATAGCCCCCTTATCGTGCCCGGGGCGGCTTGCAATGCCACGGTTCTGCGCATAGGTTCCCGGAAATTTCGCGGGGCTGTTCCCCGTCACTCAGCACAAAGGAATGTCCCATGGATGGTGGCGCAATTGCCCAGTTTCTCCCGCTTATTCTGATCTTCGCGATCATGTATCTCCTGTTGATCCGGCCGCAGCAGAAGAAGGTCAAGGAACATCAGGCCATGGTCAGCGCGCTGCGTCGCGGCGATCAGGTGATCACCCAGGGCGGGCTGATCGGCAAGGTCGCCAAGGTCAAGGAAGACGGCGAGATCGAGGTCGAGATCGCCGAGGGCGTCAAGGTGCGCGTGGTCAAGTCGACCATCGCGCAGGTGCTGAACAAGACCGAACCGGCGAACTGAGCCGAACGAGGCGAAAAAAGGCAGGGTCATGCTGCAAATAGATACCTGGAAACGGGTCCTGATCTGGCTTGTCTGTATCGGCGGGCTGGTTTTGGCCCTGCCGAACGCGTTCTATACCCGCGTTGAACAGAGCAACGATGCCCGCGCCGCGATCGAGCTGCGCGGCGAAACGCCCGAGCTGACGGCTACGGCCGCGCAATGGCCCGATTTCATGCCGTCTTCGCTGGTCAATCTTGGCCTCGACCTGCGCGGGGGTGCGCATCTGTTGGCCGAGGTGAAGGTCTCGGATGTCTATGCCGCCCGGATGGACGCCATGTGGCCGGAAATCCGCAACAGCCTGCGCGATGCGCGCGACACCGTCGGCACCATCCGCAAGCAGCCTTCGAAACCGGACGAGATCCGGGTCAAGATCAGCCAGCCCGAGGGCATGAGCCGCGCGCTGGAACTGGTGCGCGGGCTGGCCCGCCCGATCCAGACCCTGACCGGGGCCGGATCGAACGATATCGAGGTGCGCGGCGAGGGCGACGAGGTCATCGTGACCCTCAGCGAGGCCGAGCGCCTTGCCACCGATGACCGCACCGTGCGCCAGGCGCTGGAAATCGTGCGCCGCCGCATCGACGAGGTCGGTACCCGCGAACCCACCATCCAGCGTCAGGGCGCCGACCGCATCCTGATTCAGGTGCCCGGCATCGGCAGCGCCTCGGAACTGAAAGAGATCATCGGCACCACCGCCCAGCTCACCTTCAACCCGGTGATCTCGCGCGGAACCGATGCCAATGCCCGTGTCGGCGTGGGCGAGAAACTGGCCCCCTCGCTGGATCAAGAGGGCGTGTTCTACACCATCGAAGCCGCCCCCGTGGTCACCGGCGAGGAACTGGTCGACGCCCAGCCCGCCTTTGACCAGAACGGCCGCCCGGCGGTCAACTTCCGCTTCAACACCTCGGGCGCGCGCAAATTCGGCGATTACACCCGCGACAATGTCGGCGCGCCCTTTGCCATCACGCTGGATGGCGAGGTGATCAGTGCCCCGGTGATCCAGAGCCACATTCCGGGCGGTTCGGGCATCATCACCGGCAATTTCACCGTCGAGGAAAGCACCAATCTGGCCGTTCTCCTGCGCGCCGGTGCCCTGCCTGCGGGGCTGGAGTTCCTCGAGGAACGGACCATCGGCCCGGAACTGGGCCAGGACAGCATCGACGCGGGCAAGGTCGCGACCGTGGTTGCATTCGTGGCGGTGCTGGGCTTCATGTGGGCCAGCTATGGGTTGTTCGGCATCTTCGCCAATATCGCACTGATCGTGAACGTGGGCCTGCTGTTTGGCCTGTTGTCGGTGATCGGCGCCACGCTGACCCTGCCGGGTATCGCCGGTATCGTGCTGACGGTCGGCATGGCGGTGGACGCCAATGTGCTGATCTTCGAGCGCATCCGCGAAGAGCTGAAGACTGCCAAGGGCCCGGCACGGGCCATCGAACTGGGCTATGAAAAGGCGCTGAGCGCCATTCTGGACGCCAACATCACCACCTTCATCACGGCGGTGATCCTGTTCGCCATGGGCTCGGGCCCTGTCCGGGGCTTTGCCATCACGCTGGGGCTGGGCATTCTCACCTCGGTTTTCACCGCGATCTTTGTCACCCGCCTGCTGGTGGTGACCTGGTTCGAACGCCGCCGTCCCAAGACGATCGAGGTTTGACATGCGCCTGAAACTCATTGCCGACGATACCTCGTTCGATTTCTTCAGCCGCTGGCGGATCTGGCTGGGCATCTCGGCCCTGCTGGTTCTGGTCGGTTTTGCCTCGTTCCTGATCCAGGGCCTGAATTTCGGCATCGACTTTCGCGGCGGCACCACGGTGCGCACCGAAAGCACCGAAGCCGTCGATGTGGGCCTCTATCGCGGCGCGCTCGACCCGCTGGGCCTGGGCGATATCACGATCACCGAGGTGTTCGACCCGACTTTCGGCCCTGACGAGAACGTGGCCATGATCCGCATTCAGGCCCAGGACGAGGCCGAGGCGGTCAAGTCCGAGACCATCGCCAAGGTGCAGGAGGCCCTGCGCAGCGTTGCCCCGGACATCAAGTTCGTCTCGGTCGAATCCGTCGGCCCCAAGGTTTCGGGAGAGTTGATCCAGACCGCGATCCTGGCGGTCACCCTCGCGATCCTGGCGGTGCTGGTCTATATCTGGCTGCGCTTCGAATGGCAGTTCGCCCTGGGCGCGGTGGCCGCGCTGGTGCATGACGTGGTGCTGACCATCGGCATCTTCTCCGAGCTTCAGATCCGATTTGATCTGGCCATCATCGCCGCGCTGCTGACCATTGTCGGCTATTCGCTGAACGATACCGTGGTGGTGTTCGACCGGGTCCGCGAGAACCTGCGCAAGTACAAGCAGAAGGACCTGAAAGAGGTCCTGAACCTGTCGATCAACGAGACGATGAGCCGGACCCTGATGACCTCGATCACCACGCTGCTGGCGCTGGTCTCGCTCTACGTGCTGGGCGGCGACGTGATCCGCGGCTTTGTCTTTGCGATGATCTGGGGCATCATCGTGGGGACCTATTCGTCGATCTTCGTGGCCTCGACCATCCTGCTGTGGCTGGGCGTCAAGCGCGACTGGTCCAAGCCCACCAATACCTCGGGCAACCAGTTCGCCGATATCGACGCCTGAGATCTGGTACCACGCCCGATCCCGGCTTGGCGCTAGAGGCGCGGCCGGGGTCGGGGCAGGTTACCGCTGATGGATCCTCTCTTCGCTCTTTCCACGCCCGAGATCGCGCTGCTGATCACCGCCGCCTTTCTGGCGGGCTGCACCCGCGGCTTTGCAGGTTTCGGCACCGCGCTGATCTACATGCCGCTGGCGGGGGTCGTGCTGGGACCGGTGGCGGCGATCACCACGCTGGTGCTGATGGATATCGTCGGGCCGCTGCCGATGCTGCCGCGCGCCGCGCGCCACGTCGACCGGGGCGATTTGGCGCGGCTTCTGCTCGGGGCGATGCTGGCGCTGCCTTTGGGGCTGTTCACACTGTTCCTGCTCGATCCCGGCGTGTTCCGCCTGTTGGTCTCGGGCGTGTCGCTGAGCATGCTGGCCGGTCTGGTGCTGGGATGGCGCTATCATGGCGCGCTGCGCCCCGGCGCGGTCACCGCCACCGGGGCCGCCTCGGGCTTTCTGGGCGGGGTAGCCGGTTTGCCGGGTCCGCCGGTGATCTTCGTCTACATGGCCAGCGCGAAACCGGCGGCGGCGATCCGGGCCAATATCACCTTCTTCCTGTTCGGCTATGACTGGATGGTGCTGGCGATGATGGGGCTGGCCGGGCGGCTCGATCCGGCCTGGATCGTCACCGGTCTGGCGCTGATCGTGCCGAATATGCTTGGCACCGTGCTGGGCACGGCGCTATTTGTGCCCGGATACGAGCGCGCCTATCGCCTCGCCGCCTATGGGCTGATCCTGTTCGCGGCGCTGGCGGGGCTGCCGTTCTGGACCCTGGGAGAGTGACATGCGCCTGACCGAAGTGACCTATTCCGACGCCCGGCCGGTCGATGGCTATGGGCCGGGCTTCTTCCGCGTCGGCGGCGTGGTCCATCACGGCGCGCTGCTGACCGGACCGGCCGGCCCCGGCCCCTGGGCCGGCTATCAGGACGCCTCGCCGCTGCTGGCGCTGGCGGGCCAGGTCGACGTTCTGTTCATCGGCACCGGCGCCGAGGTTGCCCATATCCCGCAGCCCCTGCGCCACAGCCTCGAACAGGCCGGATTCGGGGTCGAGGCGATGACCTCGCCCGCGGCCTGCCGCACCTATAACGTTCTCCTGGGCGAGGGGCGCCGCATCGCGCTTGCCGCCCTCCCGGTCTGAGCCTGCTCTTCATTTCGCTGCAAATGTTCCGGTGGGCGCGAGGGGCAGCGCCCCCCGCGCGCGCCCGCAAGGCGCACCGCGCGCCCGATGCGGCAAATCCCGCCTTTTGCCCCCCGCGCCAATGGGATAAGCGAAGGATATGACACTTACCGTCACCGATCTTGCCATTGCCCGCGGCGGCATTCCCGTGCTCGAAGGGTTGAGTTTCACGCTCACCCCCGGCCGCGCGCTGATCCTGCGCGGTCCGAACGGGGCGGGCAAGACCACGCTGCTGCGCACGCTGGCCGGGCTGCAACCGCCGCTGGCGGGCCGGATCGAGGGCGCTGAGGACAAGATCGCCTATGCCGGCCATTCCGACGGGCTGAAACCCACGCTCAGCGTCACCGAGAACCTGCTGTTCTGGGCCGCCGTCTTTGGCGGGCGGGATATCACCCCGGCGCTTGAGGGTTTTGCGCTCGGCGATCTGGCCGACCGTCACGCGGGCAACCTGTCGGCGGGGCAGAAGCGGCGGCTGGGCCTGGCGCGGCTGCTAGTGACCGGGCGCCCAATCTGGATGCTGGACGAGCCCACCGTCTCGCTCGACCGCGATGCGGTTGCGATGTTCGCCGATACGGTGCGCGCGCATCTGGGGCAGGGCGGTTCGGCCCTGATCGCCACCCATATCGACCTGGGGCTGGACGCCGAGGTGCTGGATGTCGGCCCCTATCGCGCCCGCCCGGCGCCGCTTGACGACCCGGATGGAGATTTCCTGTGATCGCCCTGTTGAAACGCGACCTGGTGCTGGCCTTTCGGGCCGGGGGCGGCTTTGGCCTGGGGCTGGCCTTTTTCCTGATCGTCACGGTGCTGGTGCCGTTTTCGGTGGGGCCGCAATCGGCGCTCTTGTCCTCGATCGCGCCGGGGGTGCTGTGGCTGGGCGCGCTTCTGGCCTGCCTCTTGTCGCTCGACCGCCTGTTGGCGCTTGATTGGGAGGACGGCACGCTCGACCTGCTGGCCACCGCGCCGCTGCCGCTGGAAGCGGTGGTGACGATGAAGGCGCTGGCCCATTGGCTGACCACCGGCCTGCCGCTGGTGCTGGCCGCGCCGGTGCTGGGGGTACTTCTGAACCTGCCCACCGCCGGCTTTGTCTGGCTGGTGGTCTCGCTCTTGCTGGGCACACCGGCGCTGAGCGTGGTGGGCACATTCGGCGCCGCGCTGACCGTGGGGCTGAAACGCGGCGGGCTGCTGCTGTCGCTCCTGGTGCTGCCGCTCTACGTGCCCACGCTGATCTTTGGCGCCGAGGTGGCGCGGCGCGGCGCGGCGGGGATGGAGGTGGCCACCCCTCTTCTGATGCTGGCGGGGATCACCGCCGCCGTGATCGCTTTGTTACCCTTTGCCAGCGCCGCTGTGCTCCGCGTCAATCTGCGTTGACGCAAGTCAATTGAGAACCGCCCCGCTTCGCACTAGATAGGACCCATGACGATATCGACGAGACTCAACGCGCTCTGGGAATATGCCAACCCGCGCAAGTTCCTGGCCCTGACCGAGCGGGTGCTGCCCGCGCTGTGGGTGCTGACCGCGATCACCCTTGTGGGTGGTCTGGTCTGGGGCTTTTTCTTCACGCCTGACGATTACAAGCAGGGCTCGACCGTCAAGATCATCTATATCCACGTGCCCGCGGCCTTTCTGGCCACCAGCGTCTGGTTCATGATGCTGGTCACCTCGCTGGTCTGGCTGATCCGGCGCCACCATGTCAGCGCGCTGGCCGCGCGTGCGGCGGCACCCGTGGGCACGGTGATGACGCTGATCGCGCTGATCACCGGGGCGATCTGGGGCCAGCCGATGTGGGGCACCTGGTGGGAATGGGATCCGCGCCTGACCTCGTTCCTGGTGCTGTTCCTGTTCTACCTCGGCTACATGGCCTTGTGGGAGGCGATCGAGGATGGCGATACCGCCGCCGATCTGACCTCGGTCCTGTGCCTGGTGGGATCGGTCTTTGCCGTGCTCAGCCGCTATGCGGTCTATTTCTGGAACCAGGGCCTGCATCAGGGCGCTTCGGTGCTGCGCGCGGGCGCGGTCAGTGGCACCGATACCGAGGAGAAGGTGAGCAATGTCTATGCCTATCCGCTGCTTCTGTGCCTGCTGGGCTTTGGTCTGTTGTTCGTCACGCTGGTCTTTTACCGCACCGGAACCGAGATCCGGGCGCGCCGGATCAAGGCGCTGATCGCACGGGAAAGGGCAAACGGATGATCCCCGATCTGGGCAAATATGCCGCCACGGTGCTGAGCGCCTATGGCGCCTCGCTGGTGCTGCTGATCGGTCTGGTGGTGCTCAGCCTGCGGCGCGGCCGCAAGCTGCGCGCCGAGATGGAAAAGATCGAACAAAGGATTTCGCGCAATGGCTAGGATTTCGCCGCTGATGGTGGCGCCGCCGCTGATTTTCGGCGCCTTCGTTCTGCTGGCGGCTGTCGGCATGTTCCGCGACGACCCCGATGCGCTGCCGTCGGCGCGCGAGGGGCAAGCGGCGCCGCCGCTGGTGCTGACCGCCTTTCCCGGCGCGCCGGGCTTTGACGATGCCACCCTGCGCGACGGCAAGGTGAAACTGGTCAACTACTGGGCCAGCTGGTGCGCGCCCTGCCGGGCCGAGCATCCGAGCCTTGAAAAGCTCGCGGGCGAGGGTATCCCGGTCTACGGCATCAACTACAAGGACAAGGTGGAAAACGCGCAGGCCTTCCTGGACGAGCTGGGCAACCCCTATGCCGCGCTGGGACGTGACGAACAAGGACGCACCGCGCTTGACTGGGGCCTCTACGGCGTGCCCGAGACCTATGTGATCGCGGGCGATGGCACTATCATGCTGCGCTTTGCCGGTCCGATCACCGCGCGGGTGATCGACAGCACCATCCGACCGGCGCTGGAAAAGGCCGCGGCGAAATAGGGAGCGCCGCCCCCGCCGCCCGGTCCCCCGGAGTATTTGCGACAGAGTGAAGGGGCGCGGGCGGCGCCTCAGGCAAGCTGGTAGGTCTTGAAGTCCTGCTCGACTTCCAGATATTCGTTGATCTCCAGGAAATCGCCCCGATCCGCCCGCCAGGTCAGATAGGCCTCGAGCGCGTCGGGGGTTTCCCAGATATGCATGACCACCTGTTCGTTGCGCTCGGGCGCCAGCATCAGATAGGCGCCAAGACAACCCGGAAAGTCCCGGGTTTCGGAGACCAGCTTTCCAACCAGCTCCGCAAATGCGTTGAATTTCCCGCGCTGAGGAGTGGATTTGACAATGACAACTTCACGCATGGACGCCTCCTGATCCCGGTCAGATTCCGTCAATTCGTTTAACAGCGCCTAAACTTGTCTGCGGAATACGAAATTTCTCCGGATTGGCCGGGCCACAAGCGGCGCCCGAACGCCCCTTCATTTCGCCGCAAATACTCCGGAGTGCGGGGCAGCGCCTCGCAAACGGAAAAGGGCGCCGCAAGGCGCCCTTTCTTCGGTCCGTTCGCTCAGGCTCAGCTGGCTTTGGCCAGGTTGCGCAGCACGTAATGCAGCACGCCGCCGTTCTCGATATATTCGATCTCGGGCGCGGTATCGATCCGGCACTTCAGCGTGATGGTCTTTTCGGACCCGTCGCCATAGGTGATGGTGCAGGGCACCTCTTGCAGGGGCTGGATGGTGTCCAGCCCGCTGATCGCCACGGTTTCATCACCCTTCAGGCCCAGCGACTTGCGATTGTCGCCGCCGGTGAATTCGAACGGGATGACGCCCATGCCCACCAGGTTCGAGCGGTGGATACGCTCGAAGCTTTCGGCGATGACCGCCTTGACGCCCAGCAGCGCGGTGCCCTTGGCCGCCCAGTCGCGCGAGGAGCCGGCGCCATATTGTTCGCCGCCGAACACCACCAGCGGGGTGCCCTGCTCCTGATAGGCCATCGAGGCCTCGTAGATCGAGGTCTGCTGCCCATCGGGCCCTTTGGTATAGCCGCCTTCGACGCCGTCCAGCATCTCGTTCTTGATGCGGATGTTGGCGAAGGTGCCGCGCATCATGATCTCGTGGTTGCCACGGCGCGAGCCATAGGAGTTGAACTCGCGCGGGGCCACCTGACGCTCGGTCAGATATTTGCCGGCAGGCGTGGTGGTGGCAAAGGAGCCCGCGGGCGAGATGTGGTCGGTGGTGACCATGTCGCCCAGGATCGCCAGCACCTTGGCGCCCGAGATGTTCGAGATGGTGCCCGGCTCGGTGCCCATGCCCTGGAAATAGGGCGGGTTCTGGATATAGGTCGAGGTCGCGGGCCAGTCATAGGTTTCCGCATCGGTGGTTTCCACCGCCTGCCATTTCTCGTCACCCTTGAACACATCGGCATATTTCGACTGGAACGCCTCGCGGGTCACAGTCCTGTCGACCAGTTCCGCGATTTCCGCTTGCGTGGGCCAGATGTCCTTCATGTAGACATCGTTGCCATCCTTGTCGGTGCCGATCGGCTCGGAGGTCAGGTCGATGTCCAGCGTGCCGGCCAGCGCATAGACCACCACCAGCGGCGGCGAGGCCAGGTAGTTGGCGCGCACATCCGGGCTGATCCGCCCTTCGAAGTTGCGGTTGCCCGACAGGACCGAGGTGGCGACCAGATCGCCCTCGGCAATCGCCTCGGACAGTTCCTTCTGGATCGGACCCGAGTTGCCGATACAGGTGGTGCAGCCATAGCCCACCAGGTTGAAGCCGATCTTGTCCAGATCCTCTTGCAGGCCTGCGGCCTCCAGATAGGCGCTGACGACCTGCGAACCCGGCGCCAGCGAGGTCTTGACCCAGGGCTTGCGGTTCAGGCCGAGAGCGGCGGCCTTGCGCGCCACCAGACCGGCGCCGATCATCACATAGGGGTTCGAGGTGTTGGTGCACGACGTGATCGAGGCGATCACGACCTTGCCCGATTCCATGGTATAGTCTTCGCCCTTGACCGCGACTTCCTTGCCCATCGGGCGCTTGAAGGTCTCAGCCATCTCGCGGGTGAATGCGGTCTTGGCATCGGTCAGCGCCACATAGTCCTGCGGACGCTTGGGGCCCGAGATAGCGGGCACGATGGTGCCCATGTCCAGGCTCAGCGTGTCGGTATAGACCGGGGCGTAATCGGCATCGCGCCAGAACCCGTTTTCCTTGGCATAGGCTTCGACCAGCGCGATCCGGTCCTCGTCGCGGCCGGTATTGCGCATGTACGCCAGAGTCTTGTCGTCAATCGGGAAGAAGCCGCAGGTGGCGCCGTATTCAGGCGCCATGTTGGCGATGGTTGCCCGGTCGGCCAGCGGCAGACGGTCAAGGCCGGTGCCGTAGAATTCGACGAACTTGCCCACCACGCCCTTGGCGCGCAGCATCTCGACCACTTTCAGAACCAGGTCGGTGCCGGTGGTACCCTCGACCATC
Organism: Ruegeria pomeroyi DSS-3; assembly: GCF_000011965.2. NCBI lineage: Bacteria > Pseudomonadati > Pseudomonadota > Alphaproteobacteria > Rhodobacterales > Roseobacteraceae > Ruegeria > Ruegeria pomeroyi. The sequence goes on along the minus strand of NC_003911.12, from coordinate 2,448,523 downwards.
TGGCCGGTCAGCTCGAAACCGATGACCTCGGGGATCAGCATCGAGATTGGCTGGCCCAGCATCGCGGCCTCGGCCTCGATCCCGCCAACGCCCCAGCCCAGAACGGCCATGCCGTTGACCATGGTGGTGTGGCTGTCGGTGCCCACCAGCGTATCGGGATAGGCGACTTCGACCCCGTCCTGATCGGTATCGGTCCAGACGGTCTGGGCCAGATATTCCAGGTTCACCTGGTGGCAGATGCCGGTGCCCGGCGGCACCACGCGGAAGTTGTTGAACGCGCCCTGGCCCCATTTCAGGAACTGGTAACGCTCCATGTTGCGCTCGTATTCGCGGTCCACGTTCATCTGGAAGGCGCGCGGATTGCCGAATTCGTCGATCATGACCGAGTGGTCGATGACCAGGTCAACCGGGTTGAGCGGGTTGATCTTCTGCGCGTCACCACCCAGCGCCTTGATGCCGTCGCGCATCGCGGCCAGGTCGACAACGGCGGGAACGCCGGTGAAATCCTGCATCAGCACGCGGGCCGGGCGATAGGCGATCTCGCGCGGGTTCTGGCCGCCCTTGGCGCCCCATTCGGCAAAGGCCTTGATGTCGTCGACCGACACGGAAAAGCCGCCATCCTCGAACCGCAGCATGTTCTCCAGCACCACCTTCAGCGCGGCGGGCAGTTTCGAGAAATCCCCCAGACCGGCCTCGGTGGCGGCGGGGATCGAGTAATAGGAAATGGATTTGCCATTGACGCTGAGCGTGCGGCGCGTCTTGGCGGTGTCCTGTCCAACCTTGATGGGCATCGTGGCCTCCCTCTCTTGGAGCGTGGAAATGGGATTCGCTGCGGGTTATCTGCATCACGCCCGCCTTGGGTTCAAGCACCAAGACGGGGGGTGCGTCAATTTTTGTATACCATTGCACACATGGGGGTGCAAGATGCGGTATGCAATGGTATACATATGTTTCCACAGGTTCAAGAAACCTTGATTGGCGCTGTGATCGGCGGGGCGGTAAAACTGGATCATCCCCTTGCCCAGCGATGGACCCGACCCGGATGAAAGCCCTGACGCTCTGCCTTGCCCTTGCCGCATCGGCACTGCCCATCGCCGCCCGGGCCGAGGGGCCTGTGGTGGTGGAACTCTACACCTCGCAGGGCTGCTCGTCCTGCCCACCGGCGGATGCAATCATGCACCGGCTGGCGCGCAGGGACGATGTGATCGGACTGGCGCTGCATGTGGATTACTGGGACTATATCGGCTGGGCCGACGAATATGCCGATCCCGCCCATACCCTGCGCCAGCAGGCCTATGCCCGCGCCGGTGGGCGCTCGATGATCTATACCCCGCAGATGATCATCCAGGGGGTCGAGGATGTGGTCGGCGCGCGCGAGGAAGAGGTGCTGGCGCTGATCGAGGCGCACAAGGCACGCCCGGCGCCGGTCGGCATTGCCGCGCGCCGCGTGGGCGATGACATCACCGTCACACTGACCCCGGGCACGGGGGCGCCCGGTGGCCCCTATGCGGTGCAGCTGGTGCGCTATACGCCGCTGCGCCATGCCTCGATCCGGCGCGGAGAGCTGGCCGGGCGCGAGATGGATTATGCCAATGTGGTGGACAGCTGGCAGGTGGTGGGCCAGTGGGACGGCCGCGGCGAACGGCGCCTGAGCCTGACCGCAACGGGCGATCTGCCGGCGGTGGTACTGGTGCAGCAGGCGGGGCCGGGACCGATCCTGGCGGCGGCCCGGGTGGACTGATCAGCCCGGCACATCCTCGTCCTGGGCGCCAAGGTCGAGCCAGGGTTTCCAGCGCCGGTGGATCCAGAACCATTGCCCCATGTGCTGGCGCACCATCTTCTCCAGATCGTCGTTCAGGAACTGGGTCATGGTGATCGGGTCGGTATGGGCGACCGGATCGTGCATCACAATCTCGAAATCCAGCCCGTTTTCCTGACGCACGGAATAGCAGGGGATCAGCACCGCGTCATATTTCAGCGCCAGTTCGGCATTCAGCACCGAGGTGACCGCGGGCTTGCCGAAAAAGCTCAGCTCGGCGCCGCCATGGGCGTGCAGGTCCGAGACGATGGCGATGATGCCGCCCTGTTTCAGGCTGCGCACCATTTCCATCATGCCGCGCCGGCCCTGTTCGAACATCGGCTTGCCCGTGCGCAGGAAGGCATCCACATAGATTTCGTTGAAAAAGGGATTGGCCATCCGGCGATAGAGGCAGCCGATCGGCTTGCCGCCGCGCGCCTGAAGCGCGGCGCGGGTGGCCAGGTAATGGCCGAAATGAGCGGTGATCAGCATCACCGGCTTGCCCCGGGCAATGGCCGCGTCAAAGGCCGCGATCCCGGGGCCGCTGACCCGGGCACCCTGTTGACGGCGGGTGAATTCGTCGGGCGAGAAATGCTCCATGATGGCGCGGCCCGCATTGTCGGGTACCGCGCGGCACAGGCGTGCGATCTCGGCCTCGGGCAGGTCGGGGCAGGTCAGTTCCAGATTGGCGCGAATGCGCTTGCTGAACCCCACCAGCGGGCCAATCGCGCTCATCAACCGGCCCATGGCGGCGATCCGGCGATCATAGGGCAGCAGACGCATTCCCCCGATCAGCCCGCGCAGCAGCAGATATTGCGCGTAATACGAGGCGCGCGCGCCTCGGCTGAGTTCGGATTTTTCAACGGGCATCGGGGTCTCTTAGCGGCTGTGCATCTCGCGATGCCACACATACAGACCCGCTCCGGCGATCACAAGCGCGCCCAGAATGGTCCAGAGGTCGGGATACTCGCCAAAGAACAGCGCGCTCCAGATCGCGGCAAAGCCGAGGCCGCAATAGGCATAGGGCGCCAGCATCGCCGCCTCGCCCTGGGAAAAGGCGCGGATCAGGCAGAGCTGGCCCAGCGTGCCGAACAGAGCCACCAGCGCGATCAGGCCCCAGGCAGTGGGGCCGGGGGGCTGCCAATGGGTGGGCACGATCAGGCTCAGCACCGCCGTGCCCACGAGGCCGGTGTAAAAGAGCGAGGTCCAGACATCCTCGTCCGGGCCGACGCGACGGGTCAGCAGGGCATAGGTCGAATAGCAGGTCGCCGCGCCAAGCGGGTAGAGCGCTGCGGGCTGGAACAGGTCCGAGCCCGGGCGCAGCACGATCAGCGCGCCGGTCAGGGCCAGGGCGATGCCCAGCAGGCGGCGCGGCCCCAGGCGCTCGCCCAGGAACAGGGCGGCGCCCAGCGTGATGAAGACCGGATTGACAGACATCAGCGCGGTGGCATCGGTCAGCGGGATGCGACTGATGCCGAGAAAGAAGAAACCGGTCGCGCACATCAGCATCAGCGAGCGCAAGAGTTGCAGGCGGGGATAGGCGGTGCGCATGACCCGGCGCAGGCGCGGCAGCACGAGGAGCAGCACCAGCAGCATCTGCCCCGCATAGCGCGCCCAGAGTGCCGGGATCACGCCGATCCGTGGCGCCAGCGCCTTGACCGAGGCATCCATCAGCGAAAAGCACAGGATTGCGAGGACCATGAAGCCGATGGCCTGGCGCGCGGTGGCGGTCATCTGGAGCCGGGCCGGAGCAGGAGAGGTGGAATGCTGAACATGTGAAGCTGATAGCGCCCCGGATCCGGCCTGTCCATGACCGTGCGGCGGGTTGCCGGAATTTTGCAAAAATTCCGGTCCGGAAAGCATCTGCTTTCCGAGCCGTTTTCCGTGCCGGAAAACGGCCTGCCGGGATCAGTCCTCGCTGTCCTCGTCCGGGTCGATCAGTTGCAGGGTGCCGTCATCCGCCAGCCCGCGAATGACGCCGACCAGGGCGGTCATCGCCGCCTCGCCCTCGCTGCGCTTGACCTTGCCCTTGTCGCGGATTTCGTCGCGCAGGTTGTCCGCCATGCGGGTGGACATGTTTGCAAGCAGGAATTCGGCTACCGCGGCCTCGTCCCCTTCGGTGGCGGCGGCCAGGGCCAGGATCAGCTGGTCCTGATCGGCCACCCGCACCACGGCAGGCACATCGCGCGGCGACAGGCGGGCTGGGATGTCGGTAAAGGTGAACAGGACCTTGCGCACCGAGGAGGCGAAGGTGGCATCCTCTTCGTCCAGTGCCGACATCATCTGGTCGCGCGTTGCGGGCGCCGACTGGTTCAGGATATTGCCCACCCGCTTCTCGGGCCGGTCGGCAAAGGCCAGGATCGGCCGCGCATCCAGCTGCGCGGCCAGAGACCAGCCGATCCGGTCCACCGCTTCGGGCGTTACCCGGCCGGTCTGCGAGATCGCATAGGTAATGCGCCGCGCCACCGGGCCGGGCAATTGCCCAAGCAGCGCCGCCGCCTTGGCGGTGTCGAGCTTCGACAGCAGCACGGCGGCCACCTCGGTGCTTTCGGCCTGGGCGATCTCGGCCAACTCCTCGGGCGGCAGGGCGCGCAGCCGCTGCCAAGGGTCGCCCATCTGGCGCACCCCGGCCTCGCGCCGCAGGCGCGCGGCGGTGGTTGCGGCGATCTTGCCGTCCATGGCGCTGAGCGCCCCGGCCAGCCCATGCGGAAAGCTGAGCCCGATCCCGTCGAGCGCCTCGGCAAATTCCTCGGCCACCGCGTCGAGCGTGATCCGGTCGACCAGCCCCATCTGCCCCATCTGCTTGGTCAGGCGGGCCTGCAATTCCTCGGGCAGTTCCTCCAGAGGGATTTCGGCCCCCGCATTGAGCAGCAGCCGCACCACCACGGCCGCCTTTTCCAGATTGCTCAATTGCCGGGGCACGCGCCGGGGCGCGTCGGCCACCGGCTGGCCGCCCATCCTTGTCACCGCCGGAGCATCGTCGAAATCGAACATCTCGGCGTCAAAGGGCATCAGCGCATTGTCGTCCTGCATCTGCCTGCGTCATCCGTCATCAGAGTCGCAGGCAGATTACCGGGGCGGCGGTAAAGAAAGGCTGAACTCAGTAGCTGTAGGTCAGCCCGCTGCGGATCGCCTCGCGCAGCGACACCTCGGCCCAGCTGCCTTCGCCGCCGCGCGCGGTGATCTCGCGCCACTGGGCGATGGCCAGATCGGTCTTGCCCGCCTCGACAAAACCCTGACCCATATAGCTGCGCGCCAGGATATTGTCGGGATTGGCCGCGATCGCCGCCTGATAATAAAAGGCCGCGCGGTCCAGATCGCCCAGCTTGCGGTGGGTGAACCCCCAATAGGTCAGCACGCGGTCGTCACTCTGATCCGGCATCGCCGCCAGCACGCCCTGGGCATCGGCGGGCCGCCCGGCATAGGCCAGCTCGCGCACCGCGTCATACAGCGTATCGGCATCCAGGCCGGAATTCTTGGGCGCCACGCAACGCTTTTTCTTGTCGTCCCAGACCTTGACCCCTTTGCATTCCTTGGTGGTCTGGGTCTCCTTGGGCGGGTTGGTCCAGGTGCTGCCACCGGTACTGTCGCCACCAGCGGCAAAGGCGCCAAGCGGCAGGGTCAGGCCCAGGGCAAGAAGGGACGGGAAACGCATGAGGGGAACTCCGGTAACATTTGTGGGGTGGGTCGCAGAAATCTTGCGGACGCCCTGACAAGCGCCCGGATCGCCCGGCCGGTTCGGCGCGGGATCAGCTGTTGATCACCTCGACACAGGCTTGCGAGGCGGCGTCCCATTGCATGCCCGGGGCGCAGGATTGGGTCTGTTCATGGCCACGGCTGGAACAGCCCATCGCCAGTGAGGCAACCGGCACCAGGGCCAGCGCAGCGGCACAGCATATCGTCCTGAGGGTCATGATCTCTCCTCCCGTTGATATTGGAGAGGAGTGTAGCGCAGAGCCCCCCTTGCGCAAAGGGGGCTCACGCCGTTGTGTCAGCGGTTATGTCCGTCTGGGCGGTCAGTTGCCAAAAACACGGGCAAAGATCGTGTCGACATGTTTGGTGTGATAGCCCATGTCGAATTTCTCGTTGATGCCGTCGGTGCCCAGGGCCGCCACCACATCGGCATCGGCCAGCAGCTGTTCGCGGAAATCGACGCGCTCTTCCCAGACCTTGAGGGCGTTGCGCTGCACCATGGTATAGGCGTCCTCGCGGCTGACACCGGCCTGGGTCAGGGCCAGCAGCACCCGCTGGCTCATCACCAGCCCGGGGAACTTGTTCATGTTGTCCAGCATGTTCTCGGGAAAGATCAGCATCTTGTCGACAACACCGGCCAGACGGTTCAGAGCGAAATCCAGCGTCACGGTGGCGTCGGGGCCGATGCCGCGCTCGACCGAGGAATGCGAGATGTCGCGCTCGTGCCAGAGCGCCACGTTCTCCATCGCCGGGATCACCGCCATGCGCACAAGGCGCGCCAGACCGGTCAGATTCTCGGTCAGCACCGGGTTCTTCTTGTGCGGCATTGCCGACGAGCCTTTTTGCCCCATCGAGAAGAATTCGGCGCCTTCCAGCACCTCGGTGCGCTGCATGTGGCGGATCTCGATGGCGATATTCTCGATCGAGGACGCAATCACGCCCAGCGTGGCAAAGAACATCGCGTGGCGGTCGCGCGGGATGACCTGGGTGCTGATCGGCTCGGGGCGCAGGCCCAGCTTGGCGCAGACATGCTCTTCGACCGCCGGGTCGATATTGGCAAACGTGCCGACCGCGCCCGAGATGGCGCCGGTGGCGACCTCGTCGCGCGCGCCTTGCAGGCGGGCCTTGTTGCGGTCCATCTCGGCATAGAAGCGGGCGAAGGTCAGGCCCATGGTGGTGGGTTCGGCATGGATGCCATGGCTGCGGCCCACGCGCACGGTGTCCTTGTGCTCATAGGCACGCTTCTTCAGCGCGGCGAGCACCTTGTCGACGCCCTCCAGCAGGATGTCGGCGGCCCGCACCAGCTGCACGTTCAGGCAAGTGTCCAGCACGTCCGAACTGGTCATGCCCTGATGCACGAAACGTGCCTCTTCGCTGCCCACATGTTCGGCCAGATGGGTGAGAAAGGCGATGACGTCATGTTTGGTGACGGCCTCGATCTCGTCGATGCGTGCCACGTCGAACTCCACATCCTTGGCTTTCCACACGGCCTCGGCATTCTCCCGCGGGATCACCCCCAGATCGGCCATGGCGTCACAGGCATGCGCCTCGATCTCGTACCAGATCTTGAACTTGGTCTCGGGCGACCAGATTGCAACCATCTCGGGGCGGGAGTAGCGGGGGATCATTGGCAGCGACACCTTTTTGTGATTGGCAGGACCTGTTGGCGCGGGTCATAGACCCAGCCGCATCGCGGGACAAGGCAGGAGCGGAAATATGAGACGGTTTGCCCTGATTTTGGCGGCTGTGCCCACCTGGGCGGTGGCGGATGGGTTCATGCCGCTGGCCGGAGACGAGATACGCGCCGCGCTGGTGGGACGGGTGTTGGTCTATGAGGGGGGGGCGCGGCAGAGTTTTGACGCCTCGGGCGGGACGGTCTATGTGACCGATCGGCCCAGCCTGGGCCAATGGAGCCTGCGCGGCGATCTTTACTGCTCGCTCTGGCCGCCCTCCGATCTCTGGGCCTGTTACACGGTGGCCAGCGATGGCGACAGGGTCCGCTTTGTCGGGCAGGGGGGCGATATCACCGACGGGACCTATGCCGAATGACCCTGCCGCAGGACATTGCAGAATTTGTGGGCGACTGGCTGCTGGATCGCGTCATCGACGACCGTCTGGCGGGGCAGAAACTGCGCGCCGAAGGGGGCGCGACGCTGCGCCGCAGCGAGAGCGGGCTGACCTATGACGAGCAGGTGACGCTGTTCATGCCGGGCCAGCCGCCCTTTCACGGCACCCGCCGCTATCTGTGGCGTCCGGGTCCGGGCGGCATCGCCATTCATTTCGAAGACGGCAGGTTTTTCCACCACTTAACCTTGGGTCAAGCAGAGCCGGGCGATCATCACGATTGCCCGCCCGACAGCTATGATGCGCGCTATGACTTTGGCCGCTGGCCGCTATGGCGGGTCAGATGGTCGGTCAACGGACCGCGCAAGGATTACGAGATGGTCACCGATTTTCGGCGGCGATAGCGTAAACGTCTTGCGGCGCGGGCGCGGACAGGGCATTTCTGTGCGCCAATACCTGTCTGAACTGGGAGACAACCGAATGAGCATGACTGTTCTGGCCGACGCAATCGGCCCGCGCGAAGGCACCGCGCGTCTGGCAAAGCAAGCGGTTCTGGTGGTGCTCGGCATCGCCGCGCTGGCCATCGCCGCCAAGATCAAGGTGCCGATGTGGCCGGTGCCGATCACCATGGGCACCTTTGCCGTTCTGACGCTGGGCACCGCCTATGGCGCGCGGCTGGGTCTGGTGACCATGATGGGCTACCTGCTGGTGGGTGCGCTGGGCTTTGACGTCTTCGCAACCTCCTCGGCCGAGAAATTCGGGCTGACCTACATGATGGGCGGTACCGGCGGTTATCTGGTCGGCTATCTGATGGCCACCGTGCTGCTGGGCGCGCTGGCGGCCCGCGGCTGGGACCGGTCGTTTGCCAAGATGGCGCTGGCGCTGGTGCTGGCCAATGTGCTGATCTACGTGCCGGGCCTGTTGTGGCTGGGCCAGCTTTATGGCTGGGACAAGCCGATCCTGCAGTGGGGCCTGACCCCGTTCCTGGTGGGCGACGCGCTGAAACTGGTGCTGGCCGCCGTGCTGATCCCGGGCCTGTGGAAGCTGGTGGGCAACGCCCGCGGCTGATCCCGCCCCTTTGCGACACGACAAAAGCCCGGGCCGGATGGTCCGGGCTTTTTTCATGGGCAGGCTCAGCCCGCCTCGTCCAGCCGGGTCACGATATGCGAACTGGCTTCGAGCGTGCGATGCACCGGGCATTTGTCGGCGATCTCCAGCAGCCGCTGGCGCTGGGCGCCATCCAGCGGCCCGATCAGGCGGATCACCCGGGTAAAGGCGTCGATCTTGCCGCTGGCGCCGGTATCGGCATCCTGGGCATGCACCTTGTCATGGCAGATATCGACGCTGACGCCCTCCAGCGGCCAGCCCTTGCGGCGGGCATACATGCGGATGGTCATCGAGGTGCAGGCGCCCAGACCCGCCGAGACGAACCCATAGGGCGACATGCCCCGGTCGGTGCCACCGTATGACAGCGGTTCGTCCGCCAGCGCGTGATGATCGGGGCCGGCCTGTACATCCTGCAGGAACCCCGCCGGGTCGGCCTCGCTGACCCGCACGATGCCTTCGGGTGCGCCGGGGGGCGGTGCCGGCGGGGCCAGGTCCACATAACGCCCGGCCCAGGCGGCGATCACCTCGGCGGCATATTCGGCGTCGCGTGCCCGGCTGATCAGGTGGTCGGCATCGTCCAGCGTGACAAAGCTTTTGGGATGTTTCGCGGCCATGAAGATCTGGCTGGCATTGTCGATGCTCACCGTTTCGTCGCGCGGCGCGTGCAGCACCAGCAGCGCGGCGCGCAGATCGGCGATGGCCGGTTGCAGGGCGCTTGCGGCGATATCCTCGACAAAGTCCCGCCCGATCCGGAACGGGCGCCCGCCCAGGCAGACCTCGGCCGCGCCTTCAGCCTGGATCCGGGGCAGGGCGGTCTCGAAATGATGCGCCACATGACCCGGATCGGCAGGGGCGCCGATGGTCACCACCGCGCGCACCGAGGCGATCTGCGCCCGCGCCCGCAGCACGGCCGCCCCGCCCAGCGAATGGCCGATCAAGAGCGCCGGCGCCATGTCGCGCCCGGCCAGATAGCGCGCGGCGGCGGCCAGATCTCCGACATTCGAGGTGAAGGTGGTATTGGCGAACTCGCCCTCGGAATGGCCCAGACCGGTAAAGTCGAAGCGCAGCACCGCGATCCCCATCGCCGCCAGCCGCGCTGCGATCCGGCGCGCGGCGGGAATGTCCTTGGAACAGGTGAAGCAATGGGCAAACAGCGCGGTGGCCAGAACCGGCCCCTGGGGCAGGTCCAGCCGGGCGGCCAGCTGGCTGCCGTCATGGCCGGCAAAGGTGATCCGTTCGGTGGGCATCTGGGGGCTCCTATACGTGGGAGACCACTAGATGTGAGCCATGGGCGGGCGGGCAACAGGTTTTTCAGCCAGATCACGGGGAGGTGACAGCAGACAGATCGTAGAAGCCGGGAAGCGACGATATGTTCATGATTTGTGATGTAGTATCATTCAATCATTCATTTTCGGAATGAAGAGTTCGCCCTTACCTGTGGTGAGGTCACCCATCTGGACAGGAGAACCCCATGACCCATTCCGCCATCACCCCTGCGCCCGCCCTTTCCCGGCCCGGCCCGCTGTTTGCGCTGGCCCTGGCGCTAGCGGTCGGATTTGCCCTTGGTCAGGTTTGGCCAGAGCCGCAAGACGGCATCTCTGCCGTGGCGCCGCTGCAAGAGGACTGGCATGGCAATGTCAAACGCTCGACCTGGCCGGATTGATCCGGTGCGGCTGGTGGGATCGGCCTAGGCCTGTCCCATCAACGCCGGATCGAACGGGTATCTGGTCAGGTTCTCGTACCCGTCCTCGGTGATCAGCACCTGATCTTCCAGCTTGATCGAGAAATCGCCGCCCACCTCGCCCACACAGGCCTCGACACACAACACCATGCCCGGCTCCAGCGCATAGTCATAGGCGCCCGCCACCGCCTTGTCGGGATAGGCGACCAGGGGCCACTCGTCGCACAGGCCCACCCCATGCATCAGGCAGCCGTATTTCTGCGCCTGATACTTGTCGTCCAACCGGTGGCAATTGGCGGTCAGTTCGGGGATCATCACCCCGGGTTTCAGCATCTCCATATTGGTCATGATATGCTCATGCGCGTGCCGCATGGCATAGATCATGTCCGGGCGCGGGGCCTGATCGCCGATCCACCAGCTCCGGCTGATGTCGATGCAGATGCCGTAGGATCCGATAAGATCGGTATCAAAGGCGATGACTTCGTTCTTCTGGGTGATGCGCGGCCCGCATTCCTGGAACCAGGGGTTGGTACGCTGCCCCGAAGCCAGCAGTCGCGTCTCGATCCATTCACCGCCGCGCCGGATATTCTCGGCATGCAGCACCGCCCAGATATCGTCCTCGGTGGTCTTGCCGTCGCCGACATTGGCGCGCGCGAACCGCTCCATTTCTGCAATGGCGCTTTCACAGGCGTGATGGGCGCAGCGCATGGCAAGGATCTCGTCAGGCCCCTTGATGGCGCGGGTCTTTTCGGTGACCTCCTCGCCCTCCATGATCTCGAACCCCTGCGCCTCGAGCGCGCGCAGCCCGTGCAGCATGATCTTGTCGACCGCCAGCCGCCGGTTGCCACCGGAATGCGCCTCGATCAGCACCCGCACCTCGTTGCTGAACACATCCGCGGCCACATCCACCTTGTCGCCTCGGTCGAAATAGAACAGATCCGCGCCCGAGCGCTGCTCGCGCACCAGCGGGTTGAACGTGCTCAGGAAGGGCGAGTTCTTGTAGTCCCAGATCACCATGTAGCCATCGGCGCACAGCAGCACCGCGCGGAACGGGTTATGGGTGTTCCACAGCTGCATGTTGGTGCTGTCAGTGGCGTAGCGGATGTTGAGCGGGTCGAACATCAAGAGGCCGCCGTAACCGCGATCGACAATGGCCCGGGTCAGCCGTTTCCAGCGATGTTCGCGCATCCGGGTCAGGTCGGGCAGCTCCAGCCCCGCCTGCGCCCATTCGGCAAAGGCCAGCTGGGTCGGCCCGATCTCGATCCGGTCATTGTCGTTGGGGCTGCCGTCGCCCAGGGTGGCGCCCCGGGTGGGATCGATCTTGCGGGTGTCGCGATAATGCTGGGTCATCTCGGCCTCCTTCGCCCTGGTTTCGCTGACTGTGACCGGGGACAAGCTGCCGAGTCGCATCCCTTCGCGACGGGTTTCTGTGTCGTTTTTGGCCTGTTTTCACGCCCCGGGCGATGCTAGGCCACGGACATGACCGAGATCCTGCAACAGACACTTCCCTACGATATCCATGCCCCCCGGCCGCTGCCGGGGATCGCGCCGCTCGATCCGGCGGACTGGCTGCACCGGGACGAGGCCTTTGCCGGGCAGATGGCCCGGCGCGAGGCGCTGATGACCGACCGCCCCGAGGCGGTTCTGGCGCTGGATGAGGGCGCGCGTGCGGCGGCGCTCGAACTGCTCGACCTGGTGCAGGGGCTGGCCTATCCGGGCACGGGCGCGCAGGTGACCCGGCCCGATGGGGTCCGCGTCACGGTTGATCGCGCCGATCCGTTGCGCAGCCTGGGCCGTCTGGTGCAGGAGGATTTCTGTATCCTGCAAAAACAGGGCGACGAACATGTGCTGACCGGGGCGGTGCTGTGCTTTCCGGCCAGCTGGACCCTGGCCGAAAAGTTCATGCGCCCGCTGATCGCCATTCACGAGCCGGTGGGCAGCTATGACGCGGGGATCGCGCGGCGGGTGCAGCGGTTGTTTGACGGGGTCCAGACGGGGCGGCCGCTGTGGCGGTTCAACGCGCTCTGGTACGCCGAGGCCGAGCTGCACCAGCCGCGCAGCATCCATGACCGCCGCAGCGCGCCGGTGCCGGCGGATGCGGGATATCTGCGCAGCGAGCGGCAATGCATCCTGCGCCTGCCCGAAACCCGCGCGGTGGTCTTTTCGATCCACACCTATGTCCTGGCGCGCGGTGACGTGCCGCTGGCCCGCGCCTGAAACGACTTCGCCCCGCCGGTATCGGGCGGGGCGGATCGCGTCGGTGTTGTGCTGCTCAGATCGGCAGCAGCGACAGAACGTTGGCCAGGGCGCCCGAGCTCTGGAAGAAGACCAGCCCGGCCGTCAGCGACAGCACCTGGGTATTGAGGCGGAAATCCTCGCCCCGGATCAGGTTGACGGCGGCCAGCGAGACCGCGATCGGCGCCGAGACGAAGACCAGGCAGCCGGTCATGCCCCAGGTGGCGAGCCGGCGGATATCGGATTGCGCCTGCTCCTCGGGGCTCAGCCCGTCCAGCTCGTCAGGGCGCGGATCGCTGCGGAAGGCCAGCGCCAGCACCTCCTGATCGGTCAGCGCGACCAGGCCGGTTTCACCTTCGTGGGGGTATTGGCCGACGATGGTGTCGTAGCGGCTTGCCAGATCGGGGGCGGTGTCGTCGATCGGGGCAAAGCGGTTGCCCTGATGATACAGGATTTGCTGTCGGCTGCGCACCCGGCGCGGCGAGACATTGGCAAATGCGCCCAGGAACTGGTCGACCGTCAGGCGGACATTGGGGTCCAGCCACTCGATCAGCTCGCTGGTATAGAGATCCACCATCCGGTAGAGCATCACCACCAGCATCAGCTCGGTCACGTCGCGGTCATCGGTCTGTTCCGAGACCGGGGTGAGCGAGATCACCAGACGGTTACGGACCTTTTCCTTGCTCTCGTGCAGGCGGTTGTTCAACCCCGCCGCCGCATCCACCCGACGGGCGCGAGAGCCATCCTCGACCGCGGTTTGCAGGGACAATCTGACCAGGAACTGACTGGACAGAATGCGTGCTTCATACTCGTTCAACAGCGTCTGCCGATCGACGGCGTGGCCGTAGTCCTCTAATGTAGCGCTTACGATCCGGCTGAACCGGTCCATCGCGCCATCCTCGTTAACCAGGAATACTAGTCCACCGTGATACTTGCCTGTCTGTGCCACAGTGACGTCCTCCATTGCAAGTTGTGCCGAGGATCAAACTAGAGACCCATGGTGGAGAAAATGGGGCCGAAAAAGCATCATCACGGGGCAATTGAACATTTTTTCAAGGATTGGTGAGTGCTGAGAAACGAAGAATACCCCTAAAAACTGGTTAAAAATGACAACTTTCTGTCAATCGGGTGTCCGGGCGATGGCAGCGTGCAACTTCTAGCTGTCTATGCGCCGCGCCATGATGGCGATGGCCTGCTGGTAGACTGAAGCGGCATTCCACTGTTTTATCACGGCAAAGTTCGGCTCTCCCGGTTGATAGCCGCGCCCGGGCTGCCAACCTTTCTGCCGCAGGAAGTTCGCCGTTGAGGCGAGCGCGTCGGTCATGTCGTAGAAATCCACCCGCCCGTCGCCGGTTGCATCGACCCCATAGGTCAGCGCGTTGCCGGGCAGGAACTGGGTATGGCCCAACTCGCCATGCTTGGCCCCCTTGGTGGCGCCGGTGATGGCGCTGCGGTCCACCAGTTCCAGCGCGGCCAGCGCATGCGGGATAAAGAAATCCGAGCGGCGGCAGTCATAGGCCAGCGTGGTGATGGCCGACACCACCGCGCTGTCGCCCATGAACGAGCCAAAGGCGGTCTCCATCCCGTGCAGCGCGATCAGGATACCGGCGGGCACGCCATATTGGCGCTCCAGCGCTGCATAGAATTCGGGATTGCGCGCCTTGCGTTTGCGGCCCTGCGCCACGATCGTATCGGCGCCGCGCACCTGCATGAATTTCTCGAGCGAATACTTGAAGCTTTTCTGATTGCGGTCGGCGGCGATGGTGCGGGTGGCATAGCGGGCCTGGGCCAGCGCATCGAGCCCGCGCTTGCCGACACCCTGGCGGCGGGCCACCTTGGCGAACTCGGCCTTCCAGGCCTCGAACCCGGCGCCGGTGTTGCCACAGGTCAGGGCCAGCGCGGGCGACGTCAGCAGCGCCAGCGCCAGCGACAGGGCCAGCGACAGCGCCGGGCGCGCAAGGGCAGGGCGGAGCGGGAGGGAGCGGACAGTCAGGCGCATCAAATGATCCTTGTCAATCAATCCCCCGCAGCTTAGCCGCGCCCCGCCCGCGGCACAAAGGGGAAAACCACGCAGGACACGCCATGAAAAAGGGGCGCCCCGAAGGACGCCCCGATCTGCGACACAGGCTGCGATCAGCAGCTGTAGTACATGCCGAACTCCACCGGGTGCGGGGTGTGTTCGTATTTGTGGACCTCTTCCATCTTCAGCTCGATATAGCCTTCGATCTGATCCTTGGTGAACACGTCGCCCTGCAGCAGGAAGTCGTGATCGGAGGCCAGGCATTCCAGCGCCTCGCGCAGCGAGCCGCAGACGGTGGGGATGTCGGCCAATTCCTCGGCGGGCAGGTCGTAGAGGTTCTTGTCCATGGCTTCGCCCGGATCGATCTTGTTCTTGATGCCGTCGAGGCCGGCCATCAGCAGCGCGGCAAAGCACAGATAGGGGTTTGCCGACGGATCGGGGAAGCGGGCCTCGACGCGCTTGGCCTTGGGGCTTTCGGTCCATGGGATACGGACGCAGCCCGAGCGGTTGCGGGCCGAGTAGGCGCGCAGAACGGGGGCCTCGAAACCGGGGATCAGGCGCTTGTAGCTGTTGGTGCCCGGGTTGGTGAAGGCGTTCAGCGTCTTGGCGTGCTTGAGGATGCCGCCGATGAAATACAGCGCCTCCTGGCTCAGATCGGCATATTTGTCACCGGCAAACAGCGGCTTGCCGTCTTTCCAGATCGACATGTTCACATGCATGCCCGAACCGTTGTCGCCATAGATCGGCTTGGGCATGAAGGTTGCCGACTTGCCATATGCATGCGCCACGTTGTGGATCACGTATTTGTATTTCTGGATCTCGTCGGCCTGCTTGGTCAGCGTGCCGAAGATCAGGCCCAGCTCGTGCTGGCACGAGGCCACTTCGTGGTGGTGCTTGTCGACCTTCATGCCCATGCGCTTCATGGTCGAGAGCATCTCGGCGCGCAGGTCCTGCGCCTCGTCGATCGGGTTGACCGGGAAATAGCCGCCCTTCAGGCCGGGACGGTGACCCATGTTGCCGGTCTCGAACTCGGCATCCGAATTCCACGAAGCGTCGGTTGCGTCGACCTCATAGGAGACCTTGTTGATCGTGTTCGAGAAGCGCACGTCGTCGAACAGGAAGAATTCGGCCTCGGGACCCATATAGGCCACATCGCCGATGCCCGATGCCTTCAGATAGGCCTCGGCCTTGACGGCGGTGCCGCGCGGGTCGCGGTCATAGGCCTCGCCGGTGTCGGGCTCGACCACCGAGCAATGAATGCAGATGGTCTTTTCCGCGTAGAACGGATCGACATAGGCGCTTTCGGTGTCGGGCATCAGTTTCATGTCCGAGGCTTCGATCGACTTCCAGCCGGCGATCGACGAACCGTCGAACATGAAGCCTTCTTCCAGGAAATCCTCGTCGACCAGATCGGACACGATGGTCACGTGTTGCAGCTTGCCGCGCGGGTCGGTGAAGCGGATGTCGACATATTCGGCACCCTCGTCCTTGATCAGCTGAAGAACTGCGTCCTTGCTCATACTCTCTTGTCCTCTGCTAGAGTGTGTTCGGGTCAAAGCGCGTCCGAACCGGTCTCGCCGGTACGGATGCGGATGGCTTGTTCGACGGTCGAGACAAAGATCTTGCCGTCGCCAATCTTGTCGGTCTTGGCGGCGCTCACGATGGCCTCGATGGCGGCGTCGACCTGATCGTCGTCCAGCACCACTTCGAGTTTCACCTTGGGCAGGAAATCGACCACATATTCGGCACCGCGATACAGCTCGGTATGGCCTTTCTGACGGCCAAAGCCCTTGACCTCGACCACGCTGAGGCCCTGGACGCCGATATCCTGCAGCGCCTCTTTGACCTCGTCCAGCTTGAACGGTTTGATGATCGCTTCGATCTTCTTCATCGCGGTGCTCCTTGCAAGCTTGTCAGCCCGCCTCAGATCACGTCTAAGCTGGTGGCTCAACGCGAATGCGAAACCGGCCGGGCTGCGGTGCAGCAATTTTGGGCGACAGGTGAAAATTTGGGCAAGATGCACAAGGATTGTGCAGAAGTGAATCGGTGAAAGGGCAGGGCATGAGCGAACTGCTGACCGCAGCGCAGATGCGGGCCATCGAACAGGCGGCGATCGCCTCGGGTGAGGTAACCGGGCTGGAGCTGATGGAACGCGCCGGGCGCGGGGTGGTCGAGGCGATATTCGAGGAATGGCCGGAGTTGGGAGAGGCTGGGGGGCCAACCCCTCAGACCCCCTGGAGTACTTCGGGCGAAATGAAGAAAGCCGTGGTCCTCTGTGGGCCGGGCAACAATGGTGGCGACGGGTTCGTGGTGGCGCGATTGTTGCACGAGCGTGGTTGGGCCGTAGAGGTGTTTCTCTATGGCGACCCCGAGAAGCTGCCGCCGGATGCACGGGTGAACTATGAGCGGTGGTGCCAGGCGGGGGAGGTTCAGGCCTTTGCGAAGTTTGAGCCAGAAAACTGGAATTGGCAAACCGGAGAGGTTGGAGCGGTCGATCTCATAGTAGATGCGGTTTTTGGCACTGGGTTGGTTCGCCCGGTCGGCAGCGAGATGTGGCTGCATGAGAAGATCGGTGTGCTCACAACAGAGGTGGTCAACGCACGTCGTGTGGCAATTGATCTTCCTTCTGGATTATGTGCCGACAGCGGAAAGCCTCTCATTGATACCCAGGATGAGACCGGGCGTGGAAAGCTGAAATTTGAACTGTCTGTGAGTTTTCATCGCGAGAAAGTCGGGCATCGAATTTCAGATGGACCGGCTTTTTGCGGAAGAACAGTGGTGAAAAGCATCGGCTTGGATGACTTGCCGTCGAGTCGCGCTGTCGCAAGGGAGCTTGCCAGCGAAATTGTGCGTCTGGCGCAACCAAGGCTGTCGGACAAGGCGGCGGAGTCCCACAAATACACGCACGGCCACGCCCTGATCCTCTCCGGCGGCTCTGGCAAGACCGGCGCGGCCCGGTTGGCGGCGCGCGGTGCGCTCAGGATCGGGGCGGGGCTGGTGACGCTGGGGGTGTCGCCCGGCGCGCAGCAGGAGGTTGCCTGCCAGATCACCGCGTTGATGCTGACGCGGATCGAGGGCGCCGATGGGTTTGCGGCAGTGCTGGAGGATACCCGCCTCAATGCGCTTTGCCTGGGGCCGGGCATGGGGGTGGAGCGGGCGCGTGATCTGGTGCCGGTGGCGCTGAATGCCAAACGCGCCACCGTGCTGGATGCCGATGCGCTGACGGCCTATGCCGGAGACCCGGCCGAGCTGTTTGCTCTGTTGCATGAGGCTTGCGTTCTGACCCCTCATGGAGGCGAATTTGCGCGGCTGTTTCCGGATATCGCGAAGAGGCTCCGCAAGGAGCCGAAGAGCGGCCCGGCCTATTCCAAGGTCGATGCCACCCGCGAGGCCGCCAAACGCGCGGGCTGTGTGGTGCTGTTCAAGGGGCCGGACACGGTGATCGCGGCGCCCGACGGGCGCTGTTCGGTGAACTCGGCCCATTACCTGCGGTCAGCACCCTGGCTGGCTACCGCCGGGTCGGGCGACGTATTGGCTGGTTTCGTCACCGGGTTATTGGCGCGCGGGTTCGCGCCCATGCAGGCGGCCGAGACCGCCGCCTGGCTGCATGTGGAATGCGCGCTGGAGTTCGGCCCCGGCCTGATCGCCGAGGATCTGCCGGAGCAATTGCCGGCAGTATTCCGGAAACTGGGGGTTTAGGCGGCGAGCCGGCCCGCGGCGGGCAGGCATTGGCCCGCCACTTCCAGCCCACCGGCATAAAGCACATGGGCAGAGTCGAAATGCAGCTGGAACAGCTGCATTTCGCGCGGACCCAGATCGCAGATGAACTCTCCATCCACCAGCGCATCGGCCCGCACCATGGCCTGCGCGGTGCCAAACAGCGCCTTCGCCCGCCAGTCGCGGATCAGCACGGGTTGTCCGGCGGGCAGGATCAGGTCGCAATCGGGCCGGGTATCGCCCAGCGACCCTGCGGCAATGCGGATTGCGCGCACGCTCTGGGGTGCGCGGGTGATGTGGTGCAAGGGAACAAAGCCGCGATCGCGGGTGATGATCCGGTCGCCAGGAGACAGGAACTCCACCGGCATCTCGCCATCCTGGGTCAGCAGGATGGTACCGGCCAGGAACCCGACCTCGGGCAGGGGTACAACATCGGGGCTGGCATACGAGACACCGCCCGCAGCAAGAGGGGCCGCCTTTGCGTTCATGATTGGCTCACTTTGATCTGCTCGTTATTTTTGCGGACCAGAATATGGCAAAATCATGTACATGTCGCGGCGATTTGCTGCCGTTTTTAGATAAATCCACCCATGCGTGCCTTTGCGGCATCGTCTCGGGCATCGGCAGATTGCCTCTCGCGCTCGGTTGAAAGCTTTGCTATTCAGCGCGTCACGGCGAGGTTTCAGTGCGCCGTGACTGCGGGTGTGGCGGAATTGGTAGACGCACCAGATTTAGGTTCTGGCGCCTTTGGCGTGGGGGTTCGAGTCCCTTCACCCGCACCATTCTCGATTGGCCTGCCGCGCGCGGCGATGGAGGATGCTTTTTCCACCTCCAGTCAGGGCAAGACCTGCCACGCGGTTGGCTTGTTCCGGGATTCTCTTCGGCGGGCGGGCGTGATCGGGCGCGGCGCACGATGTTGCGCGGCACGGTTAGGTGCCATGTGCGGCGCGCAGGGCTGCGGCGCGGATTTTCTTTTGCGCATGTCCCCGCTGGTTTGATGCCCACCGGCAAGCTCTTGTTTGAAAACAGGTCTCTCTATGCACTTCACGATTCCGTGTTGCCAAAATGCCAATAAAAGCCTGCCTGTCGGCACGATGTCTGGAAACAGGCGATCCAATCTCCAATTGAGACTTGTGAAACGCCAACCCTTTTGAATGGTGAGATGACATGACCAGACAGATCAAAACAGCGACGGCTGTCGCGCTGGTGGCTGCCATGGCGGCCGTTCCTGCAGCGGCGGAACTGAAGTGGGACAATGCCTCGGGCGGCTATGTCAAGATTTACGGACAGTTCTCGCCCGCCTGGCAATCGGTCGATGACGGGGTGCAAAGCAAGGACAGCTTTGTCGATAACGCCCATTCCAACAGCCGCGTCGGCCTGTGGGTGGTGCAGCCCATGTATCAGGGCACGTTCAAGTTCAATTTCGAGACCGCCTTTGGCCTGCGCTCCTCCGGTGGGGTCAGCCAAACAAACACACCCAAGGGTGCCGATTGGGACCGGACCGACCTGCGCAAGATCGACTTTTCCTATGCCAGCGAGAGCTGGGGCACGATCTATGTGGGGCAGGGGTCGATGGCCAGCGACGGGGTTGCGGACATCTCGCTGAACAACAACAGCATGACCACCTATAACAGTGTCGGCGATCTTGCGGGCGGCTTCCAGTTCCGCACCGCCGGCGGTGCGCTGTCGGGGGTCACCATCGGCTCGGTCATGCCCAACCTGGATGGCGGGCGTCAGGGCCGGGTGCGCTATGACACGCCCAGCTTCAACGGTTTCTCGGTCTCGCTCGCTGCGGGCACCGATGTGCTGACCCCGGGCAACAGCGACAAATACTATGACATCGCGCTGAAATACGCAGGCGAGTTCGACGGAACCAAGGTCAAGGGCGGTATCGGCTTTTCGCGCCGCGACAGCGGTGGCGTCGATCGTGACGACACCTTTGGCTCGGTCGCGGTCAAGTTCAAGTCTGGCCTGAACTTTGCCCTGGCCGCCGGCAGCCGCGAGAACAGCGGCGATTATACCTATGTGCTGGCCGGGTACGAGGCGCAGTTTCTTTCGGCGGGCATGACCTCGTTTGCGGTCGACTACTATAACGGCAATGACTTCGGGCTGGCCGGGCGCGAGTCGAAATCCATCGGCCTGGGCATCAACCAGAATTTCGACAGCATCAACACCCAAGTCTATCTGGGATATCGCACGCATGAACTGTCCGATCCGGGTACTGCCTATCAGGATGTGGATGCGTTCCTGTTCGGCGCCCGCTGGAAATTCTGATCCCCTGACGGCTCCTTGCGCCTGCCTGCCTCTGTCAAGGGGAGGGCAGGCGTCACTCTTGCGTGAGATGGGTGCAAAAACGCACATCGCATTTGCAGAAAGCTGCCATGCAGGACGCGTTTTTTTTGAATTTCACGCAGCGCTCGCAAACGCGTTATCTTTGTATCGTTTTGTAATGAAACGATTTTGACATTTGCCCGAGTCGCGCCGCGTAGCAGCGATGCAACGCGCGCGCCACGCCCCGGCGCGCTCATATGGAAGAGTGACCCGTCACCGCCACATCAGAGGGCACGCAACCTGCGTTTCATCCATCTGATGGGAAAGAAGATGATCACGACACTCAGAACCACTTCGGCTCTGGCCCTGGCGGCGGCGGCGTTGGCCGCGCCGGCATCGGCACAGTTGCTCTATGAAAACCAGTCCGGCGGTTCGGTCCGCCTTTATGGCCAGTTCAACCCGGCCCTGATCTCGGTCGATGACGGTCAGCAGACCGAGACCCAGATCCGTGACAACGACCTGTCGCGCAGCCGCATCGGCCTGCGTCTGGCGCAGCCCTTTGGCGACAACACCTTCCGGTTCCGGTTCGAAGCCGGGCTGGGCCTGCCCAACTCGACCGAGACCAACCAGCTGGGCGACAACTTCAGCGGCTGGACCCGGGACGACCTGCGCCATATCGACTTCTCGCTGGAAGGCGACTGGGGCAAGGTCTCGCTGGGTCAGGGCAGCATGGCGGCCGATGGCATCGCCGAATCCGACCTGTCCTATGTGGGCGTGGCGCTGTATTCCTATCTCGCCGATGCCAACGCAGGCTTCTTTTTCCGTGACACGGCGGGGGTTCTGTCCGGTCCGGCGGTGGGCGATGCGCTTGACACGTTCGACGGCTCGCGCCGCGGTCGTATCCGCTATGACAGCCCCGAGATCGCCGGGTTCACCTTCTCGGCTGCCTATGGTGAAAACATCCTGAACACTGCCGATCAGTCGGATTACTACGATGCGGCAGTGCGTTACTCGGGCGAGTTCGCCGGTGGCGTGCAGCTGGATGCGGGCCTGGCCTATCAGGTGCGCGACAACAACGGCGTCGATCGCTCGGATGTGGTGGGGTCGGCCTCGGTCCTGCTTAAGAACGGGCTCAGCTTCACCTTTGCGGGCGGTACCCGCGACAATGATGCGGCAGGCGCCACCGACCCCGACTACCTGTATTTCAAGGTCGCTTATGACGTCGATCTGTTCTCGTTCGGCAAGACCGGCGTGGGCGTGCACTACTACGACGGGTCGGACTTCAACGTCGCGGGCTCCGAGACCAAGGGCTGGGGCGTGGGTATCGCGCAGCGGGTCGAGGCCTATAACACCGACGTCTATTTCACCTATCAGGACTATGAATATGACGACGCGGCCAACAGCTATCAGGACCTCAGCACCATCGTGCTGGGTGCGCGCTGGCGCTTCTGATCGGTTCCTGACCGTTTGACTTTGACACGCCCCGGCCGGTCCGGGGCGTGTTTTTTGTCTCATACCACCAATTGCGGGGCCAGTGCGGCACTACCCCCTTGCACCGGCCTCTCGGGACAAATAGAAGGCCACAAATTGTGCATGGCGCGCGCCTCGGTGCGTGCGCCCCGAATCCTATGGGGACTACCATATGCAGGTTACCGAGACGCTGAACGAAGGTCTGAAACGCGGCTACAACATCGTTGTGAGCGCGGCTGAACTGGACGCCAAAGTCAACGAAAAGCTGGTCGAGGCGCAGCCCGAGATCGAGATGAAGGGCTTTCGCAAGGGCAAGGTGCCCATGGCGCTGCTGAAAAAGCAGTTCGGCCAGCGTCTGCTGGGCGAGGCGATGCAGGAAACCATCGACGGCGCCATGAACAAGCATTTCGAAGACAGCGGTGACCGTCCCGCGCTCCAGCCCGAGGTCAAGATGACCAACGAGGACTGGAAAGAGGGCGACGATGTCGAAGTCGCGATGTCCTATGAGGCGCTGCCTGCGATCCCCGAGGTCGACATGAGCGACATCGCGTTGGAGAAGCTGGTGGTCAAGGCCGACGACGCGGCCATCGACGAAGCGCTGGGCAACCTGGCCGAGACCGCGCAGGACTTCAAAGCGCGCCGCAAGGGTTCCAAGGCCAAGGACGGCGACCAGGTGGTGATGGATTTCGTCGGCAAGGTCGACGGCGAGGCGTTTGAAGGCGGTTCGGCCGAGGATTACCCGCTGGTGCTGGGCTCCAACAGCTTCATCCCCGGCTTCGAAGAGCAGCTGGTGGGCGTGAAGGCCGAAGAGGAAAAAGACGTCACCGTCACTTTCCCCGAGGAATACGGCGCCGAGCATCTTGCCGGCAAGGAAGCCGTGTTCACCTGCACCATCAAAGAGGTGAAGGAACCGGTTGCCGCCGAGATCGACGACGAGCTGGCCAAGAAATTCGGCGCCGAGGACCTGGCCGCGCTGAAGAGCCAGATCGCCGAGCGTCTGGAAGCCGAATATGCCGGTGCCTCGCGCGCGGTGATGAAGCGTGGCCTGCTGGACGCGCTGGATGCCAAGGTCTCGTTCGACCTGCCGCCCAGCCTGGTTGACGCTGAGGCCAAGCAGATCGCGCATCAGCTGTGGCACGAGGAGAACCCCGAGGTTCACGATCACAACCACGGTGAGATCGAAGCGACCGAAGAGCACACCAAACTGGCCGAGCGCCGCGTGCGTCTGGGCCTGCTGCTGGCCGAACTGGGCCAGAAGGCCGAGGTTGAGGTCACCGATGCCGAGATGACCCAGGCGATCCTGGGCCAGGCCCGTCAGTATCCGGGGCAGGAGCGTCAGTTCTTCGAATTCGTGCAGAAGAACCCGCAGATGCAGCAGCAGCTGCGCGCGCCGATCTTCGAGGACAAGGTGGTCGATCACATCGTGGCCCAGGCCAAGGTGACCGAGAAAGAGATCAGCAAGGACGACCTGCAAAAGGCGTTGGAAGCGCTGGACGCGGAATAATCCGCCCTTTCACGGACCTAGAAATCAAAAGAGCCGCCCGAGAGATCGGGCGGCTCTTTTTGTCACGCGTCTTGTTTGCTTCGCGAGTGGCTCAGGCCTCACGCGCGACCAGTTTTGGGGTATTCAGCAACTGCTGCTTCCGGCTTGGTTCCAGCGACCCGGCCAGCGCCTCGATCAGGCCCTGCACCGCTTTCACTTCCTCTTCGGTTCCGGCGGCCTGAAGCTGTTCGACCAGATAGCGTTCCAGCGGTGTGGTGGGGCTGTAATCTGCATTGGCCACTGGCTGATCGGCCTGTTCGCCATGCGCCCCGTTGAACAGGGCCAGCGCGTCCTCATCGCTCAGAAACACGTCATGGATGATACCTGCGAATTCACGCACGCGGTTGACGCGCTCCTCTCCGGTATCGAGCAGGGCGGCGAGCGCCGGTACCTTGCCCATCGGCACGGTTTGGCCCACATAGTCGTACGGCGCGTTGTCCGAGCGTTTGAGGACCCGGTCCATCACCGGGTCGATCACGGTGACGATATCGCTGATCCCTGCGCGGCGGGCATATTCCAGCGAGCCGATCATCAGCTCGCATGTGGCATATGACACCGAATTGCGGTCCTTGCCGCGTTTGAGCCGCTGCGTGTCCACACAGAACCGGGTGGATTCCCACATCGTGGCGCTGCGGATCGGTGGTTCGCCACAGAGGATGTCGGAAAACACATCCGCCAGCATATGCGGGCCTGTGGTCTGCAACGCCCTGACGGCCGCAACTACGTTGCCGTCGTCGTCAAGCCCGACGACATAGGCCGGATCAAGGTGATCGAAACGGTCGATCTCCTTGCCATCTTCAATTGTTACATCCCATCCCAGACGATCACCAAACACTCGGGCACGCAACCGAAACATGTCATCCAGAACCCCACCGAATAGATGCTTGTTCAAAGCGTCGATCACGATGATCATTTGTTTCCCCCTACGAGTGGATTTCGGTACACCAATCGTTACCCAAGTCTCGTGTCGGGACTATTGGGGGTTTCCCGTAGAGGCGGAAAAAATGTACTGGATGGTTCAGCCGGGGTAGATCAGACCCAGTCCCACGGCACGCCCGACAGCCTGAGCGGTCGTCAACGCGCAGAGTTTCTCGCGAGACGAGCGTAGGTGCACCTCGACCGTGCGATGGGAGATCGACAGGATATCGCCGATGTCCTGTTGCGATTTGCCAGCGGCCACCCATTGCAGGATCTCGACCTCGCGGGTCGAGAGCGACGGGTGATAGAGGATTCGGCCCAGCATGTCCGAACTCATCACCGTGTCGTGGATATGCACCGCCAGTGATTGCAGGTCGCCGATCACATGGCGCACCAGCTTCTGCCATTCCTCGGTCGAGCATTCCCGGGTGACGCTGAGCAGGCCGACATCGCCATAGGGACCACGTACCGGGATGGTCAGGCCCTGATCGCCGATGCCAAAGTCATGGGCGTCGCGAAAGACGCGGCGGAAATCATTGCTGCGCTCCAGGCGGCTCCAGTCGACCGGAGCGATGCTGCGCTGGCTCATGTGCAGGGTCGGGTCGATCATGTGGAAGCCCTGCTCCTGATAATGGAGCTTCCACTCGTCGCTGTAGGTGACATAGCCGTGGATGGCGCCAGCTGCCGGGTTCAGCCCGGCATAGGCAGCATGGTCCATCTCAAGCTTTTCGCGCACTTGCAGAAGGAAGTCCGAATAAACGGCTTCCGACTTTGGCAAAGTCCCGAGATCGACAATATCCATCTACTGCACCTGTTCGATCAGAACAGGGCGGAAGACCCGTTATCCGGGCACTTTTTCCCCGGACATTTGCGTATCAACCGCCATCGTTCTGACAAAGGCAAGAACAGCACGCTTTTGCGCTGGAGGCAAGCTGCTATAAATCTCGACCATTTCTACAGAATCGCGATCCTGCAGGAACATCAGCCGGTCGACGGGCGCATCGCTGCCATCGATCACGCCGGAGTCCGGTGCCTGGATGCCTTCGAAGAAATGACTGATATGCACATCGAGCACTTCGGCAATCGCCCAAAGGCGCGACGCGCTGACCCGGTTCGCACCGGATTCATATTTCTGAACCTGCTGAAAACGCACTCCGACCGCCCGGCCAAGCTCGGCCTGGCTGAGACCAAGCGCCGAGCGCCTGGCGCGGATGCGGCGCCCTACTACGGTATCGACTGTATCCATACCTTCACCTGTTAAGCCCTACATTTGACGAGTGCCTATATTCCAGAACCAGCAGGTATTTCACCGGCAAGACCCCCCGACACTCGATCATCACGAACACAGCTTGCCCCATCACACGCATCGAAGCAACGATTTTCATGCTAAGGTTGCGGTAGGGTTAAGGCGGCTCCGATCGGGGGTTATGTCTACTAATGATTTGGTATCAACGGCTTGGCGGAGCCGAGATTTGATCATTTCCGGGCCGTTGCCGCCGGCGTCACCCTGGTTGGAACCATTTGTAAGCGAAGGGATTTATCCTGTCGGAACCTGGGGAGCGCCACTGGTCCAGGGCGCTGGCGCAGCGCCCTGCAGCGCGTTGGTGTATTGCAGATTCACAAATCTATTGACGTCGCGTCAAGAGGCGGGGCGCAAACCGGTCTCGACCAGCATGCCGCGCCGCTTCGCCTCGTAGTAGTAGCCCGAGGCATAGAGCTGAATCGCCCGGTCCTGGCTGCCATCGGCCAGCAGCCAGGCGCCGCGCAGGTATTTGCCCGCATATTGCAGGTTGGTATCTGCATCCAGCAGCCCTTCGGGCCCACCGCGATAGCCCATGGTGCGGGCGGTCGCAGGCAGGATCTGGAGCAGGCCGTAATAGGGCCGGTTGACCGCCCAGGGGCGATGGGTGCTTTCGCGGATCGCCAGCTTGTGCACCAGATTGCGCGGCAGTTCATAGTGATCGGCCCAGCGGTTGATCGCGGCGCGCAGCTCGGGCGTTTCGTTGGGGTAGAGCGGCGGATTGAAGGTCGCGGCAGGTTCCGGTTCGCGCCCGCAGGCGGCAACGGGCAGGGCAAGACCGGTCAGCAACAGGGCGCGGCGGGTGAACTGCATCGGGGGCTCCTTGGTCGCGTCAATCCCCGAGGCAAATACCCGCTTGGACGCGGTCTGCGAAGAGAGAATTGCGTCCGGTACCCGCGGATGGGCGGATTACAGCCAGCGGCGGGGCGTCGTCCATGAAAAAAGGCCGCGCGGGCAGCGCGGCCTTTCAATCTTGTTCCCCTGCGGGAAACCGATCAGGCGGTTTCGTCGCTGGCGGGGGCCTGGTCGTCGTCGTCGGACGCGGCGCCGCCGAGATCGTCGAACAGTTCGGCGATCTCGAATTCAGCGGCGGCCTCTTCTTCGGCGGCCAGTTCCTGGATCGACTTGCCCGATGCCTGCAGCTCGGCCTCTTCGGGCGAGCGTGCGATGTTCAGGTTGATGCTGACCTCGACCTCGGGGTGCAGGCGCACGGCGACGGTGTGCAGACCCAGGTCCTTGATCGGAGCGATCAGGGCGATCTGCTTCTTGTCGACCGAGAAGCCGGCTTCGGTGGCGGCTTCGGCGGCGTCACGCGGGGTGACCGAGCCATACAGCGCGCCGGCATCCGATGCCGAGCGAATCACGACGAACTGCTGTCCGTCGAGCTTGACGGCCAGGGCCTCGGCTTCCTGCTTGGTTTCCAGGTTGCGGGCTTCGAGCTGAGCTTTCTGCGCTTCGAACTGGGCGATGTTCGCATCCGATGCGACCAGCGCCTTGCTTTGCGGCAGCAGGAAGTTGCGGGCATAGCCCGATTTGACGTCCACGACGTCGCCCATCTGACCCAGCTTGGCCACGCGTTCGAGAAGGATAACTTGCATGTGCTTATCTCCTTACTTCACGGCGTAGGGCAGCAGGGCGAGGAAGCGCGCGCGCTTGATGGCACGGGCCAGTTCGCGCTGCTTCTTGGCCGAGACGGCGGTGATGCGCGAGGGCACGATCTTGCCGCGTTCGCTGATATAGCGCTGCAGCAGCTTGGTGTCCTTGTAGTCGATCTTGGGTGCGTTGTCGCCCGAGAAGGGGCACACCTTGCGACGGCGGAAAAACGGTTTAGCGGCCATAACTTGATGTCCTTTCCTAATGCGGGCTTAGCGGCGTTCGCGGCGGCTGTCGCGCTCGTCGCGCTTCTGCATCTGGACCGAGGGTCCTTCGGCGTGCTCGTCGACCTTGATGGTCAGAACGCGCATCACGTCGTCATGCAGGCGCATCAGGCGTTCCATTTCCTGCACGGCGGACGCGGGTGCGTCGGTGCGCAGGAAGGCATAGTGGCCCTTGCGGTTCTTGTTGATCTTGTAGGCCATCGTCTTGACGCCCCAGTACTCGTGGTCGACCAGGCTGCCGCCATTGTCGCTGAGTACGGCACCGAAATGTTCGATGAGGCCTTCGGCTTGCGTGTTGGACAGATCCTGACGCGCAATCATGACATGCTCATAGAGAGGCATGCGATCTCCTGTTTTCTATCTAGGCGCATTTCATAGGCGGGGCCCCTGATCCTTTCACGGCCCTGCCACGAGAGACTGCGCGGTTCACGTATTCTGTGAAAGGATGGCCCCATATACACGCCTGCGCGGCGGGGGCAAGAGGCTTGGTCCGCTCACATCTCTGGCCACATGCCCAGGTTGCGCACGACCAGGTGCCGCTCAATTACCCCGAGCCTGCCGCATTCCCGTCGCAATGTTTATCGAACGTTAACCCTGCCGGACACAACCCGGCGGAGAACCTGGCGCAGGGAGCGCGACCCGACATGCACGTGGCACAGCAACAGACGCTTCGCAACCGGATGCCGCTGCCGTCTTTTGAAGAGACGGTGCCGCTGATGATCACCTTTGCCCCCAACTGGCCGCTGCGTACCGTGATCTTTCGGGTGATCGGAACCGCGCTGGTGATTGGTGCGGCCTCGATGTGGTTGCTGCCGGGGTCCAACAACGGGGCCGATGCGGCGCTGATGAAGCTGGGCGTGTCGCTGTTCTTCTTCTTCTGCGGTCTGGCGCTGTTGATGATCCATCATCAGGACAACCAGCCCGATGCCTATTTCGACCCGATCCGGCGCGAGGTGCGGGTGCTGCAAAAGAACAACCGTGGCCGCCCGCAGACGATCCTGCGCCGCAGCTATGACAGCCTGGGCGCGGCCCGGTTCAACGAGCATTATCTGGAGATCTGCGATGTGGACGGTTCGATCCTGATGCGTCTTCCGATCCCCTCGGCCGAAATCCGCCAGGCCCTGCGCAGCCAGTTGAGCGGATTCGTGACCATCCCGACCTGAAGCCCGGTCACTGTTCATTCTTCAACAGAGTCTGTGGAGCAGGGCAGATTGCCCGCGCAGCCCGCTTACCCCATGTCTGGGTCAAGGCAAGGACAGCCGTCCGCCTGAACCCACAAGACAAGACATGGAGCGACAGAATGAAATCCACCCGCCTTGCCGCCGCGCTGATCCTGGCCGGCCTTGCCAGCGCCGCCACCGCCGCCCCCGAGAAATACCTGCTGGATTCCAGCCACAGCCAGGTCGTGTTCAGCTATAACCACCTGGGCTATTCCACCACCACCGGCATGTTCTCGGGGTTCGAGGGCGAAATCATGTTCGACAAGGAAGACCCCGCCGCGTCGTCGGTGACCGTGTCGATGCCGGTCCTGTCGATGTTCACCGGTTGGCAGGCACGCGAAGATCATTTCTTCTCGGGTGACTTCTTTGGCGCCAAGGACGGCGACATGATCACCTTTGCCTCGACCGCGATCGAGGTGACCGGCGAGACCACCGCTAAGATCACCGGTGATCTGACCATGAACGGCGTGACCAAGCCGGTGGTGCTGGACGCGGTGCTGAACCAGATGGGCGACCACCCGATGGCGGGCAAGCCCTGGGCCGGGTTCGATGCAACCACCACCGTGGTACGCTCGGATTTCAACCTTGGCAAATTCGCGCCCTTCGTCGGCGACGAGGTTGAACTGCGCATCTCGGTCGAGGCGATGAAGGCCGACTAAGGCCTCTGTCACAGAGACACGGAAATCCGGGCCCGTCGGCCAGCCCTTTGCAATAAATGGCGCATGTGAAAAGGGTGAGGGCTCGAAGCGCACAGGCAGCTTCGAGCCCAAAGACGTCTATGCTACGGCGTGCCTGAATGCTCGCTCTTGACGTTAAAACGGTGTTGGAGAAGGTGTATTGCAGTGCTAGGGTTCAAGCGATTTTCTGACAATAGCCTTGACCACAAACGGAGAGATTTTTTCAATGAAGAGGCTCACAAGGCTTGTTGTGGCGAATGAGCTTTCGAACAACCATCACATGAGAAAGATTCATCGACTTTTTGGTCGAGTTTTCATAGAGGACGTTTTCACGCCGCGCGGCCCAGTAAATAGAAAAATGTATATTAACAGAGGCCAAGTAGAAGATGACTTGGCTAGGTCTGCCAATGACACATTGCACATCATCATCTTTGGCAACAGTGGGTGCGGGAAGTCGTGGCTATACAAGAAGGTATTCAAAGAGAAGGGGATTTTTTTTCTCACCGTAAACCTTTCTGGGGCTTCAAGTCAGCAGTCAATTGCAAAAGAGCTAGTTTCAACAGTTGGTCGGCGTAATGGAACTGGCCGTGTCAAGAAGGCTAAGTCTCACGGATTCTCTTGGTTCATTACATATTCCGAGACTGAAGAGCTTTCAACGGAGCTCGATGGTCATGATGCTTTCCTTAACGCCTTGAAGCATTGCCGAAAATTGGCAGGCAGAAGGCCGGCGTTCCTCGTTTTTGAGAATCTAGAGCTCATCTTCGAACAAAGGGATTTGCTGAGGGAGCTGGGCAACATTATTGCGTTGCTCGATGACGATCAGTTTGCCAAGTTTGACGTGAGAATTGCGATTGTGGGAACGCCGAGCAACATTCGAAACTATTTTCGAAGCGTTCCGAGGCTTGAGACAATTGCCAATCGTCTTATCGAGCTGGAAGAAATCGCTCGACTCAGCGATGAAGACGTCGCTCGCTTCGTCGAACGCGGCTTTAGAACGCTCCTCAAGTATCGCGAAGAAACGAATGCTGTTAACTATTTGATCCGGCGCGCAATTACTGTCACAAGAGGCAATGCACAACGTTTGCACGAGTTTTGCAAAGAAGTTGCCTTGCAGGGACAGCAAGACAGGTTCCTGAGCCTTGAGCGAATAGAAAAGGGAGAGCGAGAATGGCTAAGGCGTCGTTTTCACATCAATCAAACTACTGTTGCAAGTTGGATTGTTGATCCAGCACGAGAAACTGCGCTTATGGGGCAGTATTTGAAAGATGGTTACGTATCAGACTTGCTTTTACAAAATTTGTATCTTTGTGCACTTGGTTTAGTCAAGGAGGACGAATTCACAGTGCAAGATGTTACTGAGTTGATCCAAGATGAGCTTTCCGCGCACCCAGTAACGCAGAAGGTCCTACGAAAGCTAGAAGGTCAGATAGCGATGCGAACTGGATCAATGCTTGCAAAGCTAGCAGACGACATAAATGGGGCAAGCCACCCGATCTTGGACAGATTTGAACCCCCGTCGGGAAATCGCATATTTCGCTTTAGAGATATGCAATATCAAATGTGTCTTTCTTCCATGTTTAACGTATTCGACAATGGAAGGCGGGTCGAAATCAATCATCCGTCTTGGGTTTCGTCTACCGATGACGCGCAACAGCGGACATCGGTAGAATAGCGGCCAAAGCCAACTTTATCCCGCATTGCCGCCAACCTTCACAGACAACGCCCGAAGAAATCTTCGGGCGTCACTTTCGGACATCGCGCTTCGCCTGGAATGCGTTCGGCCCGATGTTGCACCATTTATCACAAAAGGCCGGGCCCGTCGGGACCCGGCTTTTTTCGCTGCTCTATCGTGTGGCGGTCAGGGATACATCGACCGTGACCGGGAATTTCAGCGAGCTTTCGTCGGGCATGTTGGCTCCGATCCCGAAATCGCGCCGGTCGAGCGTGACGGTGCCGCGCATGCGGGCGGTATCGCCGTCAAGCTCCAGATCGAAGGGCAGGGTGAGCGGGACGCTGGCGCCGCGCAGGCTCAGCTCGCCCCGTGCCTCGTGGCCGGTTTCGGTGCGGTGCAGCGTGGCGGTGAAATCCGCGGTGGGAAACTGCGCGGCATCGAAGAAATCCGCGCCCATCGCCTGGGCGGTGACCGATCCCAGCGCCAGAGAGGGGATGGCGATGGTGACGGTGACCTCGCCCGTCGGACCGGGTGTCTCGCGCGGATCATACCGGATCGCGGCGGTCCAGTCGGCGAAGCTGCCGCTGACGGCGCTGCCCAGCTGGGTGACGGTGATCGCCAGCGTGCCTTCGCTTACCTGCCAGTCCGAGGCCACCGGTGCCAGCGCCGTGCGTTGCACCTCTGCCGGTGCGTGCGGGGCGGAATGTGTGTTCACCCATGCGCCAGCGCCAAATGCGCCCAGCCAGACCAGCAGCGCCAGCAGCAGCGGTGCGGCGCTGTGGACCTGTTTGGGCGGCATGGGCAAGTCGATCCGCCCCGGCAGCATCCGCCGCAGGGTTGCGTCGCGGTCGATCAGGTGGTGTTTCAATGCGCCCGCCACATGCAGCGCCAGCGCCCCCAGCAACACCAGCAGAAAGGCGCGGTGCAGCACGGCGGTGAGTTCCGCCAGCGCGGCGCTTTTGGGCACCATCGGCAGGGATTGGCCCAGCGGCCACCAGATCGGAGCGAAGCCCTCGGTCGCGGCATGGTGGATCCAGCCGCTGAGCGGCACCAGCACCAAGGCGCCATAGAGCAGCCAGTGCACGGTTTCGGCCGCCAGCGCCTCGGCCCGGTGGTCGGCGTTCAGCAGCCCGGGGCGTTTCTGGGTCAGCGCCCAGAAGATGCGCAGCAAGGCCACCGCAAACAGAGCGATGCCCAATGTCTTGTGCGCCGAGAACAGCCAGGCGGCGCGTGCGATCTCTTCGGCGCCGGCGCCCCCGGCGGTGGCCCGCCCGGCGGCCTGATCGGCAACCCAGCCCAGCGGCAGCAGGGTCACGATCAGCAATGCGGTCAACCAGTGCAGGCCCTTGGCCACGCCGCCATAGCTGTGTGGGGTATTGGTCAGGGTCATCACGCTCTCCGAATGCTCGTTGCTCCTTGCAACCTGCGGTCTGTGCCGCCGCTGCACAATATGCGCCTTTGCACAGCTCCCGTGTCGGGATGCAGAGCTTGTGCGGCGCGGGCGGGGCGGCTACACCCGGCGTTAACGTTTCAGAGAGCGAAGGGACAGAGATGACGACCGCATTCGTGTTTCCCGGGCAGGGCGCCCAGACCATCGGCATGGGCAAGGCGCTGGCCGAGGCCTATCCGGCCGCGCAGGCCGTGTTCGACGAGGTCGACGCGGCGCTGGGAGAGAAGCTGAGCGCGCTGATCTGGGAGGGCGATATCGAGACCCTGACGCTGACGCAGAATGCGCAACCGGCGCTGATGGCGACCTCGATGGCGGCGATGCGCGCGCTCGAGGCCGAGGGCGTGGCGATCACCCAAGCCGCCTTTGTCGCCGGTCACTCGCTGGGCGAGTATTCGGCGCTGGCCGCTGCCGGGGCGCTGAGCGTCGGTGACACCGCGCGGCTGCTGCGCACCCGTGGGCAAGCGATGCAAAGCGCGGTGCCGGTCGGGCAGGGTGCCATGGCGGCGATCCTGGGGCTTGACCTTGCAGCGGTGCGCGAGGTGGCTGCCGAGGCCGCGCAGGGTGAGGTCTGTCAGGCCGCCAATGACAACGACCCCACTCAGGTGGTGGTCTCGGGCGCCAAGGCGGCGGTCGAACGCGCCGCCGAGATCGCCAAGGCCAAGGGCGCCAAGCGCGCGGTCATGCTGCCGGTCAGCGCCCCGTTCCACTGCGCCCTGATGCAGCCCGCCGCCGATGCCATGGCCGAGGCGCTGGCCGCGGTCGAAATCAAGGCCCCCGCCGTGCCGCTGGTCGCCAATGTGCGCGCCGAGGCGGTGAGCGATCCCGACCTGATCCGGCAGTTGCTGGTCGAACAGGTCACCGGCTCGGTCCGCTGGCGTGAAAGCGTCGAATACATGGCCGCCCAGGGCGTGACCGAGATCTGGGAGATCGGCGCGGGCAAGGCGCTGTCGGGTATGGTGCGCAAGATCAACCGCGAGATCGCGTGCAAACCGGCGGGCACACCTGAAGATGTGCAAAAAATCCTTGCTGGCGACGCCTGAACCCACCTAAACGTGCAAGGCCCGGCCTGGATGGTCGGGGATAAGAGGAATAAGTCTATGTTTGATCTGACCGGAAAGAATGCCCTGATCACCGGTGCCTCGGGTGGCATCGGGGGCGCCATCGCGCGCGCGCTGCATGCTGCCGGCGCCTCGGTGGTGCTGTCGGGCACCCGGGTCGAGCCGCTTCAGGCGCTGGCCGACGAGCTGGGCGAACGCGCCCATGTGCTGACCTGCAATCTGAGCGATATGGCGGCCGTCGAGGCGCTGCCGAAACAGGCCGCCGACCTGTTGGGCTCGGTCGATATCCTGGTGAACAATGCCGGCATCACGCGCGACAACCTGTTCATGCGTATGTCGGATGACGAATGGCAAAGCGTGATCGACGTCAACCTGACCGCCACCATGAAACTGTGCAAGGGCGTGCTGCGCGGCATGATGAAGGCGCGCTGGGGCCGGATCGTGAATATCTCGTCTGTGGTGGGTGCCATCGGCAACCCGGGGCAGGGCAATTATGCCGCCTCCAAGGCGGGTGTCGTCGGCATGTCCAAGGCGCTGGCCTATGAGGTCGCCAGCCGGGGAATCACCGTCAACGCGGTGGCACCGGGCTTTATCACCACGGCAATGACCGACAAGCTGACGGATGAGCAGAAATCGGGCCTGCTGACGCAGGTTCCCGCTGGCCGCATGGGTTCGCCCGAGGAAATCGCGGCGGCGGTCCTGTATCTTGCCAGTCCCGAGGCCGCTTATGTGACCGGTGCCACCTTGCATGTGAACGGCGGTATGGCCATGTTGTGAGCGGCGCGGTGGCCAGATGCGAAAGCGTTTGCCAACGCGCGCGTCTGTGTTATAGGCGGCGCATCCTGAGGAAGGCCGGTCGATGGGGTCGGCCTTCTGCGTTACCCGGGACACCCCGGAACCTGAACCGCCCGGACCGGGCAAAACCAAGCCACCCCGAGCGGGCAAGGGCAAAAATGGGCCAGTGGGCCCCGTAGGAATGAGGAACTGACATGAGCGACGTCGCAGATCGCGTTAAGAAGATCGTTGTGGAGCACCTGGGTGTCGAAGAAGACAAAGTGACCGAGAATGCCTCGTTCATCGACGACCTGGGCGCCGACAGCCTCGACACCGTCGAGCTGGTCATGGCTTTCGAAGAAGAGTTCGGCATCGAGATCCCGGACGACGCGGCCGAAACCATCCAGACCTTCGGCGACGCCGTCAAGTTCATCAGCGAAGCCTCCTGAGCCTTCGCTGAGACCTGAAAGGTCAAACAGGCGCCTTCCCGCCGGAAGGCGCCTTTTTTCATGCAGTTGCCCGAATCCGGTTGCCAAGACCCCCGCCGATTTGCACCTTGGGGTTGAGGCAGAGACAGGACGGGCGCGAAATGATCCGATCCATACCGATCTTGAACACCGGACGGCTGCGGCTGGTCGGAATGCGGCCCGAGGATTTCGACCGCTATGCCGAGATCTGGGCAGATGAACAGGTGGTGCGCCATATCGGCGGCAAGCCCCGCAGCCGGGGCGAGTGCTGGGACGCGTTCCTGCGCAACGAGGGTCATTGGCACATGACCGGTTTTGGCCAATGGGGCGTGGTGCTGCAAAAGACCCGTCGCCTGGTGGGCCAGGCCGGGTTTTTCTACAGCAGCCGCGACATGGGGCCCGATTTCGACGCCTATCCCGAGGCGGGCTGGGTGCTGGCGCCCGAGGCGCAGGGCCAGGGGCTGGGCCGCGAGGCGGTAGCGGCGGCGCATGACTGGTTCGACCGGGTGATTCCCGGCCGTCTGGTGGCGATGATCGCACCGGACAACACGCCCTCGCTGGGGCTGGCACAATCGCTGGGATACCGCCCGATGCGCGAGGCCGAATTTGGCGGCCGCCCGGTCACGCTGTTGCGTCGCGACGGTCCGCCCGCGCGCCGGTGACGCAATCGGGATGTGACTCTCCGCTTTCAGGTCAGTGTCGCGGGGCGCATCCTGCGATAGAGTCATCTGGACATGTTTCAGCGGAGGAGCGGCCATGATCATCTACCCGACGATGGAATTGCAGAACGGACGGTGCGTGACCCTGGAAAGGGGGCGGCTGGACGCGCCCATGCTTTGGCATGTGGACCCGTTTGAAACGGTATCCGGCTGGGCATCCGCCGGTGCCGAATGGATGCACCTGACCGATCTGGATGCGGTCGCGGGCACCAGCGGCAATGCCGAGTTGGTCGAACAGATCATCCGCAAGGCCGAGATCCCGGTGCAGCTGGCGGGCGGCATGCGCTCGCGCGAGCGGATCGAACACTGGATCGACAAGGGCGCCGGGCGCATCGTGATCGGCACGCTTGCCGCGCGCGACCCCGAGTTGGTCAAGGAACTGGCCAAGCGGCATCCCGACCAGATCGTGCTGAGCGTCGATGTCTGGCAGGGGCACGTGATGACCGATGGCTGGCGCAGCCAGAGCGCCTATACGCCGGAGGCCTTTATCGACGCCTTCGCCGATGTGCCCTTTGCCGCCATCGTGGTGACCGATATCGACAGCGATGTCGAAGAGGTCGAGGCCAAGCTGGGCCTGATTTCGGGGCTGGCGGCGCATTCCCGTACCCCGGTCATCGCCAGCGGCGTGGTGCGCGGGGCCGACGATATCTCGCGCCTGGCCTATGTGCCCAACATTGCCGGTGCGCTGGTGGGGCGGGCGTTGTTCCGCAAGTCGCTGTCGCTGGAAGACGCGCTGAGCATCGCCGCCAGCGCCCACGAGCGGGTGGCGCAGTTCCAGTAGAACCCGGCTGCGCATCAGGATTTCGTGACCAACAGGCAAGGGACCGCCGGGTTTGCCCGCACCCTTGCTCTTGCCCATATGGGCCCGGGCAGGGTAAGAGCGGTTCTCGAACAGCAAGCAGGCAAGAGGCACTTCATGCGCAGAGTCGTTGTAACCGGACTGGGACTGATCACACCTTTGGCCAGCGGGGTCGAGGAAACCTGGTCCCGTCTGCTGGAGGGACAATCGGGCGCGGGTCCGATTACGCGGTTTGATGCGGTGGCGTCGGGTGTTACCACGACCTATGCCTGCGAAGTGCCGCGCGGCGATGGCAGCGATGGCACCTTCAATCCCGATGACTGGATGGCGCCGAAAGAGCAGCGCAAGATCGAGGATTTCATCCTCTATTCCATCGCGGCCGCCGAGATGGCCTGCAAGGATGCCAACTGGCTGCCCGAGGACGAAGAGGACCGCTTGCGCACCGGCGTGCTGATCGGCTCGGGTATCGGCGGGCTGGGCTCGATTGCCGAGACCGCCAACCTGATCAAGGAGAAGGGCCCCCGCCGGGTGTCGCCCTTCTTTATCCCCGGCGCGCTGATCAACCTGGCCTCGGGCCAGGTGTCGATCCGTCACGGGTTCAAGGGGCCGAACCACTCGGTGGTGACCGCCTGTTCGACCGGCGCGCATGCGATTGGCGATGCCAGCCGGATCATCCGGGCCGGTGACGCGGATGTGATGATCGCCGGTGGTGGCGAGGCCTGTATCTGCGAAATCGGCATTGCCGGGTTCAACGCCTGCAAGGCGCTGTCGACCAAATATGCCGACAACCCCAAGGCCGCCAGCCGACCCTATGACGCCGACCGCGACGGGTTCGTGATGGGTGAGGGCGCCGGCATCGTGGTGCTGGAGGACTATGAACACGCCAAGGCGCGCGGTGCCAAGATTTATGCCGAAGTCTTGGGCTATGGCATGTCGGGCGATGCCTATCACATCACTGCGCCCTCCGAGACCGGCGACGGGGCCGAACGCTCGATGCGCGCCGCTCTGCGCAGCGCCGGGCTGGAGCCGTCGGATCTGGATTACATCAACGCCCATGGCACCTCGACCATGGCCGACACGATCGAGCTGGGCGCGGTGGAGCGGCTGTTGGGCAACCATGCGGCCAATGTCACCATGTCCTCGACCAAATCGGCCACCGGGCACCTGTTGGGCGCTGCCGGCGCGATCGAGGCGATCTTTTCGATCCTGGCGATCCGCGATCAGGTGGCCCCGCCAACCATCAACCTGGACAACCCGGCAGTTGAGACCCCGGTCGATCTGGCGCCCAATGCCAAGCGTGCGCGCAAGATCGACGTGGCTCTGTCGAACTCCTTCGGTTTTGGCGGCACCAATGCGAGCGTGATCTTCGGAAAGGCCGACTGATGTGGCGTGCTCTCGCCTCGAACATGCTGACCGTTCTGGCGGTTGGCCTGTTCCTGCTGGCCGGCGTGATCCTTTGGGGCAAGTCGCAATACACCGCGCAGGGCCCGCTGGACGAGGCGATCTGCCTTCAGGTCAAGAGCGGGTCGAACATGACCCGCGTCAGCCGCGATCTTGAGGCCTCGGGCGCGGTCAGCAGCGGTGCCATGTTCCGCATCAGCGCGCGCTATTCCGAAAAGGCGACGCAGCTGAAGGCAGGCAGCTATCTGGTCAAGGAAGGCGCCTCGATGGAGGAGATCATCGACCAGATCACCCGTGGCGGCGCGAGCAGCTGCGGCACCGAGATCGTCTATCGCATCGGCGTCAACCGCCTGCTGCTGGAAGTGCGCGAGCTGGATCCGGCCACCGAACAATTCGTGGAACTGGTCGAGTTCGACCCAAGCGAGGGCGAGGCGCCCGCGGTCTATGCCGAGAAGCGCGCCGAGCGCGACACCCGCTACCGGTTGGCCATGGCCGAGGGCGTCACCAGCTGGCAGGTGGTCGAAGGTCTGAAGGCCTGGGACGTGCTGGCGGGTGAGGTGGACGAGCTGCCGCGCGAGGGCCTGCTGGCCCCCGACAGCTATGACGTGACGGTGGGGATGGAGCGTGCCGCGCTGCTGGCCCAGATGCAGGAGAAGCAGGAGCTGCGGATCAACGCCGCCTGGGAGGCGCGCGTCGACGGCCTGCCTCTGCAAAGCCGCGAGGAGATGCTGATCCTGGCCTCGATCATCGAGAAGGAAACCGGCGTGCCCGAAGAGCGCCGCCAGGTGGCCAGCGTCTTTGTAAACCGGTTGGACCGGGGCATGCGCCTGCAGACCGACCCGACCGTGATCTATGGTATCACCAAGGGCAAAGGGGTGCTGGGACGGGGTTTGCGTCAAAGTGAGCTTCGCGGCGTAACGCCTTGGAACACTTATGTGATCGAGGGGCTGCCGCCGACCCCGATTGCCAATCCCGGACTGGCAAGCCTGGAAGCAGCCGTCAATCCGGACACGACCGATTACGTCTTTTTCGTTGCCGATGGCAGCGGTGGCCACGCCTTTGCCGAAACGCTGGACGAGCATAATCGCAACGTCGCCAAATGGCGCGCGATCGAGGCGCAGCAACAGGGCAACTGAAACGGGGGACCGGCTGTCGTGGCCGGTCGCTCCTTTTGGGGCGGTTTGGGTCGGCCTTGCGTGATACATTGTGAGCCTGTGCATTTCGAGCAACGCCTGAACGAATGATCGGACCCGCGCCGGGTGGAGGGTCTGATCATGGTCTTCTGACCCGCGCACCCTCGCAAATCGAAGGGCGAGCCCCCATATAGATTGTACCGGTGTCAAACATCCCCGTCCGGCATGGATGGCGAGTTTTCGATCCGGAAAATCAAAGGAATGATGACATGTCCTTCAAGGACCTGACTGCCCGGGCCGCGGCTGCAATGACGTCGCAGCCTGTCGATCCGGCAAAAGCACCTGCCAAGACGAACGAGCCGGAGACAGCCTCCAAGGAAACGGCGCCCAAATCCAACCCTTCTTAAGCGCTGCCGGGAATACGCGCCCCTTGTTTCTAAGGGGCGTGGACTGCACGTCATGAGATGGGAGCGCGCCGATGGAGGACTTGATCAGCAAGACCGTCGCAGTATTTGTTCGCTCCTTTACCCTGCCGGGGTTTGGCGAGACGCTGCCGGCGGGAGAATATGAGATCGAAACCGAACTGGTTTCGCCCCCGGGCCACCTGGATCGTGAAGCCTGGAAGGCTTCGGTTCTGGTCAAGCTTCACGCGCGCGCATCGCATCCCGGGCTTGCGCGGACCCTGTCAGTTTCGCTTGCCGATCTGGATCACGCCCGCGCCCGCGACAAGCTGACGGGTAAGGCAGTGTCGGATCTGTTCCTTGAGGACATGCTGGCCGACCCGATGGTGCGCCTTGTGATGGCGGCTGATGGCGTTTCGGAGGCGCATCTGAGGCATCTCTATTCGGATGCCCGAACACCGCGTTTGTACACGGGTGTGCTGGATGCCGGAGTCGACAGCCAAAGAGCGAGAGATAAGATGGCAATCCAGGTTGCAGAAAACGAAGGCCTGCCGACCCGGTTGCAACAGGCGCACGGCCGCGTGCAGGCTGGAGAGGTCTGATGGGGGACAGGTCTCGGGCCGAGGTTGAATTGCCGCCCAAGGCGGAGAAACGCGCCCTGGGCGATGTGGCGCGAGAACGTCGGTGCCTGCGCTGCAGCACCGAGTTCTGGAGCGAAGGGTTCGGAGAGCGGATCTGCCGCCGCTGCAAGGGGTTGAGCGCTTGGCGAGACGCCGTCGCTGTCAGTTCAGGCGCCTCTCGCCGCCGTTGACACCTTGCCAATGTCTATCGCCATGCTGAGAGTTTCCCTGTTTCGGTGGGGCCTTTCCGACCGTAGCGGCAGGCCACGAGCAGCGGAACGACGGGAACACATGGGACCTATCCCTAGGGGGGATCCCGTTGGTGACGAGTTGGGTGGCCGATCAGGCCCACCATTCGTCGATGCAGGCGATATCCTCGTCCGACCAGCCGAAATGATGCGCAAATTCGTGCACCACCACATGCGCGATCAGATCGTCGAGCGCGATATCGCCGCGGTCGCGCCACTCGGCCAGGATCGGTTCCCGGAACAGCCAGACCGTGTCGGGCGGGGCGGCGAAATCGCTGACCGATTTCTCGGTCATCGGGATACCCTCGTAAAGGCCGGTCAGTTCCAGCGGGTCGTCGATCCCGAGCGGGCCAAGCATGTCGGGCCCCGGCCAATCGGCCACGCAGAGCAGCACAGCCCGCGCATGGGCGCGAAAGGCGGGCGGCATCGCGTCGACGGTCTGGCGGGCAATGGTTTCGAAATGGTTGAGATCGCTGCGCATGTCCGAGATATGGCGGTGGCGGTGGCGAGAGAAAAGCCCGAATGCACGCCAGTCACAGAGAAATCAATCTTTTGTTAAGAATATCAGTGCGTTGGCTGTTGCGCTGTTGCGCGAGGGCCTTGACTCACCGTGCGGTTTCGTGTATAAGTTGTGTCATGCTAGAAGAGATGCGCAAACGGCCCCGGGGGTGACCCCGGTGGCCGTTTTTTCGTCTCTCTCGTGCGGAGATCACTCTCGCATGAGGTCACGAGCACATATGACTTTGATTACCCCGGAGGAGCGGATTTCCCGGACGGCTGAACTGCTTCAGTCGTTGGAAAATTCCATTCGCGATCTGCGTAATGCGGCGGAAGACCTGCAGAAACGGATCCGAGCCGGGGAGGATGGTGATCTTGCCGGATATGGCAAGCAGATGGGTCAGGCGGCCAGCCTGATCCGTGAGTGTCAGAAAGTGGAGGCCAGTTTTGCCGAACAAGTCCGACGAGAAGCAGGCATTGCCCAGGGCGGATATGCCCTGGACCTTGACCGCGCCCGATCTGAGATCGGGTGCCGCCTTGCTCGCCTGCGCAAGTGTTGCCGAGAGGGAGCGGTTTCTGAATGAAATCGGGGAGGGGGGGTTATGTGCCCTCCCTTTTCTTTTCGAGTTCTGGGCGATGGCGCATCAGCTGCCGCCTGAGGGCGATTGGCGCGCCTGGGTGATCCTGGGCGGGCGTGGCGCGGGCAAGACCCGCGCAGGCGCCGAATGGGTGCGCGCCCGGGTCGAGGGCTCGCGCCCGCTGGATGCGGGGCGCGCGCGGCGGGTGGCGCTGGTGGGCGAGACCTATGATCAGGTGCGCGATGTGATGGTGTTTGGCGAAAGCGGTATCCTGGCCTGTTCGCCACCCGACCGCCGCCCCAATTGGAAGGCTAGCGAGCGCAAGCTGATCTGGCCCAACGGGGCCGAGGCGCAGGCCTTTTCGGCGCAGGACCCCGAGGGGCTGCGCGGGCCGCAATTCGACGCGGCCTGGGTGGATGAGCTGGCCAAGTGGAAAAAGGCGGGCGAGACCTGGGACATGCTGCAATTTGCGCTGCGGTTGGGGGAGCGGCCACAGGTCTGCGTGACCACGACGCCGCGCAACGTGAAGCTGCTGAAGGACCTGCTGGCCGCTCCCAGCACCGTGCAGACCCATGCGCCGACCGAGGCGAACCGGGCCAATCTGGCCGAGAGTTTTCTGGAGGAGGTGCGGGCGCGCTATGCGGGCACGCGGCTGGGGCGGCAGGAGCTGGACGGGGTGTTGCTGGCCGATGCCGAGGGGGCGTTGTGGACCGCCGAGATGCTGGACCGTGCGCGCACGTCGAGCGTGCCTGAACTCGATCGGGTGGTGGTGGCGCTGGACCCCTCGGTCAGCGGAGGGGCCAGTGGTGATGCCTGCGGCATGGTGGTTGTGGGTGCGCAGATGCAGGGGCCACCGCAGGACTGGCGCGCTTGGGTGCTGGCGGATCGCACGGTGCAGGGCGCCGGGCCGACCACCTGGGCCAAGGCGGCGATTGCCGCGATGGATGCGTTTGGCGCCGAGCGGCTGGTGGCCGAGGTCAATCAGGGTGGCCAGCTGGTCGAGGAGGTGCTGCGCCAGGTGGACCCGCTGGTGCCCTTCAAGGCGGTGCATGCGGCGCGGGGCAAGGTGGCACGGGCCGAACCGGTGGCGGCGCTTTATGAACAGGAGCGGGTGCGCCATGTGGCGGGCCTGACCGCGCTGGAAGAACAGATGGGCCAGATGACCGCGCGCGGGTATGAGGGGCAGGGATCGCCCGACCGCGTGGATGCGCTGGTCTGGGCACTGCACGAGCTGATGATCGCACCTGCCGCGGCCTACAGGCGCCCGCGGGTGCGGGTGCTGTGAGCGGTGCGGGCTGTTGCACTAGCTGCGAACGCTCTGTTTCCGGGTCCTGAACAATCTTCGACGATAACTCTGATCAACAAGGCCGCAGCGCATCCGGCGCCGGGCGAGAAGATAGGAGCATTGCCATGATCTTTGATTTCCTGCGTCGTGGAGCCGGAGCGGAAGCGCCCGAGGCCAAGGCCAGCGCGGCGGGGCCGGTGGTGGCCTGGCACAACGCGGGCCGGGTCGCCTGGAGCCCGCGCGACACCGCCTCGCTGACGCGGACGGGGTTTGCGGGCAATCCGGTGGGGTTCCGGTCGGTCAAGCTGATTTCCGAGGCGGCGGCGGCGCTGCCCCTGGTGTTGCAGGACCGGATGCAGCGCTATGAGACGCACCCGATGCTGAGCCTGATCCGTCGTCCCAATGGCGCTCAGGGCCGGGCCGAGCTGATGGAGGCGCTGTTCGGGCAACTGCTGTTGTCGGGGGATGCCTATGTCGAGGCGGTGCGTGGCGCCGATGACCTGCCGATCGAGCTGCATGTGCTACGCTCGGACCGGATGCGGGTGGTGCCCGGCGCCGATGGCTGGCCGGTAGCCTATGAATACACGGTGGGTGGCAAATCGCATCGTTTCGATGCCGCGAGCATCTGCCATATCAAGTCTTTCCACCCGCAGGACGATCACTACGGCTTTTCGCCGATGCAGGCGGCCGCGATGGCGGTGGATGTGCATAACGCGGCCTCGCGCTGGTCGAAATCGCTGCTGGACAATGCGGCGCGGCCCTCGGGCGCGCTGGTCTGGACCGGCAGCGACGGGCAGGGCGTGATGGCCGAAGATCAGTTCCGGCGACTGTCGGACGAGATTGAGGCGAACTTCCAGGGCGCGCGCAATGCCGGCCGGCCGATGGTGCTGGAAGGCGGGCTGGACTGGAAGCCGATGGGTTTTTCGCCTTCGGACATGGAGTTTCAGAAGACCAAGGAAGCCGCCGCCCGCGAGATCGCGCTGGCCTTTGGCGTGCCGCCGATGCTGCTGGGCATCCAGGGCGACGCGACCTATTCGAACTATCAGGAGGCCAATCGGGCGTTTTATCGCCTGACGGTTCTGCCCCTGGTGACGCGGGTGGCGGCCAACCTGTCGGACTGGCTGTCGGGCCTGTCAGGCGAGGAGGTACTGTTGAAGCCCGACCTGGACCAGGTGCCGGCGCTGGCCGCCGAGCGCGATGCGCAATGGGCCCGGGTCAGCCGCGCCGATTTCCTGACCGGGGCGGAAAAGCGGATGCTGCTTGGGCTGCCGGCGCTGGCGGAGGATGCCGATGGCTGAGGGTCCGGGCTATGCGCCCTTTGACTGCGCGCCGGGGCTGCGGCTGGAAGCGCATGAGCGGGTGGCCGCGTTGCAGCATGAGCATCTGTGCCGCCGGCTGGATCAGCTGGACGAGGCGATCGAGCGGATGGAACGGCGGCTGTGGCTGACGGTTTACGGTGTCGCGGGTGCGATCCTGGCCCAGGTCTTTCAATCGTTCCTGGTGATTTCGCCCTGAGATGACAATGGTTTACAAGGAGTGTTTCATGGATATGGACACCGGACTTGAACATAAATTCGCCCGCTTCGGCGATGGTCTGACCGTCAGCGAGGATGCGGTGATCGAGGGTTATGCCAGCCTGTTCGGCCAGACCGATCAGGGCGGCGACAATGTGCAGGCGGGGGCCTACGCGGCCTCGCTGAAGACGCTGCAGGCCGCCGGGCAGCGGGTCAAGATGCTGTGGCAGCACGATCCCGCCCAGCCGATCGGGGTCTGGGACGAGGTGCGCGAGGATGGGCGGGGCCTGTGGGTCAAGGGCCGGCTGCTGGAAAGCACCCAGAAGGGGCGCGAGGCGGCGGCGCTGATCCGTGCGGGCGCCATCGACGGGCTGTCGATCGGCTATCGCACCCGACGGGCCAGCAAGAATGACAAGGGCCAGCGGCTCTTGACCGAACTGGAGCTGTGGGAAGTGTCGCTGGTGACCTTTCCCATGCTGCCCAGTGCCCGGGTCGCGGCCAAGGGGACATC
This sequence comes from Ruegeria pomeroyi DSS-3, assembly GCF_000011965.2. Lineage (NCBI taxonomy): Bacteria > Pseudomonadati > Pseudomonadota > Alphaproteobacteria > Rhodobacterales > Roseobacteraceae > Ruegeria > Ruegeria pomeroyi. The sequence goes on along the minus strand of NC_003911.12, from coordinate 2,403,804 downwards.
CCCCGAGGTCGAGCAGACCTGGCGCAGCATTGCCGAGCTGTTCGACAGCGCCCGGCAGGAACTGGCGCGAAGGTAAGCGCGCCGCAACCCACCCGAAAAGGACGTGCCGATGAGCAAGACCGAGATCCCGGCCTTGGCCGGAGAGGGTGTGCCCCTGGTTCAGGAGGTGAAGCAGGCGATGACTGGCTTCGTGAATGAATTCAAGGGGTTTCGCACCGAAGTTGAAACCAAACTGAAACAGACAGAAGAGCGTATGACCATGCTGGATCGTAAATCACTCACCGCGGCGCGTCCGCATCTGGCCGCCGCCGTCGAGGACGGCGCCCCGCATCAGAAGGCGTTTGACGCTTATCTGCGCTCGGGCGATGACGACGCGCTGCGTGGGCTGACCCTGGAAGGCAAGGCGATGTCGACCGCGATCAACAGCGATGGCGGCTATCTGGTCGATCCGCAGACCGCCGAACGCATCAAGTCGGTGCTGCATGCGACGGCCTCGATCCGCGCGATTGCCTCGGTGGTGCATGTGGAGGCGAACTCGTTCGACGTTCTGATCGACCACACCGATATCGGTGCCGGCTGGGCGGACGAGACCGCGGCGGCCAGCGAGACCGGGACGCCGTCGATCGACCGTATCTCGATCCCGCTGCACGAGCTGAGCGCCCTGCCCAAGGCAAGCCAGCGCCTGCTGGATGACAGCGCGTTCGATATCGAGGGCTGGCTGGCCGACCGTATTGCCAACAAGTTCGCCCGCGCCGAGGCGCAGAGCTTTATCAATGGGGACGGCGTCAACAAGCCGCGCGGTTTCCTGAACCATGCCGCTGTCGACAATGACAGCTGGACATGGGGCAATATCGGCTATGTCGCCTCGGGTGTGGCCGGTGGCGTGGACGCCGACGATATCGTCGATCTGGTCTATGCGCTGGGTGCGCAGTACCGGGCCAACGGCGCCTTTGTGATGAACTCGAAGACCGCGGGCACCATCCGCAAGCTGAAGGATGCCGATGGCCGCTTCCTGTGGTCGGACGGTCTGGCGGCGGGCGAGCCCGCGCGGCTGATGGGCTATCCGGTGGTGATCGCCGAGGACATGCCCGACCCGGCGACCGACAGCTACTCCATCGCGTTCGGCGACTTCAACGCGGGCTATACCGTGGCCGAGCGCCCGGATCTGCGCGTGCTGCGCGACCCGTTCAGCGCCAAGCCGCACGTGCTGTTCTATGCCACCAAGCGCGTGGGCGGCGACGTGAGCGACTTTGCCGCGATCAAGCTGCTGAAATTCGGCACCGTCTAACGGGGCCGGGTCCGGGGCCGGGGAACCGGCCTCGGGTGCGGGCGCGCGCCGGTTTTCCTGGCGTTGTCTAGCTGCTCCCCTCCGTCCGAGCAACGTGAGGCGGCGCGGGCCCGCATGACCTGAGACGAACGGCCCGGAGGGGCCCGAGCTTGCGGAGTGAATTGATGATGTTGATCGAAGAGACCGCCGTTGCGGACGCCGCGCTGCCGGTGGCACAGTTCAAGGCGCATTTGCGGCTGGGCACCGGGTTTGCAGAGGATGACGTGCAGGACGAGGTGTTGCGCAGTTTCCTGCGCGCCGCCATCGCCGCAATCGAGGCGCGAACGGGCAAGATCCTGATCTCGCGTCAGTTTTCCTGGACCGTCTACAACTGGCGCGATGCCACGGGTGAAGTGTTGCCGGTGGTGCCGGTGCAGATGGTCACCTCGGTGACGCTGCGCGATGGGGGCGGGCAGGACACGGTGCTGGACCCGGCCGCCTATCGGTTGGAGCGTGACAGCCAGCGGCCGCGGTTGCGCCCTGCGGGCGCGCTGTTGCCGACCGTGGCCACCGGTGGCGCGGCGATTGTCGCGCTGGTGGCCGGGATGGCCGCCGATTGGGGCGGGCTGCCGGCCGATCTGGGCCAGGCGGTGCTGCTGTTGGCGGCGCATTACTATGAATACCGGCACGAGACCGCGCTGGGCGATGGTTGCATGCCCTTTGGCGTCACCAGCCTGATCCAGCGCTATCGCACCGTGCGGTTCGGTTCGGGGGTGGTGCAATGAAGGCGCCGCATCTGAACCGGCGCCTGCTGCTGGAGACGCCCGCGCGGGTGGCTGACGGCGCGGGGGGCTATGCCGAGAGCTGGACGGCCCTTGGCACGGTCTGGGCCGATGTCAGCGCGCGCAGCGGTGCCGAGCGGTTCGAAGCGGGCGCTTCGCGCTCGCGGGTGAGCTACCGGATCACGGTACGCGCGGCGCCCGAAGGGTCTTCGATGCGACCCGCGCCCGAACAGCGGTTCACCGATGGCGCCCGTGTTTTCGTGATCCGGGCGGTGGCCGAGCATGACCCGGCCGGGCGGTTTCTGACCTGTTTTGCGGATGAGGAGGTAGCGGCATGAGCTATGGCGTGGCGGCGGCGTTGCAGACGGCGGTCTATCAGCACCTGCTGGCGGATGCCGGAGTGGCGGCCCTGGTGGGGACGGACATTTACGATGCGCTGCCTTCGGGCACGCTGCCGCAGACCTATGTGCTGCTGGGTCCGGAAGAGGTGCGCGACGCCTCGGATCAGAGCGGCGAGGGGGCCGAGCACCGGTTCACCGTCTCGGTGATCTCGGAGGCAGCAGGGTTCGCCGGGGCCAAGACGCTGGCGGGCGCGGTGAGCGATGCGCTGGACGATGCGGCGCTGAGCCTGGCGCGCGGGCGTCTGGTGGGGCTGTGGTTCGACCGGGCCTCGGCCCGGCGGACCGGAACGGGTGGTGCGGTGCGGCAGATCGATCTGCGGTTCCGCGCCCGCGTCGAAGACAATTGATCAACCTGAACGTGGAGTAACATCATGGGTGCCCAGAACGGCAAGGACCTGCTGGTCAAAGTGGACATGAACGGCACGGGCCTGTTCGAAACCATCGCGGGGCTGCGTGCCACCCGCGTGAGCTTTAACGCCGAGAGCGTGGATGTCACCAGCCTGGAGAGCCAGGGGGGCTGGCGCGAGCTGTTGTCGGGCGCGGGGGTCAAATCGGCCTCGATCTCGGGCTCGGGCGTTTTCAAGGATGCGGGCACGGACGAGCGGGCGCGGCAGCTGTTCTTTGACGGCGAGACGCCCGATTTCCAAGTGATCATCCCCGATTTCGGCATTGTCGAGGGGCCGTTCCAGGTGACCGGCATCGACTATGCGGGCAGCCACAATGGAGAGGCGACCTATGAGGTGAGCCTGGCCAGCGCCGGCGCCCTCAGCTTTACCGCGATCTGATCATGACCAATCCGTGGACGGGAGAGGTGGCCCTGGTCATCGATGGGCAGCAACGGGTGCTGAAGCTGACGCTGGGCGCGTTGGCCGAGCTTGAGGCCGAGCTGGAGAGCGGCTCGCTGGTGGAACTGGTGCAGCGGTTCGAGGGGGGCGCGTTTTCCAGCCGTGACGTGCTGGCGCTGGTGGTTGCCGGGCTCAGGGGCGGGGGCGCGGATGTGACCCGCGCCCAGCTTCTGAGGGCCGAGATTGCCGGTGGGCCGCTGGCGGCGGCGCGGGCGGCGGCGGAACTTCTGGCGCGCGCCTTCATGGTGCCGGGGGAAACATGAACGGGTTCGACTGGCCCGCGCTGATGCGGGCCGGGATGTTGGGATTGCGGCTGACGCCCGAGGCGTTCTGGCGCCTGACCCCGGCCGAGTTGCGGCTGATGCTGGGGCAGGGCGCGGGGAACGCGCCGATGGGCCGCGCCGGACTGGATGCGCTGCTGGCCGCCTGGCCGGACCAGACACAAGGAGAGGATCATGGCGGAGACTGACGGGTTTTCGGAATTGGAAGCCACGGGCGAGAGCCTGGGCGATACGCTGGGCGATGCCGCCGTCATGGCCGCGGGCTTTGACGCCGAGCTGCGCCGGGTGCGCAGCGCGCTGGCGGCCACCGGACAGGATGTGCAGACGTTGGAGCGGGGCCTGTCCAAGGGGCTGCGCCGCGCCTTCGATGGCGTCGTGCTGGATGGCATGAAACTGTCCGACGCGCTGGAAACGGTGGCCCGGTCGATGATTCAGACCACCTATTCGGCCGCGATCAAGCCGGTGACCGATCATTTCGGCGGGCTGATCGCGCAGGGCGTCGGCTCGTTGTTCGAGGGGCTGTTGCCCTTTGCCAAAGGCGGCTCGTTCAGCCAGGGCCGGGTGATGCCCTTTGCCAGCGGTGGCGTGGTCAGCGGGCCGGTGGCCTTTCCCATGCGCGGTGGCATGGGGTTGATGGGCGAGGCGGGGCCGGAGGCGATCATGCCGCTTGCACGCGGCGCCGATGGCAAGCTGGGCGTGCGTAACAGTGGCGGCGGTCGCGCAGTGAACGTGGTGATGAACATCACCACCCCCGATGTGCAGGGGTTCCGCCGCAGCCAGGGTCAGATCGCCGCCCAGATGGGCCGTGCGCTGGGCCGCGGCAATCGCAATCGGTAACAAGGGGAGCGGATCATGAATTTCCACGAGGTGAGATTTCCCGCCAATCTGAGCTTTGGTTCGATCGGGGGGCCCGAGCGGCGCACCGACATCGTGACGCTGGTCAACGGGTTCGAAGAGCGCAACTCTCCCTGGGCCCATGCGCGCCGGCGCTATGATGCTGGGGTGGGCATGCGCTCGCTGGACGATATCGAGACGCTGATCGCGTTTTTCGAGGCGCGCCAGGGGCAGGTTTACGGGTTCCGGTGGAAGGACTGGTCCGACTTCAAATCCAGCCTGGCCTCGGCCGAGCCGCGTTATGACGATCAGGTGATCGCGGTCGGAGACGGGGCCGAGACAGAGTTTCAGCTGGTCAAGGCCTATCGGTCCGGCACCAACAGCTATGCGCGCCCGATCAAGAAGCCGGTTCTGGGCACGGTCCGGATCGGTCTTGATCAGGACGAGATGAAAGAGGCGGTGGATTACCACGTGGATTTGACCACGGGCCTGATCCGCTTCGAGGCACCGCCGCCGGTCGGCGTCGAGATCACGGCAGGGTTCGAGTTCGACGTGCCGGTACGGTTCGATACCGACCGGATCCAGACCAGCGTGGCGAGTTTTCGCGCGGGCGACGTGCCCAATGTGCCGGTAGTCGAGGTGCGGGTCTGATGGGCGGTCCAAGCGAGGCGATGCAGGCGCATCTGGCCAGCGGGGTGACCACGCTGTGCCGGTGCTGGGCGATCCTGCGCAAGGATGGGGTGCGGTTCGGGTTCACCGATCACGACTGCATGCTGGAGTTCGACGGGTTCACCTTCAAGGCCGATAGCGGTCTGACGGCGGCGGCGCTGGAGCAGAGCACCGGCCTGTCGGTAGACAACTCCGAGGCGCTGGGCGCGCTCAGCGATGCGGCGGTGCGCGAGGAGGATATCGAGGCGGGTCGTTTCGACGGCGCCGAGGTGCTGTCCTGGCTGGTCAACTGGGCTGAACCGGAGCAGCGCTGGTTGCAGTTTCGCGGCTCGATCGGTGAACTCCGGCGCGGTGGCGGTGCCTTTCAGGCCGAGCTGCGCGGGTTGACCGATGCGCTGAACCAGCCTTTGGGCCGGGTGTTTCAGAAACCCTGTACGGCGGTTCTGGGCGATGGCGGCTGCCGGTTCGATCTCGATCAACCCGGATATCGCGCAGAGATCGCGGTGGAGCAGGTCGAGGATGGGCGCGTGTTTCGCTGGACCGATCTGTCCGGGTTCGAGCCGGGCTGGTTCCAACGCGGGCGGCTCGATGTGACCGGCGGCGCGGCGGCGGGACTGTGGGCGCTGATCAAGTCGGACAAGGTGAGCGCGGCGGGTCGTGAGATCGAGCTGTGGGAGCCGATCCGCGCCGCGCTGCGCCCTGGGGATGGGCTGCGGCTGACGGCAGGCTGCGACAAGCGGATGGAAACTTGCCGTCTGAAATTCAACAATTTGTTGAATTTTCAGGGCTTCCCCGACTTGCCACGTGAAGACTGGGTGATGGCCACGCCAAAGCGCACCGGCGCCAATAGCGGCGGGAGCCTGAGATGACCGGGCGTGGCGGCGAGGTGGTCGCGATTGCGCGCGGCTGGCTGGGCACGCCCTATCGGCATCAGGCGTCTACCCTGGGGGCCGGCAGCGATTGCCTGGGCCTGATCCGGGGTGTCTGGCGCGGACTTTACGGGCAGGAGCCAGAGGCGGTGCCCGCCTATTCGATGGACTGGTCCGAGCCGCAGGGCGAGGAGCGTCTGTGGCAGGCGGCGCGCCGGCATCTGATCGAATCCGCGCAGGGGCCGCTGGCGCTGGGCGAGGTGCTGCTGTTCCGCATGCGCGGGAGCAGCGTCGCCAAACATCTGGGCATTGTATCCGAGGTCGGGGTGAGCCCCCGCTTCATCCACGCCTATTCCGGGCATGGCGTGGTCGAGAGCCCCCTGAGCGCGCCGTGGCTGCGGCGCGTGGTGTCCCGGTTCGAATTTCCTCAGGAGGTGAGTTGATGGCGACGATACTTCTTTCCGCCGCGGGTGCGGCGATCGGCGGGTCCATCGGCGGCACCGTTGCGGGCCTGTCCTCGGCGGTGCTGGGGCGTGCCGTGGGTGCGACCGTTGGCCGGGTGCTGGATCAGCGGTTGCTGGGCTCGGGCGCCGAAGCGGTGGAAACCGGCAAGGTCGACCGCTTCCGGCTGACCAATTCCGGCGAGGGTCACGCCATCGCGCAGGTCTTTGGCCGGATGCGCGTGGGTGGTCAGGTGATCTGGGCCTCGGATTTTGTCGAGACGAGCACCACCAGTGGCGGCGGCAAGGGCGGGCGCTCGCAGCCCAAGACCACTCAATACAGCTATTCTCTGTCGCTGGCGGTTGCCCTGTGCGAGGGCGAGATCGCCGGTATACGCAGGATCTGGGCCGATGGTGACGAGATCTCGCCCGAAGAGCTGAACATGCGGGTCTATCGCGGCAGCGCCGATCAACTGCCCGACCCGGTGATGGAAGCGGTCGAGGGGGCCGGGCTGGTGCCAGCTTATCGCGGGACCGCTTATGTGGTGTTCGAGGATCTCGACCTGGACCGGTTCGGCAACCGGGTGCCGCAGTTCTCGTTCGAGGTGGTGCGGGTCGATCAACCCGATGCCGATCCTGGCGAGCTGGGGCTGGCGGGTCTGGTCAAGGGCGTGGCGCTGATTCCGGGGACCGGTGAGTACGGGCTGGCCACCACTCAGGTGAACTATTCCAACGGGCCGGGCAGCTATTGGGCGGCCAACAGCAACTCTCCGTCCGGGCAGACCGATCTGGTCACCTCGCTGGAGGCGATGGGGGACGAGTTGCCCGGCGTCGGCGCCGCCTCGCTGGTGGTGTCGTGGTTCGGGGGCGATCTGCGCTGTGGCGAGTGTGAGATCAAGCCGAAGGTCGAGCGCAAGAATATCGACGGCAGCAACATGCCCTGGCGGGTCTCGGGCCTGACCCGGGCCACGGTGGACGAGATCGCCCGGATCGAAGACCGCCCGATCTATGGTGGGACTCCGGCCGACGCGGCGGTGGTCGAGGCGATCCGGCACATGAACGAGGCCGGGCAGCGGGTGATGTTTTATCCGTTCATCCTGATGGATCAGCTGGCGGGCAATACGCTGACCAACCCCTGGACGGGCGAGGAGGGGCAGCCGCATCTGCCCTGGCGCGGGCGTATCACGCTGAGCCTGGCGCCGACCCAGCCGGGCACGCCCGACGGCTCCGCCGCGGCGGATGCCGAGGTGGCGGCGTTCTTTGGCACGGCCTCGGCCGCGGATTTCGTGATCGGCGACGGGGTGGTGACCTATACCGGGGGCGAGGATTGGGGGCTGCGTCGCTTCATCCTGCACTATGCCGCGCTGTGCAAGGCGGCGGGCGGGGTGTCGGCCTTCTGCATTGGTTCCGAGATGCGCGGCCTGACCCAGATCCGGGGGGCTGCCGGCTTTCCCGCCGTTCAGGCCTTGCGCGCCTTGACGGCGGAGGTGCGGGCCATTCTGGGGCCGGAAACCAAGCTGGGCTATGCCGCCGACTGGAGCGAGTATTTCGGCTATCAGCCGCAGGATGGCAGCGGGGATCGCTTTTTCCATCTCGATCCTCTGTGGGCCGATCCCGAGATCGACTTTGTCGGTATCGACAATTACATGCCGCTGTCGGATTGGCGCGACGGCGAAGAGCATGCCGATGCCCAGGCCGGGACCCGCCACATCTATGAGCAGGCCTATCTGCGGGCCAATGTCGAGGGCGGCGAGGGCTATGACTGGTATTACCATTCGCCCGAAGCGGAGGCAGCACAGATCCGCACGCCGATCACCGACGCGGCCCATGGGGAACCCTGGGTTTGGCGCTACAAGGATATCCGCAACTGGTGGGCCAACACCCATCACGAGCGGATCGGGGGCAATCGTCAGGCGCTGCCCACCGCATGGGTGCCGCAATCGAAACCGATCTGGTTTACCGAACTTGGCTGCGCTGCTGTCGACAAGGGCACCAACCAGCCCAACAAGTTCCTCGATCCGAAATCCTCGGAATCGAGCCTGCCGAAGTACTCGAACGGCGCGCGCGATGACCTGATGCAACTGGCCTATCTGAATGCGGTATTGGGATATTGGGACGATCCCGAAAACAACCCGGTTTCAATCGAATATGAAGCGCCGATGATCGACATGGCCAATGCCTATGTCTGGGCCTGGGATGTGCGGCCCTATCCCGCCTTTCCCAACAATCGTGAATTGTGGGCCGACGGCGCGAATTATGCACGTGGTCACTGGCTGAACGGGCGGTCGGGCAACCGGACGCTGGCCTCGGTCGTGCGTGAGATCTGTGCCCGTGCCAAGGTGAGCGCGGTGGATCTCGGCGCGCTGTGGGGCATCGTGCGCGGCTATTCGGTCGATCAGGTCAGCGATGCCCGATCCGCCCTGCAACCGCTGATGCTGTGCTATGGTTTCGATGCGGTCGAGCGGGACGGTAAGCTGGTCTTTCGTCTGCGCGACGGGGGACGGCCGATCGAACTGGACCGCGCGCTGCTGGCCGTTCACGAAGAGATCGATGGCGCGCTGGAGCATCGCCGCGATTCCGATCTGGAGTTGAGCGGGCGAGTCAGGCTGCGCTTTGTTCAGGCGGATGCCAACCATGATGTGGTGGCCGAAGAGGCGGTTCTGCCCGATGATGCCACGCATGCGGTGTCCTCGAACGAGATGCCACTGGCGCTGACCCGTGCCGAGGGGCGACAGACGGTCGAACGCTGGCTGGCCGAGGCCCGTCTGGGTCGCGATACGATCCGTTTTGCGTTGCCGCCCTCGCGGCTGGCGCTGGGCGCGGGTGATGTCATTCGTCTGCCTGAGGCCGGGGACGAGATCGGCGGGCTTTACCGGATCGACCGGATCGAGCAGGCGCATATGCAGCTGATCGAAGCGGTGCGGATCGAGCCGAATGTCTATCTCACCTCGGATATGGCGGATGATAGCCCGGTGGTGCAGGAATTCGTTCCCCCGGTTCCGGTTCTGCCCATGCTGATGGACCTGCCGTTGATGACCGGGGACGAGGTGCCGCATGCGCCGCATGTGGCGATCACTGCGCAGCCCTGGCCGGGCACCGTGGCGATCTATTCCTCGGCAAGTGACGAGGCCTATAGGCTGGACAAGATCGTCGCGGCGCGCGCGGTGATCGGGGTAACCGAAACGCCGCTGGCGCGTGCCCGCCCGGGGCTGTGGGATCGAGGCGACGCGGTCCAGGTAAAACTTGTCGCCGGAGAGTTGGAATCGCGCCCACGCGAGGCCATTCTGAGTGGAGAGAATCTGGCGGCGATCGGGGACGGCTCGACCGGCAATTGGGAACTGTTCCAGTTCCGCGATGCCGAGTTGATCGCGCCCGATACCTATCTGCTGCGCAACCGGCTGAGGGGGCAGTTGGGCAGTGATGCCTTGATGCCCGATGTCTGGCCCGCGGGCTCGCAATTCGTGCTGATTGATCCGCGCGTGGTGCAGATTGACCTGGCCAGTTCGGAACGGCGGATCGCGCGGCATTACCGTATTGGTCCTGCCCGGCGGGGCTATGACGACCCGTCCTATGTACACAGGGTCGAGGCGTTTGATGGTATCGGTTTGCGCCCCTATGCCCCAGCGCATCTGCGGGCGGTCGAGATCGGGAGCGAAGTGCAGCTGTCTTGGGTGCGGCGTACCCGGATCGACGGCGACGACTGGGATCTGCCAGAGGTGCCGCTGGGCGAGGAAAGCGAAAGCTATCTGGTCCGGGTGATCAAGGATGGCAGCGTGCTCAGGGAAGAGATAGTGGCGGCGCCGTCCTGGACTTATGAGGTGGCGGCGCAGGTCGCGGATGCGGTGGCGCGGCCCTTCGATCTGTCGGTGGCGCAGGTCTCTGCCCGCTTCGGGCCGGGGCTGTTCCGCAGCTTGACGGTCGAGGCCTGAACCATGCGGCCGGTTCTGCATGGCGATGTCAGTGCGGCGGCGCGGGCACTGCTGAACGCCCCCGCCGGCGCGCGCCGGTCGCTGTGCAGGCGGCTGCTGTCCGAGGCCGAGATGGCCGATGCCCATGTCCGCGCGACCGGGCGGCTGCATCCGCTGTTTGGCAACGGTTCGCTGATGTCGGCGGCGCGCAAACGGGTGCTGGCGGATGAGCCTGGGTTCGACGACCCGGGCTATTGCCGGTGTTTCGAAATCGTGCTGAGCGCGCTGATCGACCGCCAGGTCAGCCGCGCGCACAGCTGACGCAGCGCGTGGCGGCCGGATCGAGGCTCAGACGGCCTTCGGGCAGATCGTCGCCGCAGCTGTCGCAATAGCCGTATTCACCCGCCTCGATCCGGGCAAGCGCGCGTGTCAGGCGGAGCGCCTCGACCTCGCGCCGGGCCTGTTGGGCCTTGGCCATGGCCTGATTCTGGAGCGCATCCATCCGGCTGAGCCGTCCCACCGATTGCTGATCCAGTTCGACCACGGCGCGCGCGGCTTGGCCTGCTGCGCCGGTTTCGCGCAACTCCTGCAATTGTGCCATGATCTGCGCCCGAAACCGGGCAAGCGCGATCTCATTCAATTCCGTCACCATACCCATCACGTATTGAGGTTGGTCAAATCCATCCTAACTGACTAGATTAGTCGCAAAGAAGGATGACAGGCCATGATGGAAACGCGCAAGAAACTTGCCCCCGTGGACCCGGTCTGGGACCGGATTACCGCCGAAGCACAGGACGCTGTGGACAGAGAGCCCCTGATGGGTGGGCTGGTGCATGCCTGTATCCTGCACCACAAGAATCTCGACCGGGCGCTGTCCTATCGCATTTCCGCCAAGCTGTGCTCGAACGAAATGTCGATGATGGTGCTGCGCGAGATCGTCGATGACGCCTATGACAGTGCGCCCGAGCTGATCGAGGCTGCGCGTGCCGATCTGATGGCCGTTTACGAGCGTGATCCGGCCTGCCACCGGCTGTTGCAGCCGATCCTCTATTTCAAGGGGTACCAGGCGATGCAGGCCTATCGCGTGGCGCATTGGCTGTGGACGCGCAAGCGCTATGATCTGGCCTATTTCTTCCAGATGCGGGTTTCCGAGATTTTCGGCGTCGATATCCACCCGGCGGCCCGGATCGGCAAGGGGATCATGATCGACCATGCCCATTCCATCGTGATCGGCGAAACGGCAGTGGTCGGCGACAATGTCTCGATGCTGCATTCGGTGACGCTGGGCGGCACCGGCAAGGAGGAAGAGGATCGCCACCCCAAGATCGGCGATGGTGTGCTGATCGGAGCAGGCGCCAAGGTGCTGGGCAATATCAAGGTCGGTCATTGCAGCCGTATCGCCGCCGGTTCGGTGGTGCTGAGCGAAGTGCCCCCCTGCAAGACCGTGGCAGGTATCCCGGCCAAGATCGTGGGCGAGGCGGGCTGCGATCAGCCCTCGGTCAGTATGGACCAGAGGTTCCCGAACGGCTCGGACTAGGGCGCAAGTCCTCGAGACTAGTTGTTAGTTCTATGGGAAAGGGGCGGATAGCGCCCCTTTTCTGCCTCTGACCTTTCAGAGGAAAACCTTCTGCCAGAGCAATTTGGCGGCGACAGTTAATCCAGGTTGCCGTCCTGTGGCGATCGAGGTTTCCGCGTTTTCTCTGTAATAGGCGGAGATTGATCCTATTCCACACGGGTGGCCTTGAAGCCCCGTCCTGTGGGGCGCATTGTTTCAAGACGCAACGCGACACTCCACAGATTGACAAGGGGGCATGCAATGATCTTCACCACCACGGGCCGCGGGCGGCTTTATGGCTCGATCCTGGAAACGGTGGGCAATACGCCCGTGATCCGTTTGAACACCATCGCCCCCGGACATGTCACCATGTATGTGAAGTTCGAGGCGTTCAATCCGGCGGGCTCGGTCAAGGACCGGCTGGCGCTGAACATCATCGAGGCCGCAGAACGCGAGGGCCGGTTGCAACCGGGGCAGACCGTGGTCGAGGCGACCAGCGGCAATACCGGTATTGGCCTTGCCATGGTCTGCGCCGCCAAGGGCTATCCGCTGGTCATCACCATGCATGACGGGTTTTCGGTCGAGCGCCGCCGCCTGATGCGGATGCTGGGCGCCAAGGTGGTGCTGACCCGCAAGGAGGACAAGGCGGTCGGCATGGTGGTGAAAGCCAAGGAACTGGCCGAGGCGAACGGCTGGTTCCTGGCGCATCAGTTCGAAACCAAGGACAACGCCGATATCCACGAGGCCACCACAGCGCAAGAGATCCTCGGCGATTTCGACGGTGAACGGCTGGATCACGTAGTGCTGGGTTATGGCACCGGCGGCACCGTCGCCGGGTTGGGCCGGGTGCTCAAAGCCGCGCGGCCTGGACTGAAGATCACCCTGAGCGAGCCCGCCAATGCAGCGCTGGTACAGTCGGGCGAGGCGCAACAGCGCAATGCCGAGGGTGAACCCGCCGCGACCCATCCCGCCTTCAACCCGCATCCGATCCAGGGCTGGACCCCGGATTTCATCCCGCTGGTGCTGCAAGAGGCGCTGGATCAGGGCTATTTCGACGCGCTGGAGCCGGTGAGCGGCCCGGAAAGCATCGCCTGGTCCAAACGCCTGGCAGCCGAGGAAGGCATCCTGACCGGCATATCGGGCGGCGCCAGCCTGGCGGCGGCGATGAAAGTGGCCGAGACCGCGCCCGAGGGCTCGGTTCTTCTGGTGATGCTGCCCGATACCGGCGAGCGTTACCTCTCGACGCCGCTGTTCGAGGACATTGCGGCCGAGATGGACGAGGCCGAACAGGCGCTGTCGGCCTCGACTCCCGGATATCAGTACTGATCAGCGCGCCGCCGCCGGTTTGGTGCTGGCGGCGGCCGTGATGCAGGTGAATATCTCGAGAAGGAAGAAAGGCAAGCACTCCCGTTTGGAGTTTCAATGGCGCTCTCGGTTGTGCTGTGGCTGGCTTGCCTCAGTGTAGATTTTGCGGGACAAAACACCGGTTCGCTGCGGCTGCGCCAATATCGACTTAGGGATGCGTGAGTTGCTCAAGATCGGCCGTTTTTGCCTGTGACAGAAACGTATGAATATTGAAAGAACCTACTGCTTGACGGCGTAAATCTCGACAGGTTTGATGCGCCCCGCTTGCAGGTTGGCAATCATGTTGGGAATTTTCTCTGCAGTCGTTTGCTGCATGAGGACATGCAATCCCAGCGGTGGCGGTGATTTCTGACCTGCGTTCGCCTTCTTCATCTTTTCAAAGAAATCAATCGCAAAGTCCCGTCGGTCGTTTTCCTGTCGCACCACGAACCCGCCTTCTTCAAGCGCAGCACGATAGGTCGCCGGGCCTGCCAAACAGCATGTCTCAGCAGACGACGCCCATGGTACGGGGTAGACAAGGTCTTCATCATTCGACCGCATAATGTCGTAGATCGCAAACGTCCCGCCAGGCTTTAGCACCCGGGCGACCTCCTTGAAGAGAGCACGTTTGTCTTCGATGTTCATGCCGACATGCATCATATAGGCAATATCAAAATCGCCGCTCTCAAAAGGCATGGAGAGAGCGCTTGCGACCGAGAGGTTTACCTTGTCCGAAAGACCTACCCATTGGCACAAGGCGCCACCGGTTTCGACATACTCGGGCGTCAGATCTATACCTTCAATCTGTGAACCAAAGGAGTGTGCGGCATAGCGGGCCGCGCCACCCAAACCGCAGCCAATGTCGAGCGCTTTGCTTGTTTCAGACAGATCAATTTGGTCGAAGAAGTGAACGGTTGCCGCGCGCCCGCCAATGTGAAACTCATCGACGGGACCGAGGTCTTCGACACTTGCTTGTTCCGGTGTGATACCCTGAGCTTGCAGGCCACTGCGAATTGCAGCTGTGAGATTACCATGACCATAGTGGGTTGCGATCTTCTCCTCAAAATTCATGGTTCTATCGCTTTCATTGATTTTGACGGGCCGTGGTGTCGGAGTTGGATTGGCACTGTAACGGGCATAGCGACAAGTCGCGGGTATCGCGTTCGCTCGCTGCTCCTTCATTGTGAATTGCCAAAGAACTCGTTCTATAAGGTTTTCGTCAAAAAAGGTCGTTTTTGTCACGGCACGTGACACGACCGAAACTGCTGTGAAACCTTGTGCCGCAAACCCCCGGCAGAACGGCGCTGGGTTTTGACACGTTTCTGGTCGCCAGAGGAGAAGCGGACATCCACGCATCGCGCAGCCTCCAACGCTTTGGGCTCTTTGCGTGCATAAGAAAACAGCGCTTGCACAAAAATCAAAGCCCCGGCGATGAGGCCTGGCGCATTCCGAACTTTGGGACACAAAAGCAACGCCTGCCGAGCTTTCGCTCGGCAGCCGTTTGATATTAAATGACTTTTTCTGATAGCAGATTTTTCATAGCCTGGGAGAAAAGTCCCGAAGCCACACTATTCAAAAAAATGGGCTGAAGTCTTCGGTTTTGGAGGTTTTGGCCAATATGGGCACTGCCTGGCGGAGGGCGACTTGAACAAACGAAACAGAACGAAAGGCTGTGTCGCTGTGAAGTCCGTGCCCAAGCTGTCTCTCCCTCAAATTTACCCCGAAATCGGGGATACCATCAACCTCAACTGCTGTGGCGATCCCGACTGCGGGAACTATGGCGTTGCACCTGATTTCATCCACCAATCCTTCGTAGGTAGAAACGCTTAGGCAAGAAGACAAAAAGCGTTTGCTGCAAATCCTTCCCTGGGTAGAGGAAGGGGGAAATACACAATCACGGGCGACCAAGATGCTAAGGTTGTCTCGACTGCCCTCGAATATTCGAAGGATCCCCATCGATGGGAGGACGGGAAGTCTCTGGTGTGCCATCACCAGCAGGGCAATCACGACTGCGATGTGTCTTTCAATGTTCTTTCAAACAAGCACTTCGAGTCTGAGTTTGACCGGCTGATCACTCAAAACGGGCTTCTGGAAGGGCCAGTTTGCGGCCACTGTGGTGCAAGATACCTCGATCAACCCGGCAACTTTATCTTCAATGGCAGTCATGGAAAGATCCCTGCCGGCAAGAACGGGCGCAAAGCAAAGCCAGCTGGCTTTAGAGTTATCCACAAACCTTGCAAGGGCAAGGCTGGCGCACGTTTCACGGTGTCCCTCGATCACCAACAGCAAGAGAAAATGCATGACAATGTCAGGCTACTGCGGGCCTTGGTCAATGGTGCCAGAATCACCGCATTGCGGAAGTTGCTGGTGGATCCAGACACAGGCAAAAAATGCGGGGTTGAGCGAGTCTACAACAGGATATTCTGGCTGGAAAAAAACCTACTGGCGTTTGAACGGGCTAAACTGAAAGAATGGAGAGATAAGACCGAAGCACAGGGTGGCCATCCTCATATGCGAATTGCCCATGATGATGTTGTGATCGGCGTCAATTGGGAAAGCCGCTCCGATCGACGCCTGACACCTTTGCAGTGCTCCGTCAGTGCCGATATCGACACAGGCTATGTGTTTCGCATAGATGCGAACTTCGACACAACGGTCGATCCAGTTCAGGTAGTTCAGGAAAACTACCTGGATGACCAACTGATGCCCACCAATGTGCGCCAGGCCTATGCACAGAAGTCCGGGAACAATTTCACCGTTCCATCAATGCACTTCCAAAGACCAACGGGGCGCTTCGAAGAAGCCGCACTGTTTGCCAGTGCTGAAAGCCATTGGCGTGTCTTCAGTCTAAGGCTCGATAAGGAATATGCAGCCCAAGGGCTGGCCCAACTTCCACAGGATGACTTGGATGAGATCGCCAATGCAAACGAGCATCGGAAAATCTTCAACACTCTGCGCAATGGATATTTCGGCTTTCAAGAAACAGACCGAGATTCCCGCGGGAGCTTCAATGGATCTGTTGTGAAGCCAACATACACCAAGGCCGCCCACCTTGCGTGTCTTCGTGATTTACTGCCTGCAAAGCGCCTGACGATTGTCGGTGAACAGGAAGCATCCATGGTTCGGGTCGTGCCACATGTTTTCCGCGATTGGATCCAAGAAGACCGTTTCGAATGGCATGTCATGCATTTCGACAAAAATGCCTCCGAGCCCGAAAACTCCCGCAGAGCAACGGCATTCAAAACGGCTTTCGATATCTACAAGGCGCGCGCGCATGCGTCCGGGCAGACACAAACATCCGACCACGCGCTCCTGTCTCAGTTTTGCGCCGGCGCAATGGCTCCGGCTTTCAATCGGGATCCCAGTGGCCATATGACACCATTCCCGATCATCAATTTCCGGTCTGTGCAGTTTCCTCAGCTATGGGTCAGGTCTGGCGTGGAAATCCATGGGGAGACGCGGGAGGTTGTTGGCTTCCCTGTCCTTCGCAAAAAATACCGGCAGAAGTTGAAGGGCAGTGCATTCCATGTAATGCCCACGGATCCAGATCTCTGCGATGCGCTTGCTCGCCGATATATCAAGGCGACCATCCATCCGGTTTCCAGCTTCATGAACTCCCTCCGCGAGCGGGTGAGCCCCACCAAACGGGCTAGAGGAAGATCCGCTCGAAATGGTCCAAGCTACATCAACGGCGCCACATTCAATCCAGCGGTTTTGGTGGCATTCCTGAACATCTATCGCATCAACTACAACCGGTTCGAAGAACGCCCCTATTCGAGTGCCTCTGCAAGGAATTCCAATCAGGTCGCGGTATCAAGCGGGACGCAGTCAATTCGTCGCCCTGGGTCAAAGGTGAAAGTCAAAGCACCCAAGCAAAGAAAGCTGGCACCGATCCAAAGCACACCCGCGATACGGTTGGGGGCAGATGCACGCAGGATGACATCAACGACTCGCGCGACCCCTGATCCACGGCGTATCCTGTATAGGCCATGGCTGAATCATGGAACACCGCTCTGGAAAAAGTTCGAGACGCGTTGAGAAGGAACGAACTGGAAATTTCTATGGGCATAAAACTTTCGAAGTAGATTGGAGACTTCATTTGAAATTATTTGTGCAGAAAATTTTCGCCATTAGCTTGGCGGTTTTCGCCATGAGCCCCGCTATGGCACGGCAACTGTGCCTGAAGCCGCTGCCAGCAGACAGGTCCGTGGAAGTTTCTGAATTCGGTTTGCCATCTGTGAGCAAGTTGTTGAGTGTTCCTGACTTCGATCAACCGTTTCTGGACTTTGGGATGGGTTCGAAGACCATCTTGACCGTCGCTGATGGTAAGCTCCGAGACTTCACCGAGGCCCCAATGTCCAGTTGGAACCGGCTGTTCCCGACCATCATTTCTCAGAATGACGACACGACTTGGGCCTACACGAATGTCCGTCCTGCATTGTTCCTGCTGGATCCTGAAACCAGCACCTTCGTCCGGCATCCGATATCTGACACGCCAGGCCTACGCGGTTTTTCCCATCCGGACTGGCGCCGAGAGCACGAAGACCGAACAATCGACCGACGAAACCAGGGCGACGGACCGATATATGCCTATGTTGGCGACAAGTTGTTCAAGATTGTCGCTGGCGAGTTGGAGGAAGCAACAGTGCCTCCGACTTGGACCGCAAGTGATAGTGTCCCAATTGATTTTCCAGGTGTCGGCGTATTTGCACATGTCAAAGGACAAATCTGGTTTCGTCGCAGCGACGCCCAAGAATGGCATATGATTGCCAGTATCAAAGATCTCCTCAGCCTTCATTCACAATCCCCATTTTCCATCTTCCAGGTTCGCTATGAACAGGAAACAGGTAGTATATGGGTTATGCTTGAAGACCGGGTGCTGGTCGGTAGGCTCGAACAGGACAGTATAGCCCCTGAGTTGGACTACCAATTCGCCGGCGGTGTCATTCTTCACCCGCCGTCTGGAAAGATACTGGTTTGGGCAGGCGAGGCGCTGACAGATCAGGGGAACGATTCACCAAGGCCGATTTCCGGCAGTCCGGGCCTCTGGGAGATGTCTGCAGTAGCGCCTACGCGTGTTCCTGGCTTTCAGGCTCAACCCCGCCTTTCCAACACTGTGCCACTTCTAAGCACCCTCTTTCACGACCCAACTCAAACAACAATAGTTAGCCACGCCGGCGGCTTTGCAGCGTTCGACGGAGAATCCTTGCGGGATCTTGCCGAACTCACGCCCGAAGGTGATCGAAAGCCATTTTTGCGCAAGGTGGCGGGGCGCTACTTTATGCGCTCATGGGACTGGCTGGCCGAAATCACCGATGATCTCGATCTTCGCCCAATTCCGCTACCTCAACCTGTTGAACAACGAGTTGAATTGTTATTCAGCCCGAAGCTCAAGACTTTCATCCTTCATTCAGCAGGGTGGGAAACCGTCTTCACTTCGACTGATCTGGTGTCGTTTCACGAAGTTCAGGGAGACGGGACAACGATCATTGGCGTCATTGGTGAAATGCCTGGCGAAGCTGCTGTGCTGGCAAACTCCAAGCATCAGGTCTTTTTGATACAATACTGCGAGTAGATTTGAATTGACCGGGCATTGCCCGGTCTGGTTCGTAGTTTGCCGGCAGGTAGGGCTCCAACTTTTTTTGTGGAGCCCTGCGTGTCCCAAAATCCGGGATGCGCCAGATGAGGCCGGGGCTTTGTCTATTTCACATTCGCTACCTCTCAGGCCAGCATGACCATCGGGTTTTCCAGGTTGTCGACGATGGCTTGCAACAGCTGGGCGCCAAGCGCGCCGTCGATCACCCGGTGATCGACCGACATGGTCACCGACATCACGGTGGCCACGGTCAGCTCGCCATCGGCGCCGACCACCGGTTTCTTGACCCCGGAACCGACCGCCAGGATACCCGCATGCGGCGGGTTCACGATGGCGTCGAAATTGTCGATGCCGAACATTCCGAGGTTCGAGATGGCAAAGCTGCCGCCCTGGTATTCATGCGGCGCCAGCTTGCGGTCGCGGGCGCGGGTGGCGAGATCCTTCATTTCGGTCGACAGCGCCGAGAGCGACTTCATGTCGGCATCTTTCAGCACCGGCGTGAACAGCCCGCCCTCGATGGCAACGGCAACGGCCACGTCCGAGGGTTTCAGCTTCAGCACCCGGTCCCCGGCCCAGACCGCGTTGCAGTCGGGCACCTGTTGCAGCGCATTGGCGACCGCCTTGATGATGAAGTCGTTGACGCTCAGCTTGACGCCGCGCCCTTCGAGCTGCTTGTTCAGCTGGGCGCGGAATTTCATCAACGCATCCAGCTTGATATCGCGGCGCAGGTAGAAATGCGGGATCGTCTGCTTGGCCTCGGACAGGCGCGCAGCGATGGTCTTGCGCATACCGTCGAGCTTGACCTCTTCGTACTCGCGGCCCTCGTACATGCGGGCGACCATGTCGGCGCCGGGTCCACTGGGAGCGGCGGCCGGAGCGGCGGCGGCTGCCGGGGCAGGGGCAGCAGAGGCGGGCGCCGCAGCCGGGGCGGTGGCCCCGATCACATCCGCCTTGACGATACGGCCATGCGGGCCGGAGCCTGCGATCTGCGACAGATCGAGCCCCTTGTCGGCGGCGATCCGGCGCGCCAGCGGCGAGGCAAAGACGCGGGCGCCATCGGCTGCCTTGGGGGCGGCAGGGGCAGCGGCGGGTGCCTCGGCGGCCCCTTGCGGGGCCTTCTCGGCAGAGGCGGCGGCTGGAGCCGAGGAGGGCGCGGTCGCGCCCGAAGAGGCGCTGGCGATATCGCCTGCGCTTTCGCCCTCGTCCAGCAGGACCGCGATGGGGGTGTTCACCTTCACCCCCTCGGTGCCCTCGGGCACCAGGATCTTGCCGACGATGCCTTCGTCGACGGCTTCGAACTCCATCGTCGCCTTGTCGGTCTCGATCTCGGCCAGCAGGTCGCCTGAGGAGACGCTGTCGCCTTCCTTGACCAGCCATTTCGCCAGGGTGCCTTCTTCCATGGTCGGAGAGAGCGCGGGCATCAGGATTTCGGTGGGCATGTCTGTCGCTCCTTACCGATAGGTCACTTGTTTGACGGCTGCGACCACTTCGTCGGTGGTGACCAGCGCCAGCTTTTCCAGGTTCGCGGCATAGGGCATCGGCACGTCCTTGCCCGTACAGGTGATGATCGGCGCGTCGAGATAGTCGAACGCCTGCTGCATCACCTCGGACGCGATATAGCTGCCGACGGAGCCTTGCGGCCAGCCTTCCTCGACGGTGACGAGACGGTTGGTCTTCATCACCGAATTGATCACGGTCGGCAGATCCATCGGGCGCAAGGTGCGCAGGTCGATCACCTCGGCGCTGATGCCGTCAGTGGCCAGCCGCTCGGCGGCCTCGAGCGCGTATTGCATGCCGATGCCGAAGCTGACGATGGTCACATCGGTGCCCTCGCGCCAGATCCGCGCCTTGCCGAAGGGAATGGCCAGGTCGTCGATCTGCGGCACATCGAAACTGCGGCCATAGAGGATCTCGTTTTCCAGGAAGATCACCGGGTTGGGATCGCGGATCGCGGTCTTCATCAGGCCTTTGTAATCGGCGGCCGAGTAGGGCATCGCCACTTTCAGGCCGGGGATCTGCATGTACCAGGCGGCATAGTCCTGGCTGTGCTGGGCGCCGACGCGGGCCGCGGCGCCGTTGGGGCCGCGGAACACGATCGGACAGCCCATCTGGCCGCCGGACATGTAGAGCGTCTTGGCGGCGGAGTTGATGATCTGGTCGATCGCCTGCATGGCGAAGTTGAAGGTCATGAACTCGACAATCGGCTTAAGTCCGCCAAAGGCGGAGCCGACGGCAATCCCGGCAAAGCCATGCTCGGTGATCGGCGTGTCGATCACGCGCTTGGAGCCGAACTCGTCCAGCATGCCCTGAGAGATCTTGTAGGCGCCCTGATACTCGGCGACTTCCTCGCCCATCAGATAGACCGCCTCGTCGGCGCGCATCTCTTCGGCCATCGCATCGCGCAGCGCCTCGCGCACGGTCTGCGATTTCATCGGCGCATCCGCCGGCCAGTCGGGCGAAAGGTCCACCGGAGGTGCGGCGGGGGCCTCGGCGGCCCCTTGCGGGGCCTTCTCGGCAGGGGCGGCGACCGGAGCCGAGGAGGGCGCGGCCGCGCCCGAAGAGGCGCTGGCGATGTCATCGGCGCTTTCGCCGTCTTCCAGCAACACCGCGATAGGGGTGTTGACCTTGACCCCCTCGGTGCCCTCGGCGATCAGAATCTTGCCGACGATCCCTTCATCAACTGCCTCGAACTCCATCGTTGCCTTGTCGGTTTCGATCTCGGCCAGGATATCGCCAGAGGAGACGGTGTCGCCCTCCTTGACCAGCCATTTCGCCAGGGTGCCTTCCTCCATGGTGGGAGACAGGGCGGGCATCAGAATTTCGGTTGCCATGTCGTGATGTCCTCTCAGGCGTAGATGTCTGTCCAAAGCTCGTCGACCGACGGCTCGGGGCTTTCTTTCGAGAATTCGGCGGCCTGGTTGACGATCTCCTTGATCTCCTTGTCGATCGCTTTCAGGTCATCCTCGGTAGCGTGCTTGCCGCTCAGCAGCATCTCGCGCACCATCTCGATCGGGTCGCTCTGTTCGCGCACCTTCTGCACCTCTTCGCGGGTGCGGTACTTGGCCGGGTCCGACATCGAGTGGCCGCGATAGCGATAGGTCTTGACCTCGAGGATATAGGGGCCCTTGCCGGCGCGGCAGTGGGCCACGGCCTTTTCACCGGCTTCCTTGACCGAGAGCACGTTCATGCCGTCAACCGTCTCGCCGGGAATGCCGAAGGCCTCGCCACGGGTGTAGATATCCGGCGAGGAGGTCGAGCGCTTCTGGGCGGTGCCCATGGCATACTGGTTGTTCTCGATGACGAAGATCACCGGCAGCTTCCACAGGGCGGCCATGTTGAAGGTCTCATAGACCTGGCCCTGGTTGGCCGCACCATCGCCGAAATAGGTGAAGGTGACGCGCCCGTTGTCCTGGTACTTGTCGGCAAAGGCCAGACCCGCGCCCAGCGGAACCTGGGCGCCGACGATGCCATGGCCGCCATAGAAATGCTTCTCTTTCGAGAACATGTGCATCGAGCCGCCCTTGCCTTTGGAGAGGCCGCCCTCGCGCCCGGTCAGTTCCGCCATGACGCCGCCCGGATCCATGCCGCAGGCCAGCATATGGCCGTGATCGCGGTAAGAAGTGATGCGCTTGTCGCCTTCCTCGGCGGCGGCCTCAAGTCCCACGACAACCGCTTCCTGACCGATATAGAGATGGCAGAACCCACCAATCAGACCCATGCCATAAAGCTGGCCGGCCTTTTCCTCGAATCGGCGGATCAGCAGCATCTCGCGGTAATAGTGTTTCAGTTCTTCTGCGGAAGTGTTTGATTTTCTTGAGGTCTTTCTCGTCGCGGTCACGGCGCCATTCCTCTGTCGATGAAATAGTTTAGCATTAAACTATCTAATAAAGCATTTTTTGCCGCCTGACGAGTGATAATATGACGCGGCGGCAAGGCCGGGTGGGCCGTGAAAATCTTCGCAGGAGATTTTCGAAGTTGAAAGATTTTTCTACGAAAAATCCAGGCGCTCCGCCTCAGCGGATCACGATCTCGTCGGCGCGCAGCAGGCCCAGCACCGAGCGGGCCTGTTCATCCAGCAGGTCGAGATCCAGGTAATCGTCCGACAGGCGCCGGGTCAGGTTCTCCATCCGGACGATCTGCTCTTCGACCTTGGCCAGATCGCGCGACAGCACCTCGCGCTCGGCGGCAATCTCCACCCGGCGGAACAGGCCGAAATCCCCCTGCACGGCGGCGAAGGTGAAATAGATCGCCAGCGCGAAAGAGACCGCGAAAAAAACGATCGCGCCGATGCTGGGTCTGGTTGTCCGGGACACGCGGGGTACCTGCCGTCTTGATTGCCTCTGGTCGCGCCTCTGACGGGCGCGTGACCTTAGTATGACACAGGCGAATCCCCTTGTGAATCCCTCTTTTTTACAGTGGTTTCCGGGCCGCCCCTCGTCAGGCAGAGGGTTGCAGGATCCCGCTCATCTCGTCGCGGATCACCTGCCGGGTCAGTTCGGTGAACCGCTCGATCGCGGGTGGGGTGCCGCTGGCAGTTCGCCAGGCCAGTCCGACGATCCTGTGTATCGCCGGGCGCAGCGGGCGGGTGACGACATCAGCCCCGCGCGTGCGCACCTCGGAGGCGACATAAAGCGCTGGCAGCAGGGTGATCCCCATGCCCAGCGACACCATCTGGCGCAGCGCGTCCAGGCTGGTTCCCTCGAACTCGGTGCTGAGCCGCGCGCCGGCGCTTTCGCACAAGGCCTGCACCTGTCCATGCAGCGCATAGCCGGAACTGAGGCTCAGCATGGTTTCACCGGCCAGATCGGCCTGGCGGACCTGGGTCGCTCCAGCCAGCCGATGCGCCGGATCGACCGCCAGCTCCAGCGGTTCGCGAAACAGCGGTGCCACCCGGATATCGTCGCGGCTGACCGGCAAGTGGGTCAGGATCAGGTCATAGCGCCCGGCGGCCAGATCCTCGACCAGGTCGCGGGGGGCACCGTCGCGGATTGCCAGTTTCAACCTTGGATACTGGCGATGCAACTGGCGCAACACCCGGGGCAGCAGGTAGGGGCCGATGGTCGGGGTCGAGCCGAGCCGCAGCGTGCCGGTCATGTTGTCGCGCATCGGGCTGGCATAGAGGGTCAGCGCCTCGACCTCGCGCAGGATGCGCGCCACCATCTCGGACACGTCGCGGCCCTCGGGGGTCAGGATCAGGCCGCTGCGCCGCCGCTCCAGCAACCGAGCCCCGACCGCCTTTTCCAGCGCCGCGATCTGCAGGCTGAGCGAGGGCTGGCTGATGCCAAGGCTGCGTGCGGCGCGGCGGTATTGCCCGGCCGCCACCAGGGTCGAGAAATAGCTGAGCTGGCGCAGGGTGATGTCGGGCGGCATGCTAACCTCACTACGATAGGTAAAACCTATCTTTATCTATGGTGGCATTGGCTTCTTTCCAGGTCGGGCGCCCCCATCTTGGTGCCAGGCCGCAATAGCTGCGGCAAATGTCACAACCGGAGGAGACCATAGATGACCGCAAAAAGCAGAGTTCGCGCCTTCTCGCTGAAACTGAGGATGGCGGTGTTGAAGGACCGCAGGGCCGAATTGAAGGAGCGCATCCTGCAAGAGCTGAAACGCCCGGCACCCTGCGCCCAGACGCTGCGCATGCTCAAGCGGCGCAAGCTGACGCTGAAGGATGAGCTGGCCCGCCACGAAGGACTGCTGCGCACGCTTGACGCCATGGGCCACAGGGCCGGACTGCAATCCGGCAATCAGCTGGGGAGGGTGTGATGTTTCGCATGGTCTTCATGACGACCGGCCTGCGCTGGCTGCACAGCACCGATCTGGGCGACATGCGCAAAGCCATCCTGTCCGAGGATGACGATGGGCCCGATGGCGGCGGCATCCGCCCCGCAGGGCTCCGCGCGCGCCGCTCAGCGGCGCACGCGGGCTAGTGATGGCCTGGATCAGCCGGCCTGTATCAGGGCGGCGACACCGGGCAGGGTCTTGCCCTCCATCCACTCCAGAAACGCGCCGCCCGCGGTGGAGATATAGGTGAAATCCCCCGCCGCGCCGCTGGCGTTGAGCGCGGCCACCGTATCGCCGCCCCCGGCGACCGAGATGAGCTTGCCCGCCCGGGTCAATGCCGCCGCCTTGAGCGCGGCGGCATTGGTGGCTGCGTCAAAGGGTTCCAGCTCGAACGCGCCCAGCGGGCCGTTCCAGATCAGGGTCCGGCTTTTCTCGAAGATCGCCTTGATCGCCGCCAGGCTGTCGGGCCCCGCGTCCAGGATCATGCCTTCGTCCGGGCAGCGGTCGTTGGGCAGGATCTGATGGGGCGCGTGGCTTTCGAATTTCTCGGCCACCACCACATCGCTGGGCAGCACGATGGTGCAGCCCGCCGCCTCGGCCTTGGCCAGAATTTCGGCGGCTGTGTCCTTCATGATCCGTTCGGCCAGCGATTTGCCCACCGGCAGCCCCTTGGCCACCAGGAACGTATTGGCCATGCCGCCACCGATCACAAGATAGTCTACCTTTTCGATCAGGTTGCCCAGCAGCTCCAGCTTGGTCGAGACCTTGGCACCCCCCACAACAGCGGTCACCGGGCGTTCGGGTTTGCCCAATGCCTTTTCCAGCGCCTCCAGCTCGGCCTGCATCAACCGTCCGGCGCAAGAGGGCAACAGACGCGCGATCGCCTCGGTCGAGCTGTGGGCGCGATGCGCGGCGGAAAAGGCGTCGTTGCAATAGATATCGCCCAGCCGAGCCATGCCGGCGGCCAGATCGGGGTCGTTCTTGGTTTCGCTGGCGTGAAAGCGGGTGTTCTCCAGCAGCAGCACCTGACCGGGCTGCAGGGCTTCGGCGGCCTCTTCGGCGGCAGGGCCAACGCAATCGTCGGCAAACAGCACCTTGGTTTCAAAGGCACGCTCCAGCGTCGGCACCAGCTGGCCCAGCGACAGGTTCTTGCGCCGCTCGCCGCCGGGGCGGCCGAAATGCGCCAACAGGATGGGCCGCCCGCCAGCGGCAAGGATATCGCGGATCGTGGGCATCAGGCGGCGAATGCGGGTCGAGTCGGTCACCACCCCGTCCACGATCGGCACGTTGATATCGACCCGTACCAGCACGCGCTTGCCCGTCAGGTCCATGTCGTCGAGTGTTTTCCAGCCCATCAGCCGTCATCTCCTTGCTGCAATGCGTTTGCGGGTTTCTCTACCCGAATGGGCGCCCCCGTCAATGGCGTGCCTTGTCCATCCCGCGCGCGATGGTTAGGTTCCCGGCAATCACAGTGACAGGAGGGCCCGATGGCCGAAATCAAGGATCCCGAAAACACGATCATCATCGAGCTGAAGGATGGCAATGTCGTCATCGAACTGCTGCCCGATGTGGCGCCCAAACATTCCGAGCGGATGAAGGAGCTGGCGCGCTCTGGCGAGTATGACAATGTCTGCTTTCACCGGGTGATCGACGGGTTCATGGCGCAGACCGGCGACGTGGCCAATGGCGACATGGAAGACGGGTTCAACATTCGCATGGCGGGCACCGGCGGTTCGTCGCTGCCCAACGTGCCGGCAGAGTTCTCGAAGCTGCCCCATGACCGGGGCACGCTGGGCGCTGCACGCTCGGCCAATCCGGACTCGGCCAACAGCCAGTTCTTCATCAACTTCAAGGACAATCACTTCCTGAACGGCCAGTATACCGTTTATGGCCGGGTGATTTCCGGCATGGAACATGTGGATGCGATCACCCGCGGCGAGCCGCCTGCGAATCCCGATCGCATGATCAGCGTCAAGGTGGCCGCAGATGTATAAGCTTGCGGCCCTTCTGGCGCTGTTCGCCGTTCCGGCGGGTGCGACCGGCCTCAAGATCGAGGTGGCGGGCGAAGCCAATGGCACCGTCACCATCGACCTTCTCGAGGATGTGGCCCCCAAACATGTGGAGCAGATCACCGCGCTGGCCGCCTCGGGCGCCTATGACGGGGTGGTGTTTCACCGCGTGATCGACGGGTTCATGGCCCAGACCGGCGATGTGCAATATGGCCGCATGGGCGGCGACATGCGCCTGGCCGGGCGGGGCGGGTCCGACCGGCCAGACCTGCCGGCCGAGTTCTCGGACATCACCTATGAACGCGGTGTGGTGGGCATGGCCCGGGCGCAGGACCCCAACAGCGCCAACAGCCAGTTCTTCATCATGTTCGCGCCGGGCCCGTTCCTGGACGGTCAATATACCGTGGTGGGCAAGGTGACCGGGGGCATGGATGTGGTTGACGCGATCAAGCGCGGCACCGGTCCCAACGGCTCGGTGATCGGCCAGCCCGATCAGATGAAGTCGGTCACCGTAACCGACTGATCCAATGCCGCCGGCGCCCGGTTTCGGGGTGCCGGCGGTCTCACGTTTGCGTGTGCGGGGTGGCGCGATACCATCCGTGCGGTGACCATGGGACACGGTTGTGAACCTCGGAGGTCCCGGCATGCGCATCTTTTCCCTGCTGCTTGCGATCTGGCTGGCTTTGCCTGCCCTGGCCGGGCCCGAGATCTGGCGTCATGAGTGGCCCGATACCGATTTCGACAAGACCAGCGTCGCGCATTGGGGCGAGATCCTGTCCGGCGGCCCGCCCAAGGACGGTATCCCTGCGCTGAGCGATCCCGCGTTTGTGAGCGCGGCAACCGCTGAGGACCTGGAAGGGCGTGAGCCGGTGATCACAGTGGCGCTCCCCGGAGAGGTCGCGCGTGCCTATCCGCTGCGCTATCTGATGTGGCACGAGATCGTCAACGACCAGATCGGGACGGTGCCGGTGGCCGTCACCTTCTGCCCGCTGTGTAACTCTGGCCTGACCTTTGATCGGCGCAGCCCGGCAGGTGAGCTGGAGTTCGGGGTGACCGGCAAGCTGCGCAATTCGGACATGGTGATGTATGACCGACAGACGCAGAGCTGGTGGCAACAGGCGCAGGGGCTGGCCATCGTGGGCAGGCTGACGGGGACCGAGTTGCAGACGCTGCCGAGCTGGATGGAGAGCTGGGACCAGTTCCGCGCCCGTGCGCCGCAAGGGCTGGTGATGGCCGAGCCGGCGTTTCGCCGCGCTTATGGCCGCAATCCCTATGTGAATTACGACAGTGCCCGGCGGCCCTTCCTCTATGACGGCGAGGCGCCGCCCCATGGCATCCCGGCGCTGGCCCGCGTGGTGCGGGTGGGTGCGCGGGCCTGGCCACTGACGCGGCTGGCCGCGGCGGGGGCGCTTGAAGAGGCGGGGCTGCGGTTCGAGTGGCGTGAAGGACAGGCCTCGGCGCTTGATACGGCGCGGATCGGCGACGGGCGCGAGGTCGGCTCGATCCGGGTGCGCGACGGGCAGGGGCGCGACATCGCCCATGACGTGATGTTCGCCTTTGCCTTTCACGCCTTCTGGCCACAAGGCGAATGGATGCTGGGGGCAGAATAGCACGCTTGGGCGCGGCCAGGCGGGCCAAGATTTTTCGACGAAAAATCTGGCGCCGCCCGGGTCAGGCGTTGTGCCAAATCAAAAGCGCCGCGGGAGGGTCACGGCGCTTTGCATGTTCTGAAAGAGAGCGAGGCTCAGGCGCCTTCGGGCTTGGGGGCCGGGGCAGCCGCAGCCGGGTTGGCGCCGGGCTTGGCGGCGCGACCGGGGTTCAGCGGGTCGTCCTGACGCTGCACCGAGCCTTCGAAATGGGCACCGCTCTCGATCGCGATGGTCTTGTGGATGATGTCGCCCTCGACCCGCGCGGTCGAGGTCAGGCGCACCTTGAGGCCCCGCACACGGCCGACGATCCGGCCATTGATCACCACGTCGTCGGCCGTCACCTCACCCTTGATGGTGGCGGTCTCGCCGATGGTCAGCAGATGCGCGCGGATATCGCCTTCGACCGAGCCTTCAACCTGGATATCGCCGGAGGTCTTGATGTTACCGGTGATGTGCAGATCCGACGACAGGATCGAGGCCGGCGGCTTGGGCTTGGGCGCAGCTGCCTTGTAATCGCTCGGAGCGGGCGCAGCAGGAGCCGCAGGCGCGGCGGGTTTGGCCGCCTCGGGGGCCTTGGGGGCGGGCTCGTTGATTTTGCTCTTAGAAAACATTGCGTGAAGCCTTGATGTAAGTCATGGGGTTAACGGGTCTGCCGTTGACATGCACCTCATAGTGCAGATGCGTCCCGGTGGACCGTCCGGTGCTACCCATATCAGCAATATGATCCCCGCGCGAGACCCTTTGGCCGACCTTTACACGGAGTTGCGAGTTATGGGCGTAATAGGTCTCGATGCCAAAGGCGTGGCGGATCTTGATCAGCTTGCCAAAACCCGATTGCCAGCCCGCATGGGTGACAACGCCATCGGCGGTGGCGTGAATGTCGGTGCCATGCTTGCCGGCGAAATCCGAGCCGTTATGCATGCGCTTGCCGCCGGTCTTGGGGTCGCGCCGATAGCCGTAACCGCTGGTATAGCGCACCGCCGCGCGCACCGGCGAGGCGAAGGGCGCCTGTTCGGCGGCCAGCCGGTAGAGGTTCAGCTGGTCCATCTGCTGAAGCAGCAGGTTCGCGCGGATCTCGTCTGCCGAGGGTTCCTCACCGCGCGTGCTGAAGGATAAAGGGGTCAGCGGCCCGCCCTGGCCGCTATAGCCGCGCCGCACCTCTTCGATGATGCGATCGGTGGGCATGCCGGCGCTGCGGAACATCTTGTCCAGCGGCTCCAGCGAGATGGTCATTGCCTCTTCCAGCTGGCGGAAGATCTGGTCGTTGCGCTCTTCCATCAGCTTGATTTCCAGCTCCAGCTCGGCGCGCGCATCCAGCGCCGACTGGGCATCAGCACGGATCTGGTCGCGTTGCTGGGCGGTGCGCTCCAGCGCCGCGGCCATGAAATCCATCTGCGCGGGGACCTCGGCGGCCACTTCCTGCACGGCGGCGCTGTCACCCTTTTCGTCCAGCATCTTGGCCAGCTCGGCGCGAGCGTTCTCGCGCTGTTTCATGGTGGCGCGCAGGGTGGTCTGGATCACGTCGACCCCCGTTTCCAGCTCGCGCCGGCGGGTTTCCGAGGCCAGCAGCTCGGTCTGCATGGCCGAGATCTGGGTCAGGGCGGCGTTGAACCGGCGCTGTGCGGCCACCGCCTCTTCGGCGCGGGCGTCACGTTCCTGCGAGAGCGCGTTCAGGCGTTCCTGATAGGTGGCCTGATCCCGCTTGGCCTGTTCGCGGAAATTGCCGGCGCCGATGCTGTCCATCAGCAGGATGGCGGTGGCAACGATGGTCCATGCGACCAGCAGCGTGGCGCCGCCAAAGGCGATCAGCTGGGTCTCGGGCCGAAGCCGGATGAACCGTGTATCGGTGTCGGATTTCAGAAAGACCCTGCGTTCGGGAAATTTCTGCTCCAGAAACGCGTGGATTTTGATCGCCAGACGTGTTCGCACGCGCCCATCCCTTGTTGTCCCCTCACAAAACCCCGGGATTGAGTGGTGCCGGGGCCTTGGCACGTGTGAATACCGGCGCAGGGCGGATCGGGCAAGTTTGTTTACCAGAAGCGCAAAAACCCTGCCCATGACAGCCCGGTTTCGGCGAAAATCCGCCGAAACCATGCGTTTGCATGCGATGTGGCCCGTCAGACACCGCGATTTCGCTGTTCGGTCTCTTCGGCGAGGGGCCAGTAGAAATCCGGGGGCAGCCCGGCTTCGGCGCGTTTCTCCTCGTTAAAGGGCGGCTTCAGCGCGCCATGGAAATAGCGCCGCACCAGCGCGTGGAACACTTCCTTGGGGTCGGCATTCTCGCGTCCGCACAGGAAATGGAACCATTTGGAGCCATAGGCGACATGGCCCACTTCTTCGGCATAGATCACCTCGAGAGCGGCGACGGCCGCGGGCAAGGTCGCCTTGCGGAAGATGTCGATCATTCCCGGCGTCACATCCAGCCCGCGCGCCTCGAGCACCATGGGCACCACCGCCAGCCGGCCCATCAGATCCTCGGCCGTATCCTCGGCGGCGCGCCACATGCCGGCATGGGCCGGCAGCGCGCCATAATGGCTGCCGATACTCTCAAGAACGTCGCAGATCATGTTGAAATGTTTGGATTCCTCGTCCGCGCATTTCACCCAGTCGTCGTAGAACCCGATCGGCATCGGCACATGGCCGAACCGCGCGATGATGTCCCAGTGCAGATCGACCGCGTTCAGCTCGATATGCGCCACCGCATGCAACAGCGCGATGCGCCCCGCCTCCGAGCCCGGGCGGCGGCGCGGCACGTCGCGCGGGCTGAGCAGTTCGGGGCGTTCGGGGCGGGCCGGATGGGGCGGCGGGTTGGCGGTGCCCACCGCGATCGGCGTGGCTTCGCCCTTGCGGGCGGCAAACCAGGCGGCGGCATGGCGGCGTGACAGCGCGGTCTTGGCGCGGCCATCGGCGGTGGTCAGCACCTCGACGGCCATTTCGGTCAGGCTCAGGCTCACAGGGCGCGCACCGCGTCCAGCACCGCGTCCACATGGCCATCGACCTTGACCTTGCGCCAGACCTGGGCGATCCGGCCCTCACCATCGATCAGAAAGGTCGTGCGTTCGATGCCCATGGATTTCTTGCCATACATGTTCTTTTCCACCCAGACGCCATAGCGCTCGCAGACATCGCTTTCGGCATCCGACAGCAGCGGTGTGGTCAGCCCGTGTTTGGCGACGAATTTGTCATGTTTGGCCACCGTATCGCGCGAGATCCCCAGAACCTGGGCGCCGGCATCGGCAAAGGCCTGCAGGTTCACGGAAAAGCCGATGGATTCCTTGGTGCAGCCCGGAGTATCATCGCGGGGATAGAAGAACAGAACAACCGCGCGACCGCGCAGGTCGGACAGGCTGATCTCGCCGCCGCCATCGCGGGGAAGCGTGAATTCGGGGGCAATATCTGTGACATCGGGCATCGGGGCACTCCGGCTGGGTTTCGTGATACGATTGCGCGCATCATAGGTCGCGGCGGAGAAGTTGGAAGACATCGACAAGACTTCGGACGGGGCTGACCCCGGAAAACCGCGCCGCAGCCGGCGGCGGGTGACCTTGCTGTGGGCGATGCGCGGCACGGTGCTGCTGGTGTTTCTGGCGGGGTTTGCCGGGTTGATGGTGGTGGGCCAGACCCTGCAGGCGCCGCCCTGGCTGCAATCGCGGGTCGAGTCCCGCCTGGCGCGCGCGCTCGAGGGCGGCGCGATCCGGTTTGGCGGCGTCTATTTCGTGATCAACAAGGGCTGGCGTCCGCGTTTGCGCCTGCGCGATGTCGAACTGTCCGATGCCGGTGGCCGGGTGATCGCGCGGCTTGCCGATGCCGAGGCCAGCCTGGCGATGCGGCCCCTGCTGCGCGGCCAGGTGCAGCCCAAGCGGATCGTGCTGAACGGCGCCTCGGCCGCCCTGCGACGCGACG
Source organism: Ruegeria pomeroyi DSS-3 (assembly GCF_000011965.2). Lineage (NCBI taxonomy): Bacteria > Pseudomonadati > Pseudomonadota > Alphaproteobacteria > Rhodobacterales > Roseobacteraceae > Ruegeria > Ruegeria pomeroyi. The sequence continues at coordinate 2,371,671 of NC_003911.12, read as the reverse complement.
CCGAGGGGCAGGTCTCGCTGTCGCTGGGCGGGCAGGGCGGCGGGACGGTCGGGCAGGCCTCGACACTGGCACAGCTGCTCGAATCGCTTGATGCGGTGTTCCTGCATCCCCAGCTCAGCGCGCTCAGTTCGGTCGAGCTGACCTCGCTGTCGCTGGAGTATGAGGATCTGCGCCAGGGGCGCGGCTGGACGCTGGATGGCGGTCAGGTGCTGATCACCCGTGGTGGTGGCGACCTTCGCATCGCCACCGAATTCTCGTTGCTCAGCGGGCGCGATTTTGCCAGCCGGTTCGAGGCCAATTACACCAGCACCCTGGGTCAGCCCGCGGCCAGTTTCGGCATCTCGATCGAGGATCTGGCCGCCGCCGATATCGCGGCGCAGGCACCGGCGCTGGCCTGGTTGCAGGTGCTGGATGCGCCCATTTCGGGCGCGCTGCGCGGGGGCATCGACGCGGCGGGCACCTTGACCCCGATCTCGGCCACGCTGCAGATCGGGCAGGGCGCGCTGCAACCCAACCCCAAGACCCGGCCGATCCCCTTTGCCTCGGCCCGTACCTATTTCACTTATGACCCGGCCCAGCAGCGGCTGAGCTTTGCCGAGGTGGCGGTGGACAGCGCCTGGGGTGCGGCCCAGGCAGAGGGCGTGGCCTATCTCGACGGGGTCGAGGCCGGGCGGCTTGACCGTCTGGTCGGGCAGTTCCGCCTGCACGGGCTGCGCGTCAACCCCGCCGCCGTCTATCCCGAGCCGCTGACCATCGACCGCGCCGAGGTGGATTTCCGGATGACACTGAACCCGTTCCAGTTGCGGATCGGGCGGATGGATGTGATCGACGATGGCCGCACCCTGCGGCTGGACGGCGATCTGAGCGCCGCGCCCGAGGGCTGGCAACTGGCGCTGGACGCGCAGCTGGATGCGATCACCCCGGCGCAGGTCCTGTCCTATTGGCCCGAGGGCGTGGCGCCCAAGCCGCGTGAATGGGTGGCCGAGAACCTGGTCGAGGCGCAGTTGAGCGATCTTGACCTCGCGCTCCGGCTGCGCCCCGGGGCCAAGCCCGACCTTTATGCCGATTTCGACTTTGCCGAGGCGCAGATCCGTTATGCCAGAACACTGCCGCCGCTGGTGCGCGCGCGCGGGCAGGCCAGCCTGCTGGATGGCCGTTTCGCGGTGACGGCCGACGCGGGGGTCGTTGTGGCCGCACAGGGGGGCGAGATGGACGCCACCGGCACCTCGTTCATCATCCCCGATATCGGCATCCGCCAAGCCGCGCCGGGTATTGCCCGGATCATGGCCAGCGGGCCGGTCACCGCCGCGCTGTCCCTTTTGAACGAGCCGCCGCTCAGCATCCTGGACAAGGCCAATCTGCCGGTCGACCTGGCAGAGGGCACTGCCCGGCTGACCGGCACGCTGGCATTGCCGCTCAAGGACAAGGTCAGGATCGCGGATATGGAATTCCACCTGGCCGGCGTGGTCGAGGGGGTGGCAAGCGAGGTGCTGGTGCCCGGCACCCGGGTCTCGGCACCCCGGCTTGAGGTGAGCGGAGACCAGACCCGGATCGCCTTGCAGGGGGCCGGGCTGTTCGGCAGCGTCCCGGCCAGCATGCGCTGGCAACAGCCGCTGGGGCAGGGCCAGCGCAGCAACCTGAGCGGGCGTATCGCGCTGACCCCCGATTTGATCCGCGAGCAGCGGCTGGGCCTGCCCGATGGCATGCTGACAGGCGCGGGTGAGGCCGATTTCACCCTTGGGATCGGGGGCGGCGAGCCGCTGCGCCTTGCGGCACAGTCGAACCTGTCCGGGGTGCGCCTGTCGCTGCCGGAACTTGGGTGGAGCAAACCGCCCGCCAGCACCGGTCGGCTGGCGCTCGAGGCAACTCTGGGCGCGGGTGGGCGGGTCGAGACGATCGAGGTCGAGGCCGCCGGGCTGCGCACCCGTGGCAGTATCGAGTTCAATCCCGACCGCAGTTTCGCGCGCGCGCGGTTCTCTTCGTTCGAACTGGGGGATTGGCTGGCGGTTCCGGTCGAACTGGTCGGGCGCGGCGCCGGGGCGGTGCCCGATATCGTGGTGCAGGGGGGCGTTCTGGATCTGCGCCGGGCCAGTTTCGGCAGTGGTGCCTCGGGTGGCAGCGGCGGCGGTGGTGCGGCCCCGGCGGTCAGCCTCGCGCTCGACCGGTTGCAGGTCTCTGACAGCATGACGCTGAGCGGCATGCGTGGCAGTTTCAGCACCGGCGGAGGGCTGAATGGCCGCTTCACCGGGTCGCTGAATGGGCAGGCGCCGATCTCTGGCCAGTTGATCGGGCGGGGCGCGCGCAGTGCGGTATTTCTGCAGGCCGAGGATGCGGGCGCGGTGTTCCGCGCCGCAGGGATCCTAGATCAGGCCCATGGCGGCAGCTTCCAGCTGGTGATGGAGCCGGTAGGCGCGCCGGGCAATTACGACGCGCAACTCAGGGTGCGCAACACCAGGGTGCGCGATGCGCCTGCGATGGCGGCGCTGCTCAACGCGGTGTCGCTGGTCGGGCTGATCGACGAGATGTCGGGTCAGGGTATCCTGTTCGGCGAGATCGACAGCAAGATGCGGCTGACGCCCACAACCCTCACCGTGCTCGAAGGCAGTGCGGTCGGCCCGTCGATCGGGGTGTCGATCAATGGCACCGTGGATACGGAAAACCGGGTTCTGGACCTGCGCGGCGTGGTCTCGCCCATCTATCTGCTCAATGCGATCGGCAGTGTGCTGACCCGCAAGGGCGAAGGGTTGATCGGGTTCAACTATACCCTGACCGGCCCGATGCAGCGGCCGCAGGTCTTCGTCAATCCGCTGTCCGGGCTGGCGCCGGGCTTTCTGCGCGACATCATCCGCGCACCCGCGCCCAGCCTGCCGGCGGTGCCCGAGGAGAACAGCGCGCCCGCACCGGCCGCACCGGCGGCAACGCCCGAACCGGCGCCACGGCCCGCCCCTGCGCCCCAGCCCGCGCGCCCGCACAGTGGCGGCGGTGACCGCTGAGCGGTCTGCCGCCCTGTCAGGCGAATTGGCTGTGGTCAAAGCGTGCGGCGCGCTCTATAGGCGCGGGCCATGAAGCTCAGCGATTTCGATTTCGACCTGCCCGATGACCTGATTGCCACGCGGCCCGCCCAGCCCCGTTCTTCGGCGCGCCTGCTGGTGGCCCGGGGAGATGCGATCAGCGATGCGGTGGTGCGCGATCTGCCCGACTGGTTGCGCCCGGGCGACCGGCTGGTGCTGAACGACACAAGGGTGATCCCCGCGCGGCTGAGTGGTACCCGCCAGCGCCAGAGCGCCCAAGGCCCGGTCACCGCCCGGATCGAGATCACCCTGCTGGAACCGCGCGCCGATGGCAGCTGGAGCGCGCTGGCCAAACCGCTGCGCAAGTTGCGTGAAGGTGAAACCATTATCTTTTCCAACGACCTGTCGGCTGATGTTGAGGCGATTGAAGACGGGCAGGCCCTATTGCGGTTCAACCTGACCGGCCCCGATTTCGACGCCGCGCTGGCCCAGGCGGGCGCGATGCCGCTGCCGCCCTATATCGCCGCCAAACGCGCCGCCGATGAGCAGGACAAGACCGATTACCAGACCGTCTGGGCGCGTCATTCCGGCGCTGTCGCCGCCCCCACCGCCTCGTTGCATTTCGACGATACGCTGCTGGCAGCACTGGCCGCACATGGGGTTACCTTTACCCATGTTACCCTGCATGTGGGCGCGGGCACCTTTCTGCCGGTCAAGGTCGAGGATGTGACGACCCACAAGATGCATGCCGAGTGGGGCCGGGTCAGCGCCGAGGCCGCCGCCGAGATCGCCGCCACCAAGGCGGCAGGCGGCCGGGTGATCCCGGTCGGAACCACCGCCCTGCGCCTGATCGAAAGCGCCGCGCGCGGCGGGCAGATCGCGCCCTGGGAGGGTGACACCGACATTTTCATCTATCCCGGCTTCGACTTCCGCGTTGCCGACGGGCTGATGACCAATTTCCACTTGCCCAAATCGACACTGCTGATGCTGGTCTCGGCTCTGATGGGGCAAGAGAGCATCCGCAAAATCTATGCCCATGCGGTGGAAAACCGCTATCGGTTCTTCTCTTATGGGGATGCGTCGCTTTTGCTGCCGGGCTAGGCGATAACGGATCAGACCCGGGCCGCTTTGTCGTGGACAAGCAGAGGCTCGACCTTTCTTCTTTGGACCGCAGAGTCCGCAACCGCACAAAGGCAATCGCGATGCTTCAGGTTCTATCCAGCGCATGGGCGCTGCTTTTGGGCATTGGCCTGCTGATGGTGGGTAACGGCCTGCAGGGCACGCTGCTGGGTGTGCGGGGCGAGATCGAGGGGTTTTCCACCTTCGAGATGTCGCTGGTGATGTCGGCCTATTTCGTCGGGTTCCTGGGCGGCTCGCGCATGGCGCCCGAGATGATCCGCCGGGTCGGCCACGTGCGGGTGTTCGCGGCACTGGCCTCGTTCATCTCGGCGGTGATGATCCTCTATCCTGCTTTTGCCAATATCTATGTCTGGATGCTGGGGCGGGTGATCATCGGGTTCTGTTTCTCGGGCGTTTACGTCACCGCCGAAAGCTGGCTGAACAATGCCGCCGACAATTCGAACCGGGGCAAGGCGCTGTCGCTGTACATGATTGTGCAGATGACCGGTATCATCGTGGCCCAGGGGCTGATCCAGGTCGGTGATCCGGGCGGGTATGAGGCGTTCATCATCGCCTCGATCGTGGTTTCGATCTCGTTTGGTCCGATCCTGCTGTCGATCTCGCCGACCCCGGCCTTTGACAGCACCAAACCGATGAGCCTGAAGGCGCTGATGCAGACCTCTCCGCTGGGCTGTGTCGGCATGTTCCTGCTGGGGGGCGTGTTCTCGGCCCAATTCGGGATGAGCGCGGTCTATGCGGCCAATGTGGGGCTGACGCTGTCGCAACTGTCGATCTTTGTCGCCACCTTCTATGTGGGCGCGCTGGTGGTGCAATATCCGCTGGGCTGGCTGTCGGACCGGATGGACCGGCGGGTGCTGATCCTGTTTGTCGCGTTGGTCGGCGGCGGCGGTGCGATGCTGGGCGCGATGCTGGGCGGCCAGTTCGAATTCCTGCTGCTGGCGGCGCTGATCATCGGCGGGCTGTCCAACCCGCTTTATTCTCTGCTGATCGCCTATACCAACGACTATCTCGACTATGACGACATGCCGGCGGCCTCGGGCGGGCTGGTGTTCATCAACGGGCTGGGGGCGATTGCCGGGCCGGTCACCACCGGCTGGCTGATGTCGGACGGGGTGTTCGGCCCGCCGGGCTTCTTCTTCTTCATCGCATCGCTGATGTTCGCGACCGCCGCCTATGCCGCGTATCGCGCGACTCAGCGTCCCTCGACCCCGGTCGAGGAGACCAGTTCCATGGCCTACATGTACCCGACCGCCTCGCCAGTGGCGATCGAGATGGCGCAAGAAGTGGCATTCGAGGCCGATCAGGAGGCAGAAGAGCAGAAGTAGGCGATTTTTCCCCTTGCTTCATGACGCATTGTTGCAAATCGTTACTGTTACAGAATTGTAAAAAGGCGTTTAATCCCCAGTAACCTGGGGACAAAAGGAGAGTGGAGACAGACCGATGGTCGGCCCCGAAGACGTATTGAAGTTCTGGCTGGACGAAGTGGGTCCCGCCGGATGGTATGCCCAGGACGAGGCGTTGGACGCCCGGATCAGGGACAAGTTCCAGTCCACATGGGAGGCAGCGGCAGAGGGCAGGTTCTCGCTCTGGCTCACCTATCCCAGCGGTGCTCTGGCCTATATCATTCTCACCGATCAGTTCCCCCGCAACATGTTCCGCGGCTCGGGCAAGGCCTTTGCCACCGACAGGGCGGCGCTGATGGCCGCGAAATGCGCGGTGGACAAGGGCTGGGACCTGAAGATCGACGAACCGGCGCGGCAGTTCTTTTACCTGCCGATGATGCATTCCGAAAATCTCTGCGATCAGGAACGCTGTGTGCGGCTGATGTGCCAGCGGATGCCCGAATCAGGCGCATCGAACCTGCTGCATGCGCGGGCCCATCGCGAGGTGATCCGCAAATTCGGACGGTTCCCCTATCGCAATCAGGCCCTTGACCGGGCCAGCACCCAGAGCGAGGCAGAGTATGTCTCGGATGGCGGCTATGGCGCGACGGTGCAGCAGTTGCAGCGCAAGGCGGGCTAGGCTCTAGGCTCTAGGTTCCGCCCGGTGCCGGCTGACAGCCGCGAAGCTCGGCGACGCCGCGCGCCATCCGGTCTGCGGCGGTTTCAAAGGCGCGGTCGAGCAGCTGATCGGGCAGGGTGGCCAGGCTGGCCATCCGGGCCTGCATCCCGTCCAGTCGCGCTTCCAACCCATCAAGGCGGTTCTGCAACCGGGCGCTGGCAGCCGTGCCCGGCGCGGCGGCCAGATCGGCCCGCAGGCCGGACAGTTCGGCGCGCACCCCGGCAATCTCGTCGCGCAGAGGGGTCAGCTCGGCGATGCTGGCGGTCACGCGGTCGCTGACCGTGTCCACCGTCGCCATCATCCGCCAGCCCAGAAACAGGCACAGCGCCACCAGGATCAGCGTGGCATTGAGCAGTGCCAGAAACAGGTCCTTGAGCGTTTTCATCACGTCGGTTCTCCACATCGCCGCTGCTGCCCTCGGTTCTAGCGCAAAGACCGTTGCCGGTATAGGCTGGCATGGCGGACGTAACGCCGCTGCCGGCGCGTCACTTTTGTCGCGGCGCAGGGCTGTTGATGTGCGTGAGAAATTAGTTTAATGGTAAACTAGTTTTTAGAACGGGTCTGGCCGAGGGAAGAACATGGCTGCACAATCCTATGACGTGATCGTAATCGGCGCCGGGCCGGGGGGCTATGTGGCCGCCATCCGCGCGGCTCAGCTGGGGCTCAAGGCCTGTGTGGTCGAGCGCGAACATCTGGGCGGCATCTGCCTGAACTGGGGCTGCATCCCGACCAAGGCGCTGCTGCGCTCGTCCGAAGTGTTCCACCTGATGGAGCGCGCCAAGGAATTCGGGCTGAAGGCCGACAATATCGGCTATGACCTCGACGCGGTGGTGAAACGCTCGCGCGGGGTGGCCAAGCAGCTGTCGGGCGGCATCGGCCATCTGATGAAGAAGAACAAGATCGACGTGGTGATGGGCGAGGCGACGATCCCGGCCAAGGGCAAGGTTTCGGTCAAGACCGACAAGGGCACCCAGGAACTGACCGCCAAGAACATCATCCTCGCCACCGGTGCGCGCGCGCGCGAATTGCCGGGGCTCGAGGCTGACGGCGATCTGGTCTGGACCTACAAGCATGCGCTGCAACCGGTGCGGATGCCCAAGAAACTGCTGGTCATCGGCTCGGGCGCCATCGGCATCGAATTCGCCAGCTTCTACAACACGCTGGGCGCCGACACGACCGTGGTCGAGGTGATGGACCGCGTTCTGCCGGTCGAAGATGCCGAGATCAGCGCCTTCGCCAAGAAGAGCTTTGTCAAGCAAGGCATGAAGATCATGGAGAAATCCATGGTCAAGCAACTGGACCGCGCCAAGGGAAAGGTCACTGCCCATATCGAGACCGGCGGCAAGGTCGAGAAACTGGAATTCGACACCGTAATCTCTGCTGTCGGTATCGTCGGCAACGTGGAAAACCTCGGGCTCGAGGCGCTGGGGGTCAAGATCGACCGCACGCATGTGGTGACCGATGCCTATTGCCGGACCGGGGTTGAGGGGCTGTATGCCATCGGCGATATCGCCGGCGCGCCCTGGCTGGCGCACAAGGCCTCCCACGAGGGAGTCATGGTGGCCGAGCTGATCGCGGGCAAGCATGCCCACCCGGTCAAACCCGAAAGCATCGCAGGCTGCACCTATTGTCATCCGCAGGTGGCGTCGGTCGGCTATACCGAGGCCAAGGCCAAGGAACTGGGGTACGACATCAAGGTCGGCCGCTTCCCCTTCATCGGCAACGGCAAGGCGATTGCACTGGGCGAGGTGGAGGGCATGATCAAGACCATCTTCGACGCCAAGACGGGCGAGCTGCTGGGCGCCCATATGGTCGGCGCCGAGGTGACCGAGATGATCCAGGGCTATGTGGTGGGCCGCCAGCTTGAGACCACCGAAGAGGACCTGATGCACACGGTCTTCCCGCATCCGACGCTGAGCGAGATGATGCACGAAAGCGTTCTGGACGCATACGGGCGCGTCATTCACATGTAAGAACAACTGCTTCTGACGTAAAGCTGACCCTCGCCCGGCGCCCCGGGCGAGGGTTTTTCTTACTCCACCACCACCGCGCGGCGGGCAAATATTCGCTCGCCCGAGATGGTCGAAACATAGCGCAATTCATAGCTTCCGGGCATGTCGGGCGCCTGTACCTGCACGGTCGCGCCATCGCTGGTATAGGCATAGCCAAGATAGTCCAGCACGCCCGCATCCGGGGTGACAAAGGTGACATAGTCGCCGTCATAGGCGGGGCCGGTATGGCTCACCGCGACCATGCTGCCTGCTGCCACCCGATCGGGCGCTTCCAGCGTCACGCTCAGGTCGCTCACCGTGATGGGCTGGCTGATCGCAACCGAACTGTCCTGACCCACCACATAGCGCAGCTGGTACTGGCCCGGCGCCAATGGCATCCGCAGCCCCACGGGGTTGCCGTCGCGCACATAGGCATAGGTCAGGTAATCGTTGCCGTCGCTGCTGGCGTCCAGCTTGGCCACGGTCAGGAAATCCTCGTCAAAGCCGCCGCCCGACCATTCCACCTGCACCAGACTGCCCACCGGTGCGCTACCCGGCGCGTCCAGCGCGAAACTGCGCTCGCTCACCGTGATCGGCAGGCGGGCAAGGGTCTGAATTCCATCCGCCAGCACATAACGGATCTCATACGCGCCCGGCTCGACCGGCAGGCGCAGCGGCAGCGGGTTGCCCTTGGCGGTATATTCAAAGGTCAGATAGCTGGCGTCATTGGCGCCCACGGGACCGGCAGCCAGATAATCGCCCTCGCCATCCGGGCCGGTCCAGCTGACCTCGACCATTCCGCCCGCGGTGCCGCTGGCGGGCGCCGACAGGGTGGCGGCGGGCAGGGGTTCATCAAAGGCGATCTCGACCACCTCACGCCCGCCCGGTTGCAGGGTGACCCGGCGCTCTTCCACCGTCTCATCGGACAGGCGCAGGGCGCGCACCAGAAAGGTGCCGGGGGGCAGCTGGGTCTCGCCGCTCATCACCTGGGTCGCATCCATCGCCTGCGCGCCATCCTCGGTGAACACCTCCCAGACCACCTCGACCTCGCGGAAGGTGCTGCCAAAGGCCTCGGTCGCGGCAAAGAGCAGCCGGGCGGGGCCGGGGGCCGGGTCGGGCTTTACCGTGGCGGCGGCGGCCAGCGCCGCGCCCAGCTCGTCAGCGTTGGCGGCGCTGCGGAATGTGCCGCCGGTCTGGTCGGCAAGGCATTGCATCTGCGCCAGTGCCTGCGGGTCGTCGATATCGAATCCCACCACATGGGCGGTGAAATCGACCCCCGCCGCCTCGAGCGCGGCAGCAGTGGCGCATGGATCGGCGTCACAGGTCTCGACCCCGTCCGAGACCAGGATCACGGTGGCCTTCTCCTCGGTATAGCGCAGCGCCTCGGCGGCCTGGCGCACGGCCTCCAGCATCGGTGTCTTGCCCTTGGGTTTCAGCCCGGCCACCGCGCTGGCGATGGCCGCGCGGTTACCGGGCGCGGGCGCCACCAGCGTTTCGATATCGGTGCAATCGCCCTTGCGCCGGTGGCCATAGACCGTCAGGCCCAGCGGCTGATCCTGTGGCAGGTCGGCCAGCAGGCCGGTCACCACCTCGCGGGCGATCTCGATCTTGGCCTTGCCCTCGATCTGACCCCACATCGAGCCAGAGCCATCCAGCACCAATATGGCCGAGGGCTGATCCTGCGCAGCCAGTGTTGCGGGCAGGCATAGCGCCAATGCGGCCAGTCCAATTCGTTTCATTCAAAACCTCGTCTACAAAGCGAAAATAACACGCAAAATCTTGTCGCGTGGCCGCAGATTACGATCTGGAGCGTATACCGAAAGGGGAAATTTCGTCGTTTGCGGGTGGTTTTGCAAATGGCCCCACCGATCGCGTCTGGACGGGGTGGCCAAGGGCTGATTACCTGTCCCGGACACAAGGAGAGACGCGTGGCCAGTCTGAACCGGATCGCAATGGCACGATCAAGCCGCCGGATGATCAAGGACCTGGGCCCCGAGGGGCTGGAGGTGGCCGAGATCTCGGGCAAATGGGGGCAACAATTCCCGTTCCGCAGCTATCGCCGATTTATCTATCCCGAATACGATATCTGCGCCGGACCCTATTGCGACGCGGCCGGAGAGATCGAGCAATTCGACCTGATACTGGCCAATCAGGTCTGGGAACATCTGGACCGGCCTTATGAGGCGACGCTGAACGTGCTCGAAATGCTGCGGACCGGCGGACATTTCTGGCTGGCGGTGCCGTTCTTTGTGCCGTTTCACGCGGCCCCGATGGACAATTCGCGCTGGTCGGCGCGGGGTCTGCGGAATTTCCTGATCGAATGCGGCTTTGCCGAGGAGGAGATCCGGGCCGAGCAATGGGGCAACCGGCACGCGGCCCTGCGCAATCTCGAACGGCCCTGGCCGCCGGTCTATGACCCCGAGACCGATCCTCTGGACAACGATCCCGATTTTCCGATCTGCGCCTGGGCCATCGCGCGCAAGACCTGAGGCGGGTCAGGCGCGTTCGATCCGGCCGCCAGCACGGGCCCAGTGGCCCAGGCCGCCCAGGTTGTGAACCTCGGGGTAACCCAGGCCCAGCAGCAGCTTGCGCGCCCGGGCCGAGCGCCCGCCCGAGGCGCAATAGACCGCGATCCGACTGGCGCCCTCCAGCAGCGGCTCGAATTCGGGATGGTTTCGGTCAGCGCGCGCGCTCAGCTGCATCAGCGGGACATGCAGGGCACCGGCGGCCTTGCCGGTGGCCGCCAGTTCCCCCGCCTCGCGCACGTCGATCACCAGCAGGTCGCCGCGTGCGGCGGCGTCAACCGCCTCGGTGATGCTCAGGCCGGGCAGGGAGGGTTTGCGGAAAAAGAACATATCGGACCTGTCGGAGTGTCTGCGGGTTTTCGCCAATTTAACATTCAATGAATTGAATGCAATGCCAAAACCTTTGCATCCTGCATTTGTTCTCTTTACGTTCTATTAATCGGGTTGGAGACTCACGGCGGTTCGCCTATCTCTGTGGCATTGGGTCCGAGGGCAGTTCATGGCTGAGCAGAAGTTCATCGAGGTACGCGGCGCGCGCGAGCATAATCTCAAGGGGATCGACGTGGATATTCCGCGCGATCAGCTGGTGGTGATCACCGGCCTTTCCGGCTCGGGCAAGTCGAGCCTGGCCTTTGACACGATCTATGCCGAAGGGCAGCGGCGCTATGTTGAAAGCCTCAGCGCCTATGCCCGCCAGTTCCTGGACATGATGGAAAAGCCGGATGTGGACCATATCAGCGGTCTTTCCCCAGCGATTTCCATCGAGCAGAAGACCACCAGCAAGAACCCGCGCTCGACCGTTGGTACGGTGACCGAGATCTATGACTATATGCGGCTGTTGTTCGCGCGCGCGGGCACGCCCTATAGCCCGGCCACCGGCCAGCCCATCGAGGCGCAGCAGGTGCAGGACATGGTCGACCGGATCATGGCGATGGAGGAGGGCACGCGCGGCTATCTGCTGGCCCCCATCGTGCGCGACCGCAAGGGCGAATACCGCAAGGAATTCCTGGAGCTGCGCAAGCAGGGCTTTCAGCGGGTCAAGGTGGATGGCCAGTTCTATGAACTGGACGAGCCGCCGACGCTCGACAAGAAGTTTCGCCATGACATCGACGTGGTGGTGGACCGCATCGTGGTGCGCGAGGGGCTTGAAACCCGGTTGGCCGACAGCCTGCGCACCGCTTTGGATCTGGCCTCGGGCATCGCGATCCTGGAGACCGCGCCACGGGACGGCTCCTCGGCCCCGGGCGGGGCCTCTTCGCCCGGCGAGGAGGGCTCGCAAGAGACCGAAGAGCCGTTGCGCATCACATTTTCGGAAAACTTTGCCTGTCCGGTCTCGGGCTTCACCATCCCCGAGATCGAACCGCGCCTCTTCTCGTTCAACGCCCCCTATGGCGCCTGCCCGAAATGCGACGGCCTGGGGGTCGAGCTGTTTTTTGACGAACGCCTCGTGGTCCCCGATCAGAGCCTCAAGGTCTATGACGGTGCCCTTGCACCCTGGCGCAAGGGCAAGTCGCCCTATTTCCTGCAAACCATTGAGGCGATCGCCCGCCATTACCAGTTCGACAAGAACACCCCGTGGAAGGATCTGCCCGAGAAGGTGCAACAGGTGTTCCTGCGCGGTTCGGGCGACGAGGAAATCCCGTTCCGCTATGACGAGGGTGGCCGCGTCTATCAGGTCACCCGCAGTTTCGAAGGCGTCATCCCCAACATGGAACGCCGCTATCGCGAGACCGACAGCAACTGGATCCGCGAGGAGTTCGAGCAGTATCAGAACAACCGCCCCTGCGGGGCCTGTGGCGGGTTCCGGCTGAAGCCCGAGGCGCTGGCGGTCAAGATCGCGGGCCTGCATGTGGGTCAGGTGGTACAGATGTCGATCCGCGAGGCGCTGGCCTGGGCCGAGGCCGCACCAGCTTCGCTGAGCAAACAGAAAACCGAGATCGCCCAGGCCATCTTCAAGGAAATCCGCGAGCGGTTGGGTTTCCTGAATAACGTGGGATTGGAATATCTTACGCTCTCACGTTCAAGTGGAACGCTGTCGGGCGGCGAAAGCCAGCGCATCCGCCTGGCCAGTCAGATCGGCTCGGGCCTGACCGGCGTGCTCTATGTGCTCGACGAACCCTCGATCGGCTTGCACCAGCGCGACAACGACCGCCTGCTGACCACGCTCAAGAACCTGCGCGATCAGGGCAACACGGTGATCGTGGTCGAACATGACGAGGAAGCGATCCGCGAGGCGGATTACGTCTTTGATATCGGCCCCGGTGCGGGTGTCCATGGCGGGCAGGTGGTCAGCCACGGCACGCCCGCCCAGATCGCCGCCGATGCGGCCTCGGTCACCGGGCAATACCTGTCAGGCAGTCGCGAGATTTCAGTCCCTGCCGAACGCCGCCACGGCAATGGCAAAAAGCTGACGGTGGTCAAGGCCACCGGCAACAACCTGCGCGAGGTCACCGCCGATTTCCCGCTGGGCAAATTCGTCTGCGTCACCGGTGTGTCGGGCGGCGGCAAGTCGACGCTGACCATCGAAACCCTGTTCAAGACCGCCAGCATGCGCCTCAACGGCGCCCGCCAGACGCCCGCACCCTGCGAGACGATCAAGGGGCTGGAATTCCTCGACAAGGTGATCGATATCGACCAGCGCCCGATCGGGCGCACCCCGCGGTCAAACCCCGCCACCTATACCGGCGCGTTCACCCCGATCCGCGACTGGTTTGCGGGCTTGCCCGAGGCCAAGACGCGCGGCTACAAGCCGGGACGGTTCAGCTTCAACGTCAAGGGTGGCCGTTGCGAGGCCTGCCAGGGCGACGGTGTCATCAAGATCGAGATGCATTTTCTGCCCGACGTCTATGTCACCTGCGAAACCTGCAAGGGCGCGCGCTATAACCGCGAGACGCTGGAGGTGAAGTTCAAAGGGAAGAGCATCGCCGATGTGCTTGATATGACTGTGGAAGACGCGCAGGAGTTCTTCAAGGCGGTGCCGTCGATCCGTGAAAAGATGGATGCGCTGTCGCGCGTCGGTCTCGGCTATATCAAGGTCGGCCAGCAGGCCACGACGCTTTCGGGCGGCGAGGCGCAGCGGGTGAAGCTCAGCAAGGAACTCAGCCGCCGCTCGACGGGCCGCACGCTCTATATTCTCGATGAACCCACCACAGGCCTGCATTTCGAGGATGTGCGCAAACTGCTCGAAGTGCTGCATGAGCTGGTCGAACAGGGCAACACGGTGGTGGTGATCGAACACAATCTGGACGTGGTGAAAACCGCCGACTGGATCATCGACATCGGCCCCGAAGGCGGCGATGGTGGCGGCATGATCGTGGCCGAGGGCACGCCCGAGGATGTGGCCGCAAGCGAGCGCAGCCATACCGGGCGCTACCTGAAACCGATGCTGAACCCCGAACGGGTGGCGGCGGAGTGACCGCCGCTACCCCGGGTGCACTCAGGCAGGATGCGCCCGCGCCTGCCGCGCCAAAAGCAGCGGCAGCAGGAACAGCGCCAGAAACCCGCTGTTCATCACCACGTTGAACGCGGCCCCGGCCAGAACCGATCCGGCGCTGTCGATCACGAACCAGGCCAGCACCCCGCGCAGGATGATCCGCGCGCCGGTCTCGGGGTCGCGGGCATAGACGTCGCGCACCACCTGCCAGATCATCACGCCCAGCCCGACCAGCAAACCGCCGCTGATCGCGGTCATCAGCCGAACGGCGGCGCTGTCCAATCGGTCCGCCCCGTCCAGCGGCAGGATCGCAAGGTCCAGGAAGAATTCCAAGGGCGCGCGCTGATCCAGCGCGATGGTGGCGAACATGGCCAGCCCGAACAGCGCGCTGACAACAGCGGCAAGCGATAGCAGGCGGGTGGCGCGATCATGGGTCATCTGAACTCTCCATTTCTGATGCTGGGGCCAGCCTGCCACTGCACGGTGCGGCAAAACAATTACCTGAGGGGTAAGTGAAATTCACGCTCTTTCCCCTATGCTGTACCTGGCAAGCGGAGGGCAGGGATGGTGGATAGGTTCGGGGATGTGCTGCGGGAATGGCGCCAGCTGCGCCGGATGAGCCAGATGGATCTGGGCCTCTCCGCAGGGGTCTCGCCCCGCCATATCTCATTTCTGGAAAGCGGCCGTGCTCTGCCCAGCCGGGGCATGGTGCTGCGGCTCTGTGACGAGTTGGAGGTGCCCGGCGGCGCCCGCAACCGCTGGCTCACCTCGGCGGGGCTGGCGCCTGCCTATCACAGCCGGAACGGGGATGCGCCCGAAATGGCGCCGCTGACACAGGCAGTCGACTGGATGCTCTCCCGGCACGCGCCCTATCCGGCAATGGCGGTCGACCGGCACTGGCGCCTCAAGACGATGAACCGCCCCGCCCGGGCGATGTTCGCCGCCACCGGGCTGGGGGCGGGGGACGGCCTGATCGACGCACTGCTGGACAATCCGGCACTGGCGGCGGCGCTGGAAAACCGGGACGAGGTCGAGCGGCTGAGCCTGACGCGCCTGCGCACCGAACTGGCCCATTTCGGCCGCGACCCGGTGCTGGAACAGGCGGTGGCCCGGTTGGCGGAACGGGTCGCGCGGCAGCCGGGCGCCGCCGATGCCCCGATGCCCGCCGTAATCCCGGCCCGCTACCGGCTGGGCGAGGCGGTGCTGTCCTTCTTCACCACCATCACCCAGTTCGGCGCCACCGGCGATATCGCCATGTCCGAACTCAGGATCGAGATGTTCTTTCCCGCCGACGACGCCACCCGGCAGATGGTCGAGGCACTTTGGGGAAACGCAACGCCCGGCAATTGAGACAGGCCGCCATCGCGCTATGCTGTGATCGGGGATCAGAGGAGGAGAGACATGCGCAAGTTGCAGACCCAGGGCGTGCATCACATCACCCTGACCGGCGCCGACCGGCAGAGCACCATCGACTTCTGGGAGGGGGTGCTGGGCATGCCCTTTGTCTTTGACCAGCCCAATCTCGACAACCCGGACGAGGGGCATGTCTATTTCGACCCGGGCGACGGGCGCTTGATCACCGTGTTCACCAACGAAACCCGCAAGGGCACGCCTGACCGCACGCCCACCGATCCGGGCTGCGTGCATCACATCGCCTTCAACGTGTCACAGGCGACCTTCTGGCAGGCGGTCGAGCGGCTGGACGAGCGCGGCATCGACCATTCCGGCCCGCGCGACCGGGGCTTCATGGATTCGATCTATTTCAAGGATCCGCTGGGCCTGTTGATCGAACTGGCGAGCTATCGGTTCGAGCCGCCGGTGGGCTGCACCCATGCCGATGTGCTGTTGCGCGCCCATCGCATCCGGGTGGCGCGGGGTGATTACAATATCGACCGCATCCACCTGGCCGACGCGATCGAGGATCTTGTCACCGCCCACCAGGACAGCCTGTCCGAGGATCGCGGGCCCAAGAACCCCTGGTAAGCAGCGGAGCGGTCTGCAAATCTCCTTGCTGACGCCGCCCCCCGTGGTGCACCATTCCGGTTATGCGCATTCCCGATGTGAAAGGGCGCCCGATGGCAGTACGGACACGTCCCAACATCCTGCTGATCATGGCCGATCAGATGACGCCCTTCATGCTCGAGGCCTGCGGTGGCACCGGTGCCCGCACCCGCCATCTGACCCGGCTGGCCGGGCGCGCGGTGCAGTTCACCAACGCCTATACGCCCAGCCCGATCTGTGTGCCGGCCCGATCCTGTTTCATGACCGGGCTGTATACTTCGACCACCGGTTGCTACGACAACGGCGATCCCTATCACAGTTTCCTTCCCACCTTTGCCCATTACCTGACCAATGCGGGCTATGAAACGGTGCTGTCGGGCAAGATGCATTTCATCGGCGCCGACCAGTTGCACGGTTTTCAGCGGCGTCTCAATCCCGATATCTACCCCTCGGGGTTCCTGTGGTCCTATCCGCTGCCGCCTGACGGGGACGCCTCGTTCCAGGCCTTTGACTTCACGCCGCAATACCTGGCCGAGAATATCGGCCCCGGCTGGTCGAAAGAGCTGCAATACGACGAGGAAACCCAGTTTCGGGCGCTGGAATACCTGCGCCACGCCCCGGACACGCCCTGGATGCTGACCGTGTCCTTTACCAACCCGCATCCACCCTACGTGGTGCCGCGCCCTTATTGGGAGATGTACAAGGACGCCGATATCCCGCTGCCGGACTATCCCGCTGACATGGACGCGCGCTATTCCGAGTTCGATCACGCGCTGCGGCGCTGGCATGGCCTGCATCAGCGCGGCCACGAGGTCCGCGACCCCCGGAACCTGATCGCCATGCGACGCGGCTTTGCGGCGCTGGCCCATTATGTCGATGACAAGATCGGTGCGCTGCTCGAGGTTCTCGACGAGACCGGCCAGCGCGACGAGACGGTGATCATCGTAACCTCGGATCATGGCGAGATGCTGGGCGAAAAGGGGCTGATCCAGAAACGCAGCCTCTATGAATGGTCGGCGCGCATCCCGCTGATCATCGACCTGCCGGGCGCCGCGCCCGGCCGGGTCGACACGCCGGTGTCGCTGCTGGACCTGCCCGCCACACTGATCGAATTGTCCGGTCAGACACCGGTGGCACCGCTAGAGGGGCGGTCCTTGCTGGGCGCGGTGCGGGGGCAGGAGCTGGACACCGTGCCCATCGTCTCGGAATACCATGGCGAGGGCATCATGCGGCCCAGTTTCATGGTGCGGCTGGGGGACTGGAAATATCACTACTGCCACGGTTCGGCGCCGCAGCTCTACAATCTGGCCCGGGATCCGGGGGAATGGCACAACCGGGCCGGAGAGCCGGACCTTGCCGAAACCGAGGCGCGGCTTGACCGGGTGATCACCGGCGGCAGTTTCGATCTGGAGCGGATCGCGCGCGAGGTCTGGGAGCGTCTGCCCCTCAAACAGGTGGTCAACGCCGCCATGCAGCGCAATGGCACCGCCTGGGATTATCGTCCCGACCCGGATTCGGGTCGGGCCTATATACGCTCGTGAAACTCAGTTCAGGATGTCGGCCACCGCGCCGATCAGGTTCAGCACCTTATGGGTGTCGCGGTCGACCTGATAGACATAATCGCCCGCCCGCACGTAATAGCCGGTCTGCTTCAACCCATAGCGATAGGGATCGTCGATCCAGAAATAGTCGCGTTCGATACGGTCGCCGATGCCATAGCGCGCCTTCACCTGTCCGGGCGGCACACAGGGCACCGCCTTCTTGGCCAGGCCCGGCGGACAGTGCACCGCGTTGGCCGGGTTGGCCGAGCGGGTCACCTTGACCTTGTTCTCGCCCTTCTGGGCGCCCTTGCCGTTCCCATTGCCATTCCCGGCCAGCACCGGTGCGGCTGACAGGGCCAGGCTCAGGACAAGCAATCCCGGGAGTATCCGTTTCATGCGCTTACCTTCCGATTGCGTCCGGCGACTGGCCGGATCTGGGAAATAGATGAGGTCAAAACAGGTTTTGTGCAAATCGATACGCGAAAACCCGCCGGCAGGGGTGCCGACGGGTCCGGCTTCTTTCTGGTGAGAAATACTCCCGGGGTGAATTGGCCGCAGGCCAAGAGGGGCGGCGCCCCTTATCCCCGTGTGCGTTTCTCGAACCGGGGCAGCATGGCGCTGAAATCCATGCCCTTGCCCCCCTCGTTTTCGACGAATTGGGCATAAAGCGCCTCGGCCAGCTGGCCCATCGGCGTATCCGCATCGGCGCTGCCGGCGGCCTGCTGGCTCAGCCGCAGATCCTTCAGCATCAGTTCGGCGGCGAACCCGGGCTTGTATCCGTTGTCGGCGGGCGATTGCGGCCCCACACCCGGCGCCGGGCAATAGGCGTTCATCGTCCAGCTATAGCCCGACGAGGTCGAGACCACGTCGAACATCTTCTGCCGGTCCAGCCCCAGCTTGTCGGCCAGCGCAAAGGCCTCACAAGTGGCGATCATGGTGACGCCCAGGATCATGTTGTTGCAGATCTTTGCCGCCTGTCCGGCGCCCGCAGCGCCGCAATGCACGGCCTTCTGGCCCATGATGTCGAAAAGCGGCTTGGCCTTCTCGAACGCCGCGTCCGAGCCGCCCGCCATGAAGGTCAGCGTGCCGGCTGCCGCGCCACCGATCCCGCCCGAGACCGGCGCGTCGACCGCCAGCAGCCCGGCCGCCTCGGCATCCGCCGCCACCGCGCGGGCGCTGTCCACATCGACGGTCGAACAATCGACCAGCGCCGCGCCAGCCGTCATCGCCGGGATCACCTCGGCCGCAACGGCGCGCAGGATCTGGCCGTTGGGCAACATGGTCACCACCACATCGGCGCCACGCGCGGCCTCTGCCGCGCTGGCCGCGCGGGTCACGCCCGCCACCTCGACCGGTGCCATGTCAAAGCCGGTCACCTCGTGACCGGCCTTGGCCAGGTTGGACGCCATCGGCGCCCCCATATTGCCCAGACCGATGAACCCGATTTTCATGCCTCTTCCTCCTCGAATGTCAGCGCCTCGGCGCCCAGCGGCTGCAACATGGCCGATACCGCCACTGCGGGCACCGTCAGATCGGCATATTGCCAGCGCGGATTGCGGTCCTTGTCGATGATCTGGGCGCGGATCCCTTCCAGGAAATCGCCCTTGTCCATCGCACGATAGGTGAAGCGGTATTCCAGCTCCAGCGCCTTGCGGATGCTGAGCGTCGCACCGCGCAGCCGATGCAGCATCTCCACCGTGCAGGCCATCGAAAGTGGCGAATTCCGCCTGAGGCTCGCGAGAATTTTCGACGAAAATTCTCCGCCATCGCCCTTGAGCGATGTCAGGATATCCCCCAGCGTCTCGCCGCCGAAATGGCGGTCGATCTCAGCCTGCATGGCACGCAACTCGCCCGGCGGCGGGGTCTGTGCATGCGGCGCCAGCAGCGCCGGATCGCCCGAGGCCTCCAACATCTCGATCAGCCCGGCCCAGTCACCTTGCGGGATATAGATATCCGCAAAACCGGCAAAAATGGCGTCATCCGGCCCCATCCGCCCGGCGGTGGTGCCCAGGTATTCGCCCAGCCGCCCCGGCGCCAGCGCCAGCATCAGCGTGCCGCCCACATCCGGAACCAGCCCGATGCCGCATTCGGGCATCGCAATCTTGCTGCTTTCGCCCACCACCCGGTGCGAGCCGTGACAGCCGATGCCGACACCGCCGCCCATGGTGAACCCCTGCATGAAGCTGACCACCGGCTTGGGATACTCGAAGATCATCGCATTCATGCGATATTCGTCGCGCCAAAAGGTGCGCCCGTAGTCGTAATTGCCCTTGGTGCCGGTGTCATACAGCTCGGCGATATCGCCGCCGGCACAGAACGCCTTGTCGCCCTCCGCGTCGATGATCACCAGCGCAACGTCGTCGTCCTCGCGCCAGTTCCTCAGCGCCGCGTCGATCGCCATGCACATGTCATAGCTCATCGCGTTCAGCGCCTGCGGGCGGGTCAGGGTGATCCGCCCGGCGCGCCCCGTGACCCGGATGTCGATATCTGCCATCTGATCCTCAGCGGTTGGCCAGCATGTGACGGGCGACAATCACCCGCATGATCTCGTTGGTGCCTTCCAGGATCTGGTGCACCCGCAGATCGCGGACCAGCTTTTCGATGCCGTAATCGGCAAGATAGCCGTAGCCGCCATGCAGTTGCAGACACTGATCCACCACTTTGGAACCGGTCTCGGTCACGAATTTCTTGGCCATGGCGCAGAACTTGGTGGCATCGGGCGTCTTGTTGTCCAGCTTCCACGCCGCCTGGCGCAGGAAGGTGCGCGCCGCCTGCAATTCGATCTCCATATCCGCCAGCCGGAATTGCAGCGCCTGGAACTGGTCGATGGATTTGCCGAACGCCTTGCGCTCGCCCATGTATTGCAACGTCATGTTCAGCGCCGTCTGCGCCGCGCCCAGGCTGCACGAGGCGATGTTGAGCCGCCCGCCGTCCAGCCCCATCATCGCGTATTTGAACCCGTCGCCCTCGACACCGACCAGGTTGCCCGCGGGCACCTTGCAATCGTCGAATTGCACCTGCGCGGTGGGCTGGCTCTTCCAGCCCATCTTGTCCTCCAGCGCGCCAAAGCTCAGGCCCGGCGTGCCGTCCTCGACATAGACGGTCGAGATGCCCTTGGGCCCGTCCTCGCCGGTGCGCACCATGCAGACATAGGCATCGGAATAGCCACCGCCCGAGATGAACGCCTTGGTGCCGTTGAGCACATAGCCCTCGTTGCTCTTCTCTGCCCGCGTCTTCAGTGCCGCCGCGTCCGAGCCCGAGCCGGGTTCGGTCAGGCAATAGCTCAGCACCGTATTGAGCGACAGCACATCGGGCATCACCCGCGTCTTCAGCTCGTCGCTGGCGAAATTGTCCAGCATCTTGGCGCACATGTTGTGGATCGACAGGAAGGCCGCGACCGAAGGGCAGGCCATGCTCAGCGCCTCGAATACCAGGGTGGCATCCAGCCGGCTCAGGCCCGCGCCGCCGGCCTCCTCGGACACGTAAAGCCCGCCAAAACCCAGCTCGCCCACCTGCGGCCACAGGTCCTTGGGAATGGTGCCCTCGGCCTCCCATTGCCGGGCATAAGGCGCGATATTGTCCTGGCCGAATGCGTGGGCCATGTCGAAAATCGCGGTCTGTTCCTCGGTCAGTGCAAAATCCATGACGTCTCCTCCATCGGCGGACAGCAGAAATGAACAGTTGTTTATTTCTTACCGCCGCGCCCCTGTCCGATCAAGCGCCAATGCCGCAAACACCCCTTGCAGAAATGCAAAGCACGACCTGTGCTTGCGGCCGGCAGAGCAGTGGACCGTTGATGAAAATCGTCAACCTCAACGACGCAAGCTGGATTGCACTTTGCCCTATCGCAAAGCCAGGGGGCTGGGTTTGGATCGTCACAATGTGCGTGACAAAGATAGATTGTTGGGCCGGTTTGCGGCCCGGCTGCGATTGATGACCTCGGCTGGTGTCCGGCTGCTCGCTTAGCTTGAATATTTCGTTGCTTATCCTATCAACCTAAGCGATAAAAATACTTGTCCAAGTCAACCTAAATATTATGCTTTCAGAGGTCATTCATGTCTGTTCTACATGCTGATACCGAACCCCGTTTCCACCCGCTGCAAGGATCGATTGTCAAATCATATGATCCGGTAACGATTGATGTTCATCCGGGGCCCTTGCTCTATGATCCCAGCGAAGAGCGGCTATGGCGCGTTTTTTCGGAGGCGCGATCGCATCAACCGAGTTTCGGGATGAGTGTGACGGCAGAGTTCTCCGACGATAGCGGTTGCAGCTGGCAAGGTCGGCGAACGATTTTTCCGGGCGATCAGAACCTCAAGATTCTGGCCACCAGCGGCATCTACCTGAACGGCCGCCTGATGGTGATCGTGAACACCGAGAACGCGTCGAACCAACGCAGCCTGAAGCTGATTTATTCAGATGATCATGGAGCATCCTGGCTTCAGCAAACCCCTGACATTTCCACGAACAGCAGCCATTTTCTGTTCGGGATCACGCACCGCTACGATGCAAATGCCGGTGGGCATGATGACAACGGCGCGGTTTTCTATACCTATCATGGCGGCTCGGCCTTTGCCTTTACCACCGCGGACAAGGGGGCGACATGGAGCACACATACGGTCTTCGACATGGCGACCACACAGTTTATCAACGACCAGGGGCAGGTGGCCACGGATTTTGTCGCATCAGAGCTGACGATCGCGCGGGTTCCCCAGTCAGATGATTATGTTCTCTATATAAGGGGATCGGGATATCCGAACTATCTGGCCGCCACATCGACCGACATGACCAGTGTGGGAACGACGGCCCTGACCATGCCGAGAGATAGCGGAATACTCAACGAAGGTTATGCTCCGAACAAAAGCGTCGGGTCGCCTCCGCATCTGGTCTCCTTCGGAGATGAAATCACCCTGTATACTTTCGGGCGGGAAAACTGGGTTAAATACGACATACCGCGTGAGCAGGCGATGCTGAGCTATACGCAAAATGCGCAGGATCTGTTTGCCAACAAGGGTATCTTTGCAAACAAAGTGCCGAGGGTTGCCGCCCGTCTGCCCACCCGCGCCGTGGGCATGATGTTCCATGTCGACACAACGGACAGTATCGTTGCCCATCTGCGGGCGGGAGAGAGCATCTATGAGATCAATAACGACGTCTACTCGCCCTGTGTCGGGCAACTTTACTTCCTTTCAAGAACGCAAATCCCTTCGAATGTCCTGACAACAAGGGAGAACCTGCTCGATAACCCCACATTTGACCTTTGGGCGCGCGGCGACAGTTTCACTGATGTGACCGCCAACGGCACACCTGTTGCCGAGCGGTGGCAGCTGTGGTGTTCCGGCGACACTCTTACGGCAACCCGCGAAGATGTTGATCATCTCCTGAGCAACAACCAATCGTTCAAGCCCAAATACGCGATGCGGGTAAAGTCCACCGGGCAAACCGGTAACGATTACTCGGGAATTCGTCAGGTGTTTTATGGAAAGAACAACCTGCGTCGATTTTCAGAGCGGGAGTTGACGTTGACGATCTACGGAATTGGCGAGCTGCCGTCAAACCTCCGGTTCTCGATCCATTTCTACAACCGGGATAATCCAACGATTATTACCCATGCCGCCGCTACGCTCCCCGTACCGGTTACCGCTGCGGGTCAGTTTACCTCAACAAGTGCGACGCTCTATACGCCAAGCGAAGACGCGGTGGCTCTGGGAGACAATCCAGGCATCGCGATTGTTGTGGATCAACTCGGCACCGATCTGTGGGATTTCGCCTTTGCGGGCCTCAAACTTGAGGCCGGTTTTGGCTCGTCAGTGCTGTCCTATCCAAACCTGGAAATCGAGTCCTCCAAAGCGCTCTACTATTTCGAGCGCTTCGGTTTCGACTCCGGGATCGGATTGGGAACTCAACGAGCAGACAATGACGGGTTCCGAGCTAATGTGAAATACCACCCTAAAACGATTGTACCAAGCATCGTCACGGAACTGCCGAAAGATGGTTTCGGGAACCCGATCTGGACCAACAAGTTCGAAATACGTCATCTCACAGGGACAACTGCCTGTACCGGTATTAAGGCTGCGACAACGATAGCTCAAAAAGATCAGGCGTGGATCGATTTTTGGACCAAAGAAGCAGAATTCGACTACTATGCCGGAGAATGTTGGAGTATCGCGTCCGATGCCGGCTTCTTCATCGACGTCGAAGCGTGAAGTGATGCCAAAGGTTTAAGTCCGGAGCCGCCGTTTCGAAACCCGAATGGGCGGCTCCTTCCCTTACAGATCGGCGTGGAACTCCTCGATCAGGTGGCGCACCACGGCGCGTCCGGCATCCTCGCCCCGGGCCAGCGCCTCGGCATGGACCCTGCGCTGGCGGGTGGCCGAGTTGCCGTGTTCGGCGATCTGGCGCAGGCGGGCGATCTCGGGCAGGGTGCCGAGTGCCTCGGCATCTTCCGACAGCATCCCCATCAGCTCGTCCATCAGCACCGTCATCGGCTTGAGCGAGCGGTCGCCGAAGTCGATCAGCCCTTCGCCTACGCCATAGCGCTGCGCACGCCAGCGGTTCTCGCCGACCAGGAACCGGTCGTAATGGCGCCAGCGCAGGTTGCGCGCCTTCATCCGGCACAGCATCCGCATCAGCGCCTGGTTCATCGCCGCGAGCGACAGCGCGTGCTCCAACCGCGGCTGCACATCCATGATCCGGGTTTCCAGCGTCGGGAACCGGTGCGAGGGGCGCAGATCCCACCAGATCTTGGTGGTGTCCTCGATCACGCCCAGTTCCACCAGAATGCCGGTGGTGCGTTCATATTCGGCCCAGCTCGAAAACGAAGGCGGCAGGCCGGTGCGCGGCAGGTTGTCGAAGATGGTCAGCCGGTAGGAAGACAGGCCGGTATCCTCGCCATTCCAGAAGGGCGAGGAAGCCGACAGCGCCAGCATATGCGGCAGGAAATAGCTGAGCTGGGGCATCAGATCGGCGCGCAGCGCCTTGTCCTCGACCCCGATATGCACATGCATGCCGCAGATCAGCATCCGCCGCGCCACCCCGCCCAACGCATGTTGCAGCGCGTCATAGCGTTCCTTGCGGGTGTGGTGCTGGTCCTTCCAGCTGGCGAACGGGTGGCAGGAGACCGCGATCGGGGTCAGGTTATGTTCGGCCGCCCGTTGCGAGACACCGGCGCGCAGCCGTTTCAGATCCTCGCGCGCGGCGGCGATGGTGGCATGGGGGCGGGTGCCGACCTCGATCTGGCATTGCAGGAACTCCGGGCTGACCTGGCCTTCGAAATCCGCCTGACAGGTGCTCATCAGCGCCTCGGGCGCCTCGGCCAGTTGCAGGCTGTCGCGGTCGACCAGCAGATATTCCTCTTCGATCCCGAGTGTGAATTCCTTTTGCATGACCCCTCCGCTGCCGGTTTTGGACCAGTGAACAGGCAACAGATGGCTTTGCCAAGCAGGAATGGCGTTGGCCTGACGCGTCGGGACGGGTAAGGAACGGGCCGGGACAGACAGTCAGAGCGGGGCGGCGGGATGAAGAAACGCAGATTTCCACGGGTCAATGCGGTGCTCTCACGCTGGGGTGTGGCGCTAAGTGATGCGCGCGAGACGCAGGCGGAACAGGCCCGGCTGGCCGATTTCGAGGCGCGCGGCGGGCTGGAGGCGCCGGCCTATGCGCTCAGCCCCGGGATGCGCACCTTCGATCTGGCACCGCTGGTCGAGGAATATGCCCAACATGGCGAGGCGCTGGCGGCGCTGCACGATCCGGCGCGCAACCAGACCGGATATCGCAGCGGCAACGGCTATTACGACACGCCCGATGCCGAGGCGCTGTATCTGATGATCCGCCGCTATCAGCCGCGCCGGGTGATCGAGGTGGGCTGTGGCAACTCGACCCGGATCACGCGGCAGGCGGCGCTGGATGGCGGGCTGGAGACAGAGATCACCGCGATCGACCCCTGGCCGCGCGCCGATATCGCGGGCGTGGTGGACAGGTTTGAACAGGCTCGGCTGGAAGAGGTCGATCCGGCAGTGTTTGCCGCGCTTGAGGCCGACGATGTTCTGTTCATCGATTCAAGCCATCAGGTACGGATGAGCAACGATGTGGCGCATCTGTTCTGCCGCATCATCCCGGCGCTGGCGCCGGGCGTGGTCATTCATGTGCACGACGTGTTCCTGCCCTATGAATATCCCAAGCGGTTCTTTTATGACTGCCCGTCCTGGGCGGAACAATATGTTCTGCATGCGCTGATCCAATCCGGCGGCTATGACATCCTCTGGCCCGGCTACTACTTGCAACGGGCCCGGCCAGATGCGGTCGAGGCGCTGCCGTTCCTGGGGCAGGGTCGGGCGCAATCCTTCTGGATCCGCAAGCTCTGAACTGTTTCCGGTTTTGCCACAATCTTGTCCAATTTCGGTGCGACCCTGTAAAAAACGGAACAGTTGGGGCTGAAACCCACTGCATAACGGTCAATTCGGGGTTCAACGCGCCATAGTTGAAGGGGACAGGCATGAGGCACGCGACGGTACTTACCCTGGTCATTTCTGCTGGCATAAGCCTGTCCGCTGCGGCGCTGGCGGATCAATCCCCGTCTGACAAGGCCCGTCAGCACTCTACCGCCGCTCGGTTCGATCCACTGATCTGGGCCGAAGCTGCTCTGGGCAACAGGGTCGATCTGACCATGGGGGCATTGCCAAGCGGCAGCCGGAACGGACCATTGGCATTGAGCGCAGCCCTGCCTGTCGCCGAGACGGGCGATCTGCGGGTTTCGCTTGTTGGCGCGCTGGCCTGGGATGCGGAGATGGCACAAAGCTCTCGGTATTCCATTGGCGCCGTGGCCCCGGTCGCGGCGCTGGAGGCGCGCTATCGCAGCGCCTATTTGCGTGCGGTGCCTAGCGAGTCCTTGGGGGCGGACACCCGGTTGAACTTTGGTCTGACCATACCGCTCAAGTAACCGCTTGGGCGCACCTCCGTAAAAGGACAGAAATCAAACGATGCAGAAGATTGCCAAAACAGCCATGCTTTCAATGGCTTTCGCGCTCTCGGCGAGCTATGTGACCGCCGGCCCCGACCAGGTTTCGATCCTGCTGGGTTCGCATCATGTCGGCGCGACCCGGACGTTTGAAGAGGTCAATCCCGGGCTGTTCCTGACCTGGACCGAAGTGGCGATAGGCCAGCGTCTCGACCTGACCGTGGGGGCTTTTCGCAACAGCTATGGGGACGGTTCGGTTGCTGTCTCGGGCGTGTATCCCTTGTACCGGACCCAGGATTGGGGGTTCGATCTGTTCGCTGGCGTTGCCTGGTATCCCGGCAACGGAGACCAGTTCAACCACGCCGTGGACGACATGGTTCCGCTGGGTGGCGTGCAAATGCGCTATCGCAATCTGTTCATTCAGGCTTTGCCAGGGGGTGGCAACGCGGTCGATGCCACCCTGACCTATGGCCTGACGTTTCCGCTGAACTAGAGCAGCCGGACCTGGGTGCCGACCTGCACCAGTTCATAAAGTTCCTCGACATGCTGGTTGTAGAGGCCAATGCAGCCCGAGGAGCTTTGGCGCCCGATCTTGCGGGTATCATGGGTGCCATGCACCAGATAGGCGGGCCAGGTCAGATACATGGCGCGGGTGCCCAGCGGGTTGCCGACCTCGCCGCCTTCCATCCGTACCGGCAGGGTCGGGTCACGCTCGCGCATCGAGGCGGTGGGGGTCCAGCTGGGATTGACCGTCTTGCGCACCACCTCGGTATAGCCGCGCCGGGTCAGTTCCTCGGTCATAGGCACCGAGGAAGGGTAGAGCTTGTAGCTGCCATCGGCGCCCCAGTAGTGCACCGCGCGGCTGCTGATGTCGGCCAGCAGACAGCCCACGCCCAGAGTCTCGAAATGGTCCTGCCAGTTCTGCTGCAAGAAAGAGGAGATGTTGCGCCGTACCGGCACCTGATCGCGGATCGCGGTCTCGGCTTGCGGGAAGGCGTCGGTGGACTGCGCGCGTGCCAGCGCCGGCGCGGCCAGTGTCGCGGCGGCGCCGAGAAGGGTTGCGCGGCGGGTCATGCGGGTGGTGGACATATATGGGCTCCGGTTTTCCTGCCTGATTTGCCTCACGGCATATTGCCGCAATCGGCGCGGGGGAAAAGGGGGAAAGCTGTATCAAAACGTATCGGAAATGGCGCGGTCACGCCTTTGTCATCGACTGCGAGCGGAAGGGTGCAACCCTCCTGCGCGGGAAGGTTTGATTGAGGTCAAGTTCCGAAATCTGAATGTGTTCTAGCCTGGCGGCGTACAATCACAGGAGTTCCCCCATGAAACGTTTCGTTCTGGCGTTTTGCGCCGCGCTGATGCTGACCGGCCTTGCGCTGGTCGCGCCTGAGCCCTCGCAGGCCGGAGAGGACAAGCCGGGTCTCTTCATCACCCTTACGACCGATGACACCTGGGCGGCCGGCAAGGCGATCATGTTTGCCCATCAGCGGGCGCTGAAGAGTGGCTATGACACCGCGATCTGGCTGAATGTGCGGGCGGTCTATCTGGCCGACAAGAAGCGGCCCAGCCATATCCACGGGCTGATGGCCGGGCAGGGGGCGACGATCCAGGACATGCTCTCCGCCTTTATCGCCGATGGCGGCACCGTGTTGATGTGCGGAGCCTGTTCCAAGGCGGCGGGGCTGACGCAGGCGGATTACATCGACGGGGTGACCATGGGCAGCTGGCCGGTCGTCGAAAGCTGGCTGTTCCGCGACAATATGCGGACGCTGGCCTGGTAGGCGGCCTGCAAAGAAAAACGCCCCGGACCTTGCGGACCGGGGCGCCTGTTTTCCTGGCGATTATTCCATCACGGGGATGGAGAATTCGCCGCCTTCCTTGATGCCCGAGGGCCAGCGGGCGGTGACGGTCTTGGTCCGGGTATAGAACTTGAACGCGTCGGGGCCGTGCTGGTTCAGGTCGCCAAAGGCGGATTTCTTCCAGCCGCCAAAGGTGTGATAGGCCAGCGGCACCGGGATCGGCACGTTCACGCCGACCATGCCGATGTTGATCCGGTTGGCGAAATCGCGCGCGGCGTCGCCGTCGCGGGTAAAGATCGCGGTGCCGTTGCCGTATTCGTGGTCCATGGCCAGGCCAAGGGCCTCTTCATAGGTCTTGGCGCGCACGGTGGACAGGACCGGGCCAAAGATCTCTTTCTTGTAGATGTCCATGTCGGGGGTGACATGGTCAAAGAGATGCGGGCCGACAAAGAAGCCGTCTTCGTAGCCCTGCAGGCTGAAATCGCGGCCATCGACCACCAGCTTGGCGCCCTGTTCCACGCCCGAGTTCACCAGACGCAGGATGTTCTCCTTGGCGGCGGCGGTGACAACGGGGCCGTAATCGACATCCTTGCCGGCGGTATAGGGGCCGACCTTCAGTTTCTCGATCCGGGGGACCAGTTTCTCGATCAGGCGGTCGGCGGTGTCGTCGCCCACCGGCACGGCAACCGAAATGGCCATGCAGCGTTCGCCCGCAGCACCGTAACCGGCACCCACCAGCGCATCGGCGGCCTGGTCCATATCGGCGTCGGGCATGATGATCATGTGGTTCTTGGCGCCGCCGAAACACTGCACGCGCTTGCCCTGGGCGCAGCCGGTGCCATAGATGTATTCCGCAATCGGGGTCGAGCCGACAAAGCCGACCGACTGGATCACCGGATTGTACAGGATCGCGTCGACCGCTTCCTTGTCACCGTTGACGACCTGCAGGATGCCCTTGGGCAGTCCGGCCTCTTCCATCAGTTCGGCCAGCATCAGCGGCACCGAGGGATCACGCTCGGACGGCTTCAGGATAAAGGCGTTGCCGCAGGCGATGGCGGGCGCGAACATCCACATCGGGATCATGGCGGGGAAGTTGAATGGCGTGATGCCGGCGGTGACGCCCAGCGGCTGGCGCATCGAGTACATGTCGATGCCGGGGCCGGCGCTGTCGGTGAATTCGCCCTTCAGCAGATGCGGGGCGCCGATGCAGTATTCCACCACTTCCAGCCCGCGCTGCACGTCGCCGGCGGCGTCGGGCAGGGTCTTGCCATGCTCGCGGCTCAGCGCCTCGGCCAGCTTGTCCATGTCGCGGTTCAGCAGATCGACGAATTTCATCATCACCCGCGCACGGCGCTGCGGGTTGACGGCAGCCCAGGCGGGCTGGGCTGCGGCGGCGATTTCCACCGCGCGGGCCATTTCCTCGGTCGAGGCGAGCGGGCACTTGGCCTGCACGTCGCCGGTGGCGGGGTTGAAGACATCGGCAAAGCGGCCCGAGGTGCCTTTGACATGTTCGCCGTTGATATAGTGGGTCAGTTCCTGCATGGGATCTCCTCCGATTGGCTGGCGGCACTTTAGGCTTGCAGAAATCCCGAGAAAAGAGGCAAGATTTCAAAGGCGTTTTGCAAGAATGCAGTAGCGGGGATGGGGATGGAACCACATTGGGACGATATGAAGGTGTTTCTGGCGGTCGCGCGCGAGGAGAGCCTGTCGGGCGCAGGGCGCCAGCTGAAGCTCGATCCGGCCACCGTGGGGCGCCGCATCGCCCGTCTGGAATCCGCCTATGACACGCCGTTGTTTGCCAAATCGCCACAGGGTTACACGCTGACCGCCGCCGGCGAGCGGCTGCTGTCGCATGGCGAACAGGCCGAGGCGGCGATGCGCAGCGCCTCCGAGGCGCTGGCCGGCACCACCGAGGGGCTGACCGGCCAGATCCGTATCGGCGCCCCCGATGGCAGCGCCAATTACCTGCTGCCCCAGGTCTGTGCCCAGATCAGCGACGAGAACCCCGAGCTTGATATCCAGATCCTTGCCCTGCCGCGCATCATCAACCTGTCGCGGCGCGAGGCGGATATGGCGGTCACCGTCAGCGCCCCCACGGCGGGGCATCTGCTGGTGCAGAAGATCACCGATTACAAGCTGCACATGGTGGCCTCGCGCCGGTATCTGCGCGGTCATCCGCCGATCGAGACACTGGCCGATCTGCGCGGCCACCGGATGATCGGCTATATCCCCGACATGATTTTTGACCGCGAGCTGGATTACCTCAACGATATCGGCATCGAGCGGGTGGCGCTGGCCTCGAACTCGGTCTCGGTCCAGCTGCGCCAGGCGGGGCATGGCTCGGGCATCTGCGTGGCGCATGATTTCACCCTGCCGTTCCATGGCAATCTGCGGCGTATCCTGACCGATCAGGTCAGCCTGACCCGCTCATTCTATCTGGTGCGCCATCAGGGCGACCAGCGCAGCGAGCGGCTCAACCGCTTTGCCGAGGCGCTGACGCGGGGGATCCGCGACGAGGTTGCACGGCTCGAGGCCGACGCCATGTCTTGACAGGGCGGCGCAATGGCGCAACGCTTTTGAATATGAAGAGATATTTCGGAGGTGTTGCATATGCTCGTACAGGCCATTCTCAAGTCCAAGGCCAGTGACGGGGTCGTCACCGTCAGCGCCGCGGCCACCGTCGCGCAGGCCGCCGCGATTCTGGCGGAGAAGCGTATCGGCACCGTGGTGGTCTCGGACGATGGCGAGACGGCACAGGGCATCCTGTCCGAGCGCGACATCGTGCGTGAACTGGCCGCCAGCGGCAGCGGCTGCTTGAGTGAACCGGTCAGCACCTATATGACCAAGGATCTGATCACCTGTGGCCGCGATGCCAAGGTGCAGGACGTGCTGAGCCAGATGACCGAGGGCCGATTCCGCCACATGCCCGTGATCGAAGAGGGCAAGCTGGTCGGGCTGGTCACCCTGGGCGACGTGGTCAAGGCGCAGCTGGCCGAGCTGGCGATGGAGAAAGACGCGCTCGAAGGCATGATCATGGGGCACTGACCCCCTACAACGCTTTGCCGCAGGCTGGAAAGCTTGCACCTGCGGCAAAGTTGTGTTTGCTTGCGCAGCAATAATGTTGCGCAGGAGGCCCAGATGAGAGTGGCTTTGTATCCCGGTACCTTTGATCCGATCACACTGGGTCACGTCGATATCATCCGCCGCGCCGCCGCGCTGGTGGACAAGCTGGTGATCGGGGTCGCGATCAACCGCGACAAGGGGCCGCTGTTCACGCTCGAAGAGCGGGTGGCGATGATCGAGGCCGAATGCGCCGCGCTCAGCGCCGAGACCGGGACCGAGATCGTGGCCCATCCGTTCGAGAATCTGCTGATCGACTGCGCCCGCGACGTGGGGGCCCAGATCATCGTGCGCGGCCTGCGCGCGGTGGCCGATTTCGAGTATGAGTTCCAGATGGTCGGCATGAACCGCGCGCTGGACGACAGTGTCGAGACCGTGTTCCTGATGGCCGATGCCCGCCGTCAGGCGATCGCCTCGAAGCTGGTGAAGGAAATCGCGCGGCTGGGGGGCGACGTGTCGAAATTCGTGCCACCCCGGGTCAACGATGCCCTCAAGGAGCGGCTGGGGCGGGCCTAGGCAGCCCAAGCGCTGCCGCTTTTTCCAGATGATTTGAAACAAAATTGCGGCATCCGGTCAGCGGGACCGCCGGGCCGCCACGCGAATCGTGGCGGCGCCCTAGCGCCAGAAGGCCAGCCATTCGAGCAGCTCGAACAGTTTCTTGCCCAGAAACAGCATATGCTCGGTGCCGAACATCGCAAAATCCAGCATGACCGTGCCCAGCAGGATGACACCCAGCCAAATGGAGATCTGATTTGTCATGATGTCCCGGCTCCGACAGAAACGCCCGCCCAGATAACCTGAGCGGGCGCCTTGTCTCAAGAGGGTCAGCGGAAATCAGCCCAGACGGCCCATCGCCACTGCCACATCGGCCATACGCACCGAGAAGCCCCATTCGTTGTCATACCAGGCCAGCACGCGCACCATGCGGTTTTCCACCACGCGGGTCTGGTCGGGGGCAAAGATCGAACTTTCGGGCGTGTGGTTGAAATCGGTCGAGACCAGCGGCGCGGGCTCGTAACCCAACACGCCTTTCATCGGCCCTTTGGCGGCGGCCTCAACGGCGGCGTTCACCTCGGCCGTGGTCACGTCGCGCCCGGCGCGGAAGGTCAGGTCGACAGCCGAGACATTCGGCGTCGGCACCCGGATCGCCGATCCGTCCAGCCGCCCCTTGAGGTTCGGCAGCACCTCACCCAGCGCCTTGGCGGCCCCGGTCGAGGTGGGGATCATCGACATCGCTGCAGCGCGGGCGCGATACAGGTCCTTGTGGCGGCGGTCCAGCGTCGGCTGGTCGCCGGTATAGGCGTGGATCGTGGTCATGATGCCGTGCTCGATGCCGAATGCCTCGTCCAGCACCTTGGCCAGCGGCGCCAGGCAGTTGGTGGTGCAGGACCCGTTCGAGATCATGGTGTCGGCGGCGGTCAGTTGGTCGTCGTTGACGCCGAACACGATGGTCTTGTCCACGTTCTTGCCGGGGGCGGACAGCAGCACCTTCTTGGCGCCGCGTTCCAGATGCACCTTGGCCTTGGCGCCATCGTTGAACTTGCCGGTGCATTCCAGCACCACGTCGCAGCCCGACCAGTCCAGCTCGTTCAGGTCATAGGTCGAGAACATCTGCATGTCGCCCCGGCCCAGGTTCATGGTGCCCTCGCCGAGGCTGACC
Organism: Ruegeria pomeroyi DSS-3; assembly: GCF_000011965.2. Lineage (NCBI taxonomy): Bacteria > Pseudomonadati > Pseudomonadota > Alphaproteobacteria > Rhodobacterales > Roseobacteraceae > Ruegeria > Ruegeria pomeroyi. The sequence goes on along the minus strand of NC_003911.12, from coordinate 2,338,433 downwards.
TCGCCCGGGAAGCGGCCATGCACGCTGTCATATTTGATCAGATGGGCGGCGGTCTCCAGCGGGCCGGTGGCGTTGACCTTGATCACCTCGATATCGTCGCGGCCCGAGGCTGCGATATGGGACAGGGTGCAACGACCGATGCGGCCAAATCCGTTGATACCAACCTTGATCGTCATTGTGAAACTCCGGCAGACGTGAATTTGTCCCGCCATATAGACGGCACTGTCGCGCGCAGAAAGGGCAAAACCGATTTATTTTGAAGGTGTTAGCGCAAACTTGCCCCGGTTGCGCTAACGCTTGCGCCACGCGGCTGTTAGGGTAGGTTGACCAGAACGCGGGCAGGATGAAAGGAAGCGGGGATGAGCGGATTGCTGGCCCTTCTCGACGATGTGGCGGGAATAGCCAAGGTCGCGGCGGCCTCGGTCGACGATGTGGCGGCACAGGCGGCCAAGGCGGGCGTCAAGGCGGCCGGCGCCGTGATCGACGACGCGGCGGTGACCCCGAAATACGTGCACGGTTTTGCGCCCGCGCGCGAGTTGCCGATCATCTGGAAGATCGCGCGCGGCTCGATCCGCAACAAGCTGTTGATCCTGCTGCCTGCCGCGCTGCTGCTGTCGAATTTCGCGCCCTGGCTGATCGCGCCGCTGTTGATGCTGGGCGGGGCCTATCTGTGTTTCGAGGGGGCGGAAAAGGTCTATCACGTGCTGGTGCCGCATGACACCAGCCATGTGTTCAAGGAGGACAAGCCGGGCGACCCGTTGCATCTGGAGGAAGAAAAGGCCGCCGGTGCCATCAAGACCGATTTCATCCTCTCGGCCGAGATCATGACCATCATCCTTGCCGCCATTCCCGAAAGCGGCTTCTGGATGGAGGCGGCGACGCTGGCGGTGGCCGGGATCGGCATCACCGTGGCGGTCTATGGCTCGGTGGCGCTGATCGTAAAGGCTGACGATGTTGGACTGTTCCTGGCGCAAAACGGCCGGTTGGGCGTGACCCGCGCCCTGGGGCGCGGGCTGGTACGGGGGATGCCGGGCTTCATGCATCTGCTGACTGTGGTGGGCACGGCGGCGATGCTGTGGGTGGGCGGTTCGATCGTCATCCACGGGATGGAGGTGCTGGGCTTTGGCTGGCTCGGCCACCATATCCACGATCTGGCCTATGCTGCCGGTCACGCGGTGTCCGAGAGCTGGGCCGGCGCGGTGGAATGGATCACCAAGGCGGCGCTGGACGGGGTCTTTGGTCTGGCGCTTGGCTTTGTCCTGATCCCGCTGGCGACGCGTCTGATCGCGCCGCTCTGGCGGATGCTCACCGGCAAGGGGGGCGCGGCCAAGGGGCACTGAGTGCCCCTTGGACAGGGGTCAGACCATATCCTCGCCCGCCATGATCCGGGCATAGATCTCGGGGTCGGTGATCCCTTCGGAGCCGATCAGCAGCACCCGGGCGCTGCGATCCAGCCCCAGACTGTCGCTGAGCGCCGCATCGCTGCAGGCGGCGATGAGCGCGGCCAGCCCGGCCACCGCGCTTTCGCCGGCTTCGACGACCGGGTCGCCGCCCAGCGGATGCGCCAGCAGCCGCACGGTAGGCGCCACCAGCGTATCGGGGATGGTCAGGTAATCGCGGGCCTCTTCGGCCAGGATCGCCCAGGCCAGCGGCGAGGGCTCGCCGCAGGACAGGCCTGCCATGATGGTTTCTTCGGCGATCTCGACGGCGGTCGCCGCCCCGGCGCGGGCGCTTTCATAGAGACAGGCGGCGCGGTCGGGTTCGACAACAACGACACGCGGAGACGCCTCACCCCAATGCTGCACCAGCGCGGCGGTCACCCCGGCGGCCAGCCCGCCGACACCGCCCTGAAGAAAGACATGGGTGGGCGCCCGGTCCATCTCGCGGCAGACCTCGCGCACCATCACGCCATAGCCCGCCATCACGTCGCGTGGCGGATCGGAATAACCCGGCCACGAGGTGTCGGAGACCACGAACCAGCCATGCGCCTCGGCCTCGTCCTTGGCCATGCGGACCGAGGCGTCGTAATCGCCGTCAATGCGGATCACCTCGGCGCCCAGATCGCGCATCGCCTGGGCGCGGCCCTCGCTGACCTCGGCATGGATATAGATGCGGCAGGGCGCGCCAAAGCGCTGACAGCCCCAGGCCAGCGAGCGGCCATGATTGCCGTCGGTCGCTGAAACCAGCGTGATCCCGGCCACCGCGTCGCGATGCTTGCCCGCGCGGATATCGGCCAGCTCGACCTGCGCGCCGGTGCGGCGGGCAATCTCGCGTTGCAGCACGCCCAGAGCCGCATAGGCGCCGCCAAGCGCCTTGAAACTGCCCAGGCCAAAGCGCGGGCCTTCGTGCTTGTACAGGATCGCGCCGACCCCGATCGCCTCGGCCAGCGCCGGCAGCGAGACGAGCGGGGTGGGGGCATAGCCCTCCCATTGGGTGATTTCGGCTTCGGCGGCGTCGAAATCCTGTTGGGACAGCACCCGGTGGGCGGCATCGCCCCGGGTGGGCGCGCAGGCGACATGGCCCAGTTGGGCGGCGGGCAGAAGGTCTTTCATTTTCAGTCCTTTCTTTGCGGCAGCCGGTCCCGCACCAGCGCCGCCCAGAAGGCGGCCCCGATCGGCAGCAGCGCGTCGTTGAAATCGTAATCCGAGGCGTGCAACGGCTGGGCATGGGCCCCCTCGGTGCCGTTGCCCATCAGCAGGAAGCAGCCGGGTACGGCGGCGGTGAAATGGGCGAAATCCTCGGAGAAACTCATCGGTTCCCGGTTGCCCTCGGCCTCCAGCCCCGCCGCGCGGGCGGCGCGGCAAACCGCCTGCACCGGCTCTGGTGCGTTCATCGTCTCGACAAACTGGGTGTCGAAGGTGACCGCGACGCGAACGCCATGCGCCGCCGCCACGCCGCGCGCGATCTGCTCCATGAAGCGCTGGATTTCGGCGCGGTCCTGGGGCGCGCGGGCACGGAAATCGCCCTTGAGCGTGGCATGACCCGGCAGCACGTTGCGCTGTCCATCGGTCAGGAACTCGGTCACCGAGATCACCGCGCCCGAGGCGGGCGCCAGCTTGCGCGCCACCACGGTTTGCAGCGCGGTGACCATCTCGGCGCCCACGGTGATCGCATCGACCCCGGCCTGGGGCATCGAGGCATGGCCACCCTGTCCGGTGATGTTGATCTGGAACAGCGTCTCGCTGTTGCAGATCAGGCCGGGCCGGGTCGAGACATGGCCAAGGGGGGCGCCGGGCAGGTTGTGGATGGCATAGACCTCGTCAATGGGAAACCGCTCCAGCACGCCCTCGTCGATCATGGCGCGCGCGCCCAGCCCGTGCTCTTCGGCGGGCTGGAACAGGAACACCACGGTGCCGTCGAAATCGGCGGCGCGCGCCAGCTCCTCGGCGGCGCCCAGCAACATGGTCATATGCCCGTCATGGCCGCAGGCATGCATCACGCCGGGGGTGGTCGAGACATGGTCATGTGTCGCGGTCTCGGTGATCGGCAGCGCATCCATGTCGGCGCGCAGCCCGATGGCGCGATTGCCGGTGCCCGCACGCAGCACCCCGACCACGCCCGCGCCCTCGTGCACCTCGATCCCGAGATCGCGCAGAAGTGCCGCCACCACGGCCTTGGTCCGGGTCTCGGCCAGGCCAAGCTCGGGGTGGCGGTGCAGGTCGTGCCTGAGGTGCGTCAGCCGCGCGGCGAAATCCATCCTGTCGACTCCGTTCGGGGATTTGCCGCAGGATAGGCAGGATCAGCGCGCGAGTGGCATCATGTTTTGCCGGTTCTGGCTAAATCTTTTTCGCGAGATGGCGATCTGTGATCAAGAACTTGCGCCCTCAGACCCGCGCCAGCAGATCGCGCAGCGCAGCGCCATAGCGGCGCGCGATGCTTTCTTCGGCCACATGCCGGCCCGCGCGCACCTGATGGCGGCCTGCCGACCAGAGATCGCTTACCACCCGTTCACCGGCGGCAAAGATCAACCCGTCCAGCAATTGCTCCGGTTCCAGTGCGCAGAGCGCGGGCGCATTGCTGTCGATGGCGACCAGATCGGCCAGGGCGCCGGGGGCGATCTCTCCGGCCCGGCGATCCAGCGCACGGGCGCCGCCGCGCAAGGCCCCCAGATAAAGCGCCGCGCCGGTCGATCCCTCAGCACCGGCCAGCACATTGCGCTCGCGGTCACGCAGGCGCTGGGAATATTCCAGCAGCCGCAATTCCTCGGTCAAGGATATCAACACGTTGGAATCCGAACCTACACCAAATGCGCCGCCCGCCTCGAGATAGGGCACCCCGTTGAAGATGCCGTCGCCCAGATTGGCCTCGGTGATCGGGCACAGGCCCGCAACGGCGCCGGTGGACGCCATGGCGCGGGTTTCGGCATCGCTCATATGGGTGGCGTGGATCAGGCACCAGCGCGGCCCGACCGCCGCGTTGTTCAGCAGCCAGTCGACCGGGCGGGCGCCATATGCCGCCTCGATCTCCTCGACCTCGCGGGTCTGTTCGGCGATGTGGATATGCACCGGCCCGTCCGGGTGGCGTGCTGCGACCTCGGCCAGATCGGTGGCGGATACGGCGCGCAGCGAATGCGGCGCAATGCCGACACGGGCATCGGCGGCCAGGGTGCGGGTATGGGCGCGGGCGCCCTCGACCAGGGTGCAATAGGCGTCAAGGTCGTTGCCAAAGCGCAACTGCCCGCCCGCCAGCGCGCGCCCGTCAGCGCCGCCATGGGTATAGAGGACCGGCAACAGGGTCAGCCCGATGCCGGTTTCCGCCGCCGCCTGCACGATCCGGGCCGACATCTCGGCCCTGTCGTCATAGTGCCCACCGCCGGGGCGGTGGTGCAGGTAGTGGAACTCGCCCACCGCCGCATAGCCCGCCTTTTGCATCTCGACAAAGGTCTGGGCGGCAATCGCGGCCACATGCTCGGGCGTGAGCCGGTCGAGAAAGCGGTACATCAGCTCGCGCCAGGTCCAGAAGCTTTCCCGCCCCCGGCTGCGATACTCGGTCATCCCCGCCATCGCCCGCTGAAAGCTGTGGCTGTGCAGGTTGCCCGGCGCGGGCAGCAGGGTGTCGACCCGCACGTCGCCGGGCAGCGGCGCGCTGTCCGGCTCGACCGAGGCGATAAACAGCCCGTCAATCGTGACGCGGGCATTCAACAGCCAGCCCTTGGGGCCAAGCAGGCGGTTGGCGAAAACGGTCATCCGCGCGCGCCCTAGTTGCCCAGGATGCCCGGCAGGCGCAGGCCATGGGCGCGGGCGCAGTCAACCGCGGTCTCATAGCCCGCATCGGCATGGCGCCAGACGCCGCTGGCCGGATCGTTCCACAGCACCCGTTCCAGCCGGCGGGCTGCCTCGGGGGTGCCGTCGGCGACAACCACCATGCCCGCATGTTGGGAAAAGCCCATGCCGACGCCGCCGCCGTGATGCAGGCTGACCCAGGTGGCGCCTGAGGCGGTGTTGACCAGCGCGTTCAGCAGCGGCCAGTCGCTGACCGCGTCCGAGCCGTCGCGCATCGCCTCGGTCTCGCGGTTGGGCGAGGCGACCGAGCCGCTGTCGAGGTGATCGCGCCCGATCACCACCGGGGCCTTCAACTCGCCGCTGGCCACCATCTCGTTAAAGGCAAGGCCAGCCTTGTGCCGGTCGCCAAGCCCGATCCAGCAGATGCGCGCGGGCAGGCCCTGAAAGGCGATGCGCTCCTGTGCCATGTCCAGCCAGTTATGCAGATGGGTATTGTCGGGAAACAGCTCTTTCATCTTGGCGTCGGTCTTGTGGATATCCTCGGGGTCGCCCGACAGCGCGCACCAGCGGAACGGGCCGATGCCCTTGCAGAACAAGGGGCGAATATAGGCGGGCACGAAGCCGGGAAAAGCAAAGGCGTTTTCCAGCCCCTCATCCTGCGCCACCTGGCGGATGTTGTTGCCGTAATCCAGCGTCGGCACGCCCGCGTTCCAGAAATCGACCATCGCGGCCACATGTTGTTTCATCGAGGCGCGGGCGGCTTTCTCCACCGCCTTGGGATCGCTCTCGCGCTTGTCCTTCCATTCCGCCATGGTCCAGCCCAGCGGCAGATAGCCGTTGATCGGGTCATGGGCGCTGGTCTGGTCGGTGACGATATCGGGGCGCAGGCCGCCTGCCTGCATGCGGGCGTAGATCTCGGGGAAAATCTCGGCGGCATTGCCCAGCAGGCCCACCGATTTTGCTTCGCCCGCCTTGGTCCAGCGGTCGATCATGGCCAGCGCCTCGTCCAGCGTTTCGGCCTTTTCATCCAGGTACCTGGTGCGCAGACGGAAGTCGATGCTGTCGGGGTTGCATTCGACCGCCAGACAGCACGCGCCTGCAAAGACGGCGGCCAGCGGCTGCGCCCCGCCCATGCCGCCCAGACCCCCGGTCAGGATCCACTTGCCGGTCAGGTCGCCGCCGTAGTGCTGGCGCCCGGCTTCGGCAAAGGTCTCGTACGTGCCCTGCACGATGCCCTGGGTGCCGATATAGATCCAGGACCCGGCCGTCATCTGGCCGTACATCATCAGGCCCTTCTTATCGAGCGCGTTGAAATGATCCCAATTGGCCCAATGGGGCACCAGGTTGGAGTTGGCGATCAGAACGCGGGGCGCGTCGGCATGGGTGCGCACCACCGCGACCGGCTTGCCCGACTGCACCACCAGCGTCTCGTCCGCCTCAAGGTCTTTCAGCGTGGCAACGATGGTGTCGAAATCGCTCCACGTGCGGGCCGCGCGGCCGATACCGCCATAAACCACCAGCTCATGCGGGTTCTCGGCCACATCCGGGTGCAGGTTGTTCATCAGCATCCGCATGGCGGCCTCGGTCTGCCAGCTCTTTGCGGTCCGCTCAGGCCCGGTGGGCGGATAGATGTCGCGGGTGTTCTTGCGGTCAAGCATGATCAGGCTCCTCTGGGGCTGCTCAGGCGCCCGGACAGCGCCAGTGTTTTGAGTTGGGTCAGGAGTTCGGCCAGCACCGGGCGCAGGCGGTCGGCGCGTTCGGGCCGATAGGTCCAGGGCGCGGCCTCGTCCATATAGGCGCGCTGCGCGGTCTCCATCTGGATCGCATGCTGGCCGATTTCGGGCCGCCCGTAATGGCGGGTGGTCCAGCCGCCCTTGAAGCGGCCGTTCAGAACGGTCTGATCCGGGTCGGCGGCGCGGCAGGTCTCAAGCGTCGCCGCCGCGATTTCGGGCGCGCAGGTGGTGCCATTGTTGGTGCCGATATTGAATATCGGCAAGGTGCCCGCGAACAGGAACGGAATGTCGGAACGGATCGAGTGGCAATCATACAGCACCGCCACCCCGTGCCGGTCGCGGGCGCGCTCCAGCGCCTCGGCCAATGCGGCGTGATAGGGGGCGTGATAGGTGGCGCGGCGCTCTGCGATCTCGTCATCCGAGGGCGCCTGACCCGGCAGCCAGATGTCATGCCCGTCAAAATCGGTGGTGGGGCAGAGCGTGGTGGTGTTCTGGCCGGGATAGAGCGAGGCGCCAGCAGGGTCGCGATTGGCGTCGATCACATAGCGGTGCACCGTCGATTTCACCACGCTCGCGCCGGGCAGCAGATCGGCATAGAGCCGGTCGATGTGCCAGTCGGTATCGCTCAGCCCCTGACCGCGCGGGTTCAGCCGGGCGTGGATCGCATCGGGCACAAAGGTACCGCCATGGGGCATACCCAGCACCACCGGGCTATCGCCCCGGATCACCGCGACCGGGGTCATGGCCGCAGCCCGCCCATGTCGATCCCCACCACATCGAGCAGCGCGCCGGCGCCGACCAGCCGCGCCGCGGTCTCGATCTCGGGCGCCATGTAACGGTCTTCCTCCAGCCGGGGCACCTCGGCGCGCAGCCGCGCGACCGCAGCTTGCAGCGCGGTGCTGGTCTGCAAGGGCGCGCGGAACTCGATCCCCTGCGCGGCGCAAAGCAGCTCGACGCCCAGGATGTAATGCAGGTTCTCGACCATCCGGCCCAGCCGCACCGCCCCATGCGCGGCCATGGATACGTGATCCTCCTGATTGGCGCTGGTGGGGGTGCTGTCGGTGACGCAGGGATTGGCCAGATGCTTGTTCTCGCTCATCAGCGCGGCGGTGGTGACTTCGGCGATCATCAGACCGGAATTCAGCCCCGGCTTCGGGGTCAGGAAGGGCGGCAGATCGAAACTCAGCGTCGGATCCACCATCAGCGCCACCCGGCGTTGCGCGATGGCGCCGATCTCGGACAGGGCCAGTGCGATCAGATCGGCGGCAAAGCCCACCGGCTCGGCATGGAAATTGCCGCCAGAGACGATCATGTCCGCCTCGGCCAGCACCAGCGGGTTGTCGGTGGCGGCATTGGCCTCGATCTCCAGCGTCTGGGCGGCCTGGCGCAGCACGTCCATGGCAGCACCCGTCACCTGCGGCTGGCAGCGGATGCAATAGGGATCCTGCACCCGCGTGTCGCCTTCGCGGTGGCTTTCGCGGATCTCGGACCCGTCAAGCAGCGCGCGCATCCGCGCGGCGGCGTCGATCTGGCCGCGATGGCCGCGCAGGGCGTGGATTTCGGGTTGCAGGGGTGCGGTCGACCCCATGATCGCATCGGTCGACAGTGCCGCCGTCACCAGCGAGGAGGTCGCCGCGCGCCAGGCGCCGAACAGGCCCGCCAGCGCGAATGCGGTCGAGAACTGGGTGCCGTTGATAAAGGCCAGCCCCTCCTTGGGGCCCAGCGCAATCGGGGTCAGGCCAGCGCGCGCCAGCGCCTCGGCGCCGGGCAGGCGCTGGCCCTGATACTCGGCCTCGCCTGCGCCGATGATCACCGCCGTCATATGGGCCAGTGGCGCCAGATCGCCCGAGGCCCCGACTGAGCCCTGCACCGGGATTACCGGGGTGACATCGCGCGCCAGCATCTCCTGAAGCAACGTGATCAGCTCCCAGCGCACGCCCGAGGCGCCACGCCCCAGCGACAGCAGTTTAAGCACCATCATCAGCCGGGCCATGCGGCGCGGGATCGGGGCGCCGACGCCGCAGCAATGGGACAGGATCAGGTTGCGTTGCAGGGTGGCGGTGTCCTGCGGCGCGACCTTGAGGCTGGCCAGCTTGCCAAAGCCCGTGTTGACGCCATAGACCGGCACATCGCCCGCCGCCGCCGCGCGGATGCGCGCCGCCGCCGCCTCGACCGCCGGGCGGCAGGCCGGGTCAAGCCGCACCGGGCTTTCGTCGAAATAGATCCGCGCCAGATGCTCCAGAGTGGCGGAGCCGGGGGTGAGGGTGAGGGCGGTCACAGGGTGCCTCCGATGATGCGTTTGTAAAGCGGGTTGAACCCGATGCGATAGGCGAGTTCCGCCGGGTGGGCCACGTCCCAGACCGCCAGATCGGCGCGCTGACCCGGGGCCAGCGTGCCCCGGTCGGCCATTCCCAGGGCGCGCGCGGCATTGCGGGTGGTGCCGGCCAGCGCCTCTTCGGGTGTCAGGCGGAACAGGGTGCAGGCCATGTTCATCGCCAACAGCAGCGAGGTCATCGGCGAGGAACCGGGGTTGGCATCGGTCGAGACCGCCATCGGAACGCGATGTTTGCGCAACAGTGCAACGGGCGGCTTCTGCGTTTCTCGCAGCGTGTAGAACGCGCCCGGCAGGATTACCGCCGTCATCCCGGCCCGGGCCATGGCGGCGACGCCGTCCTCGTCGAGATATTCGATGTGATCGGCCGAGAGCGCGCCGTAAGAGGCGGCGAGTTTTGTGCCCCCCAGATTGGACAGCTGTTCGGCATGCAGTTTCATCGGCAAGCCAAGGTCGCGGGCTACGTCGAAGACCCGGGCGATCTGTTCGGGCTGAAAGGCGATGCCCTCGCAGAACCCGTCGACCGCATCCACCAGCCCCTCGGCATGGGCGGTGCGCAGGGCGGGGATCGCCACGGTGTCGATATAGGCATCCGCCCGTCCGGCAAAGTCCGCCGGCACCGCATGGGCGCCCAGAAAACTGGTGCGGATGGTTACGTCACGGTGCTGGCCAATGGCGCGGGCGGCGCGCAGCATGCGCAGCTCGGTCTCGATATCCAGCCCATAGCCGGATTTCACCTCGATCACCGCCACGCCCTCGGCGATCATCGCATCGACCCGGGGCAGGGCGCTGGCCAGCAGCTCGGCCTCGGTGGCGGTGCGTGTGGCGCTGACGGTCGAGACGATGCCGCCGCCCGCGCGCGCGACCTCCTCATAGCTGGCGCCGTTCAGCCGCATCTCGAACTCGTTCGCGCGGTTGCCGCCATGCACGACATGGGTGTGGCAGTCGATCAGCGCAGGCGTCACCAGACGCCGGCCCAGGTCATGTGCGGGCACGGCGGCAAATGCCGCGGGCAGCTCGGCCTGAGGGCCGGACCAGAGAACCTGACCGGCCTCGGCGACCAATGCGCCCTTTGGCATCAGCCCATAGGGCGTGGGCCCGTCTGTCATGCTGGCAAGGGTGAGGTTGTGAAACAGGGCAAGTGTCATGTCGGGACCTGGCAGACTCTTCTCTCTAAAATGTATGAGTAAAAGTTTTTTATGTCCAGTCATAAAAAAGGAGGGTACAGCTTCGGTTCCGACGGGTGTCATGCGCCGATTTGCCTGTTCAGCCGGTGCCTCGATTTGTATACATAAATTGGAAATTGCGCAGATTTATAAGGGCAGCGATATGGGCGAGGATACGCGGGTCAGCTATCAGGATATCAAGGCCCGGGTGCTGGCCGCGATCCGGGACAACACCTGGCCCCCGGGAGCGATGCTGCCGGGCGAGGTGGCGCTGGCGCAGGAATACGGTTGCGCGCGCGCGACGGTCAATCGGGCGATGCGCGAACTGGCCGAGGAAGGCATCCTGGAGCGCAAGCGCAAGGCCGGCACCCGGGTCAAGCTGGCCCCGGCCCGGCAGGCGCGGTTTTCGATCCCGGTGGTGCGCGAAGAGATCGAGGCCCTGGGCGCCAGCTATCGCTATGCGCTGGTCAGCCGCTCCGAGGAGGCGACGCCCAAATGGCTTGCCGCGCAGCTGGGCCTTGGCGCGGGGGACCGGGTCTTGCATCTGGTCTGCATGCATTACGCCGATGAGCGGCCCTTTCAACTGGAACAGCGCTGGATCAACCTGGCCACGGTACCGCAGGCGGCCAAGAAGGATTTTTCGCAGACCGGTCCCAATGAATGGCTGGTCAGCGAGGTGCCCTTTACCGATATCCGGCTCAGCTTCTCGGCCTGCCGGGGCAATCGTGAAACGGCAGAATTTCTGGGCGGCAACGAGACCGACGCCCATTTCACTGTCGAGCGGGTGACCTGGCTGGGAGAGCGGCCAGTGACCTATGCGCGGCTGCTGTTTCATGCCGGATACCGGATGACCACGACCTTGTAGCGGTGCACGGGGAATGGGAACCGGCGGGGATTCGTGATAGCCGGTCTTCCCATTGCCGCACGCCTAGCCGAAAGCCGGATTGCCATGCCCCAAACTCTGGACGATGCCGACCTGACCATCCTGAGAAGCCTGCAAGAGGATTGCCGGCTCGGCCTTGAGGAATTGGCCCATCGTTGCGCGCTGTCGGTGCCCTCGGTGCAGCGGCGGCTCAAGCGGCTGCGCGCGGATGGTCTGATCGAGAAGGAAATCGCGGTGCTCGACCCGGCGGGGTTCGAATGGAAGATGACCTTTGTGGTGATGGTCGAACTGGACCGGGAAACGCTGCAGCAGCTTGATCTGTTCCGCAAGCGGGCCAAGGCCGAACCGCAGGTGCAGCAATGCTATTACGTCACTGGCGAGGCAGATTTCATCCTGATCTGTACTGCCCGTGACATGCAGGATTTCGAGGCGCTGACCCACCGGTTGTTCTTTGAGAATTCCAATGTGCGCCGGTTCCGCACCTCGGTTTCGATGGAGCGGACCAAGGTTTCGCTGAGCCTGCCGATCTGAAGGGCGCCGTTTTCTTGCAAAGAAAACGGGACGGAAAACATATGTTTTCCGTCACCCAACCGAGAGGATGGGGATAAGGATGAAGGGGTCGCGTGTCGGCAGGGCAAAGGAGCAAACTGGCCTGCGCGCCATCGGCAATACGGGCACGCCCGTGCTCGGGGCACGGGCCGCCAGAACCAGGGGGTGATCGAGGATGCGGATCAGGCGCGCCAGACAGGAGGATATCGACGCGCTGATGGCGATCCGCGCGGGGGTGCGTGAAAACCGGCTTTCGGACCCGGCCCGGGTGGGGCGTGCAGACTATCAGGAATTCCTGACGCTTTCGACCCTCTGGCTGTGTGAGATCGGCGGAGAGGTGGCAGGGTTTGCCGCCTCTGATCCGCGAGACGGCAGTATCTGGGCGCTGTTCGTGGCCCCAGGGCATGAGGGCGCGGGATGTGGCCGGGCGCTGCTGGCGCGCGCCTGCGCCGACCTGCGCCTGGCCGGCTGGAGCGAGGCCTGGCTGACCACCGAGGCAGGGACCCGGGCCGAGCGGTTCTATCGCCGCAACGGCTGGCTGCCACAGGGAGTGACCGCTGACGGCGACCGCGTGTTCCGGCGCGCCTTGACGTGATCGGGTCAATGCAGCGTTTAGGGGAAAATCCTGCGGTTTGGATCAGATATGGCGATTTTCACCACCGTTTCTCGCCAGCGGGTTGACAAGTCCGGAACCCGGATGGAACCCTTGGCCCATCGGGAACGTGCCCCCATCCGTACCCTGCCGGTCTTGTAGTCATGTGGATTACGACCTAGGGGAGACAAGCGACAGAGGCGCCCCGAGTCTTTAGCTGGGCACCTGTGTCCGCTCAAAAATCTAACGGGAGTTTCAATATGAATCGGAACAGCAAGCTTGGTCTGGGCGCGTTGGTCACCGCGGCCTTTTTGGCGCCGGCGGCGATGGCCGAAGAGTTCATCACCATCGGCACCGGTGGTGTGACCGGCGTCTATTACCCGACCGGTGGCGCCGTCTGCCGTCTGGTGAACAAGGGGCGCAAGGAACATGGCGTGCGCTGTTCGGTCGAATCCACCGGCGGTTCGGTCTACAACATCAACACCATCCGCGAGGGCGAGCTGGAATTCGGCGTGGCCCAGTCGGACTGGCAGTATCACGCCTATAACGGCACCTCGAAATTCGAAGAGGCCGGCAAGTTCGAAAACCTGCGCGCCGTCTTCTCGATCCACCCCGAGCCCTTTACCGTGGTTGCCCGCGCCGATGCCGGCATCACAAGCTTTGACGATCTCAAGGGCAAGCGGGTGAACATCGGCAACCCCGGGTCGGGTCAGCGCGGCACCATGGACGTTGTGCTCGAGGCCAAGGGCTGGACCACCGGCGATTTCGCCCTGGCCAGCGAGCTGAAGGCGGCGGAACAGTCGGCCGCGCTGTGCGACAACCAGATCGACGCGATGATCTATACCGTCGGCCACCCGTCGGGCTCGATCCAGGAGGCCACCACCGCCTGTGATTCCGTGCTGGTGAACGTGGATGGCGAGGCCATCGACAAGCTGGTCGCCGACAACAGCTTCTACCGCAAGGCCACCATCCCCGGCGGCATGTATCGCGGCAATGACGGTGACACCACCACCTTTGGTGTCGGCGCCACGCTGGTGACTTCGGCCGATGTGTCCGAGGACGCGGTCTATGCGCTGGTCAAGGCGGTGTTCGACAATTTCGAAGACTTCAAGAAGCTGCACCCGGCCTTTGCCAACCTGACCGAAGCCGAGATGATCAAGGACGGCCTGTCGGCGCCGCTGCATTCGGGTGCCGAGAAATATTACCGCGAGCGCGGCTGGATCAACTGATCCGCGACGCGACGATCTCGGGCGGGGCGCGGTTGCGCGCCCCGCTCACTCCCGGCGGGGGCCGGGCAATGGATAATTGACGCCATCAGCCAAAGCAGCAGGGCGTGACAGGGAGAGTTTTTCATGACCTCTGAAATTCAGGGCAATCGACCGCTATCCGAAGAAGAGCTTCAGGATCTTGTCGCCTCGTCAGATGCGGGCGCACGCGATCCGGCCGGCAGTATCGGCCTGTTCTTGGCCATCGTTGCGGTGATATGGTCGGTGTTCCAGCTGATCCTGGCCTCGCCGCTGTCGAACATGCTTCTGCCCGGCAGTATCGTGAACAACTCGCGCCAGGTGCATCTGGCCTTTGCCCTGTTTCTGGCCTTTGCCGCCTATCCCGCGCTGAAATCCAGCCCGCGCGACCGCATTCCCGCCCAGGACTGGGTGATGGCGGTGCTGGGCGCTGGCATCGCGCTTTATGGCTATTTCTTCTATGACAAGCTGGTGAATTCGGGCGGTCTGGCCGACGACACCGACAAATGGGTCGCGCTGGTCGGTCTGATCCTGCTGTTCGAGGCCGCGCGCCGCGCGTTGGGGCCGGCCATGGCGATCATCGCCACCATTTTCCTGGCCTATGTGTTCTGGGGCGCCTCGGAATGGGTGCCCGAGGTGATCCGCTGGAAGGGCGCCAGCCTGAAAAAGGCGATGAGCCATATGTGGATCACCTCCGAGGGCGTGTTCGGCATCGCGCTGGGGGTCTCGACCAAGTTCGTCTTTCTCTTCGTGCTGTTCGGCGCGCTTTTGGACAAGGCGGGCGCGGGCAACTACTTCATCAAGATGGCGTTTGGCGCGCTGGGTCACCTGCGCGGCGGCCCGGCAAAGGCCGCTGTTGTCGGCTCGGCCGCGACCGGCCTGATCTCGGGCTCGTCCATCGCCAACGTGGTCACCACCGGCACCTTTACCATCCCGCTGATGAAGCGGGTGGGCTTTACCAGCGAACAGGCCGGCTCGGTCGAGGTGGCCAGCTCGGTCAACGGCCAGATCATGCCGCCGGTGATGGGGGCTGCGGCCTTTCTGATGGTGGAATATGTGGGCATCTCTTATGTCGAGGTGATCACCCATGCCTTCCTGCCCGCAGCGATCAGCTATATCGCGCTGATCTATATCGTGCATCTGGAGGCGGTGAAGCGGAACATGCCGACGCTGGGGAACCGCGAGGTGCATCTGATCCGCACCGTGGCCGGCATGCTCAGCTTCTTCTTGATCTTTGCCGGGCTGTGTTATGCGACCCAGTTCCCGGCGCAGGCGATTGCCGCGTGGGCGCCCAGCTCGGCCGGGCTGATCATGGGGCTGATCGTGACCGCAATCTATATCGTGCTGGTGCGGCTGGCCGCTCAGGTGCCCGATCTGGAACCCGACGACCCCAATGCCGAGGTGGTCGAACTGCCCGATATCGCCCAGATCTACAAGGCGGGGCTGCATTACCTGCTGCCTATCGTGGTGCTGGTCTATTTCCTGATGATCGAGCAGAAATCGCCGGGCCTGTCCGCCTTCTGGGCGACCGCGCTGCTGTTCGTGATCCTGCTGACCCAGAAACCGCTGAAATCGCTGTTCCGGGGCGAATCCGAGATGGCGACCAGCTTCATGTCCGGGGTCGCCGACCTGTGGCAGGGGCTGATCGACGGCGCCCGCAACATGATCGGTATCGCGCTGGCGACCGGTACGGCGGGCGTGATCGTCGGCACCGTGACCCTGACCGGGGTGGGCCAGGTGATGGCCGATCTGGTCGAGTTCCTGTCAGGCGGCAACCTGGTGCTGATGCTGGTGATGGTGGGTCTCTTGTCGCTGGTGCTGGGCATGGGCCTGCCGACCACTGCAAACTATATCGTGGTCAGCTCGCTGATGGCCGGTGTGGTGGTGCAGCTGGGCGCGCAATCGGGGCTGATCGTGCCGCTGATCGCGGTGCATCTCTTCGTCTTCTACTTCGGCATCATGGCGGATGTGACGCCACCGGTGGGGCTGGCCAGTTTCGCCGCCGCGGCGGTGTCGGGGGGCGATGCGATCAAGACCGGTTTCACCGCCTTCTTCTACAGCTTGCGCACCGTAGCGTTGCCCTTTGTGTTCATCTTCAACACCGACATGCTGCTGATCGACGTGGGCTGGGTGGGCGGCATACTGGTGGCCATATCCGCAACCATCGCGGTACTGGTCTTTACCGCCGGGACAATGGGCTTTTTCCTGACCCGCAGCCGCATCTATGAAAGCGTGGCGCTGATCCTGGTGGCCTTCGTGCTGTTCCGGCCCGACTATGTGATGAACCGGATCGCGCCACCGTTCGAGCTGTTCGAACCCGCGCGCCTGGAACAGGCGGTGGGCGATGCGGCGCCGGGCGACGTGCTGCGGGTCATCGTCTCGGGGCCTGATTTCGACAGTGGCGAGATGAAGGACCTGAGCCTGGAGCTGACCGTGGGCGACGAGTCCGACGGCGCCGCCCGGGTCGAGGCGATGGGCTTCCTGACGCTGGAAGAGGACGGGCTGATCAAGCTTGAAGAGCCGCTGTTTGGCACGCCGATCGCCGAGTCGTTGCAGGATTTCGACTTTTACGCTGACGAGGCGGTGCGCATTGTCACCGTCAAGGCCCCGGCCAATCAGCCGCCCAAGGAGCTGGTGTTCATTCCGGCGCTGCTGCTGCTTGGCCTTGTCGCCTTTCTCCAACGCGGCCGCGCCGCCAGACAGGGAGTCCCCGCATGAGCAGCTCTGTTCTTTGTGCCGTCGATATCAGCAATCCCGACAGCGACGCCCCGATCCTGAAACAGGCCGCGCGCCTGGCCGATCTGGACGGGGCGCGGCTGGACGTGGTGACCGTGCTGCCCGATTTCGGCGAGACCTGG
This sequence comes from Ruegeria pomeroyi DSS-3, assembly GCF_000011965.2. Taxonomy (NCBI): domain Bacteria; kingdom Pseudomonadati; phylum Pseudomonadota; class Alphaproteobacteria; order Rhodobacterales; family Roseobacteraceae; genus Ruegeria; species Ruegeria pomeroyi. The sequence goes on along the minus strand of NC_003911.12, from coordinate 2,321,854 downwards.
GTCTCGGGTTTCTTCGAGGCGGGCCATCACGACAAGGCCGTCAAGGCCGCCCATGACAAGCTGGTGGCGCTGTGCGCCCAGGTCCTGGGGGCCGAGCGCAATGCCGATATCCGCCATGTGGTGGCCACCGGCACCGCCTATAAGGAAATCCTGAAAACCGCCCAAGGCGCGGGCAGCGATCTGATCGTGGTCGGCGCGCACAAGCCCGATCTGGCCGATTACCTGCTGGGTCCGAATGCCGCCCGCGTGGTGCGCCATGCGCCGGTCTCGGTCTATGTGGTGCGCGCGGGCTGACCCCGCCGGCCGCATCTGGATTTTTCAACCATCCGTGGTACCCTTCGCTGTCGGCAGGATTTTGCCGGCAGCTTTTTTTGAAGGGTAATTTGACATGACAGACATTCGCGCCGATCTGGGCGAGGCGCCGATCTTGGCCAATGAAGACGAGATCATCGCCGATATCATTCAAGCCAATCTCAAGATGATGGAGGTCGAGGAGAACGGGTTCAAATGGCGGGCCCAGCACCCCAAGGGTCATGGCGCCATCCCGGCCCGGTTCATCGTCGGCCCTGACGTGCCGCAGGCCTTTCGCGTGGGGCTGTTTGCCCAGCCCGGTGCCTATGATGCGCTGATCCGTTTTTCCAACGGCACCGAGCGGCGCGATGATCCGAAGGGCGGCGATGCCCATGGAATGGCGATCAAGCTTTTCGGCGTGCCCGGCGCCCGGGTCGAAGGGGCGGCGGATGCCAAGGGCACGCTCGATTTCGTGCTGGTCGATAACGAGACCTTTTTCGAGGGCGATCTGAACGAGTATTCCGCCTTCAACGATCTGGTCTCGGAAGTGCTGAATTTCAAACGCAACGGGGACGAGGCGCTTGCTGCAATTGTGAACGGCATCTACCTGAAATTCCTCAAGAAATATTTCAGTCACGATATCTATGCGGTGGCGCAGAAATTCGGCGATCAACTCCCGACCTCGCCGCTGCGCGCGATCTATTGGAGCACGACGCCGTTTCTGCATGGCGATATCGCGGTGAAACATCGCGCGGTGCCCGATCCGGTCCCCGCTCCGGGAGAACTCCGCGAGGGGGTCGAGGGCGCGGACGGGCTGACCGATCAGTTGCTTGACGGGTTGAACGGCAAGGCGGCGGCCTTTGATTTCTACATCCAACCGCAAGAGGACGTGGCCGCGCATCCAATCGAGGATCCGAACGTGAACTGGACCGAGAATGGCGCGGGCTGGGTGAAACTGGCGCGGATCGAGATTCCCGCGCTTGATCCCGGCGACGCGGCGGCGCGCGCGGCGCGGATCGCGGCCGGGGACAGGATGGCCTTCAACCCGTGGAACACGCTGCCCGAGCATCGCCCGCTGGGCGCGGTCAACCGGGTGCGCAACAAGGTCTACAAGGAACTGGCCCGCGCCCGCAACGCCGAAGGGGTATAGGCCGGAAAGCAGAAGGTCGCGCCCGTCCTGCATGTTCGGGCGCGACCCTGCCTCATTCGGCCCCATAGCCGGTCATCTCCAGATAACCACGCCCGGCATGGCTGCCGCTGACGCGGACCGGCCCCTCCCAATAGGCAAATGACGTTCCCATCCAGGCCTGCGGGTTCAGCGCCTCGACCGTCACGTCCAACCCCCGCGCCGGGATCGCCAGGCGCCAGCGCACCGGCACCTCGGGGCCTGCGCCGCTGGGGGCGCTTGCCAGTGGCTCGGCCTGAATGCTGCCATCGGGCAGGGCGGTTGCCTGCCCATCGGCGCCAATCCATGTTCCGGATGTGAAATCCGAGCTGCCGCGCAGGCGAAAGGCCATCACCCGGCTGCCATCGTCCAGCACCAGCGAGAACCAGTCCCAGCCGCTCTGATCCTCGGCCAGCGGTTGCGAGGACCATTCCCGGTCGATCCAGGCCTGGCCGGTCACCGACATCTCGCCCTCGGGCAGGGTCAGGTTGCCCGTGACCTGGAGAAACGGTTGCGAATAGTAATAGCTGGCCTGACCGGCGGCGGACTTGACCGAATACCCCCCCTCGCCATGCAGGACCAGCGGCCCCTTGGCGCGCATGGTCAGGTGATAGGCGAAATCGCTGCCCCCGGCGCGCAGCACCATGTCACCCCCCATATCGCCTGCCATCTCCCACTCGTCGATCCAGGCGCGAAAGGGGGCGGCCACCGCGCCCGCCTGACCGATGCCGCCGCGCGACAGCCGCTCGGCAAAGAGGTGGCTGTCGGGCGTGGTTACGGCGGCATGTCCCATCCACAGTTGCGGGCTGTTCCAGCCCGGTGCCTCGCCCGGTTTCAGGGCCGAGCGGAACAGGGTCCATTGCAGGCCATAATCGCGCCCGTCGGCACCGGTCAGCGTGGCGGTCAGATACCACCATTCGATGCGGAATTCGGGATGGGGCCCGTGATCGGTGGGAAAGGCGGGGCTGTGCCCGCGCTCTGGCACCGCAAAGCCATCCGCCTCGGTCCCCAGCCCGGCAAAACCCTGCGCCAGTGCCGTCCAGGGCCAGAGCAGCAGCAAGACAAGCAGCCTAACGTTCATTGGCAAAGACCCTCAGCAATTGGGCGGGCGGCAGGCGGTACAGGCGCAGCGCGGGCAGGGCGGCGGCCAGCGCGCCGGTGGCCAGCGCCAGCCCGATCAGCCGCAGCCAGTCGAGCGGGAACAGATACATCGGCAAGCGCCATCCAAAGGCGGCCACGTTGATCACTGCCAAGAGCAGCCAGGCCAGCACCAGCCCCAGCGGCAGCGCCAGCAATGCCGTCATCGCCGCCAGGGCCACCGCGCGCGCCAGTTCCAGCCGTGCCAGCCGTGCCCGGGTCAGCCCCAGCGCCCAGACCGGTGCCAGCTGCGGCAGTCGTTGTGTCCACAGCGTCAGCAGGCTGGTCAGGATGGCAAACCCCGCCACCCCCAGCGTCAGAATGTTGAGCGCGCCGGTTACCAGGAAGGTCTTTTCAAAGATCGCCCGCGAGCGCGCCTTGAGCGCCTCTTGGTGGATCACGGCGCCGGCGGGCAGGTCGAAGGTGGTGGCGATCTCATCGGCCAGTGCATCGGCCCGCTCAGACGCCAGATGAACGCCGAACCTTGTGTCGGGCGTGCCGGGATAGCGTTGCAGCAATTGCTTCAGCGCCACGATGGCCTGTCCGGTCGGATTGCCGTAATCGGAATAGACGGCGGCCACCGGCAGGGTCCAGCCGGGGGCCAGTTCGACCCTGTCACCGGGCCAGAGACCGTCGCGCCGCGCCATCTGTTCGTTGATCAGCGCCGCCTCGCCGCGCATCACCCGGTCCCAGTCCTGCGGGCTGCGCGCGATCAGCGGCCAGTGGGCGCGATAGCTGGGGTGATCGACGATGCCATAGATGAAAAGCGGCGTCCCGGCCTGCTGAACCTCGACCGAGCGGATCGGCAATACCGCATCGCTGCGCGGTTCCAGCCAGTCCGCCAGCGCGGCGCCCTGCGCGTCATCGCGGGCGGTGACATAAAGGGTCGAGGTCAGCCGCTGGTCGAGCCAGCCATCGAAGGTGAGGCGAAAGCTGGCCACCATGGTGCCGACGCCGATATTGGCGGCGAGCGCCAGCAGCAGCGCCATCAGTGCCAGTGACAGGCCCGGTAGCTGTGCCCGCATGTCCGACCACAGCCATTCGGCCACAGGGCCGCGCGCCCGCGCCCCGCCGAGCGCCAGCAGGGCCGACAGCACCGGCGGCAGCGCCAGCGCGGCGGCCATAAGCACCGCGCCCAACAGGACAAAACCGCCGATCAGCCCGCCGCTCACCGCAAAACCCGCCAGTCCGGTAAGCAACAGCGCCAGCGCCAGCAGCAGCTGGGTCGGCGCGCGCAGGCGCCCGCTGCCCCAGGCGCGCTGTCCGGGCGCGGCCAGGATCGGCAGGCGGGCCAGCCGCCACAAAGCCTGTGCGCTGGCCAGCAAGGTGCCCGCCACCGCCATGCCAAGGCCCGACAGCAGCCAGACCGGCCTGAGCTCCAGCACGCCCGAGACCGGCGCACCATAGAGCCCGCGCAGTGTTGCGGCCACATCCGGCAGCAGGGCGGCGGCCACCACATAGCCCAGCACCAGCCCCGCCGCACCGCCCAGCAGCGCGAGCAGGCACAGCTCGGCCAGCAAGAGCCGGGTCAACAGCCGCAGCGGCAGGCCCAGCGCCCGCAGGGTGCGGATAAGGCCGCGCCGCTGCTCGAACGCCAGCCCGACCGCGCCATGCACGATGAACAGGCCCACCACAAAAGAGAGCAACCCAAAGGCGGTGAGGTTGAGGTGGAAACTGACGGTCAGCCGCCCGATGTCCTGCGCCCCGGATGCGGGCTGGCGGATCAGCTCGGGCGCGATCTCGGCCAGAGGGGCACGGCGCAGCGGCTGCCCGGGCAGGACCAGCAGATGCGAGATCTGGCCAGGGCGGTCCAGCAGCGTCTCGGCGGTGCCGATATCGGTCAGCACCGTGTCGGGTGGCAAGGCGCTGGTCTCGACCACCGGCGGCAGGCCGGGTTCGCCCTGCAAGGCCAGCGCCAATGCGGGCGCGGCAAACAGGCGCCCGGGCGCGGTCAGTGCCTCGACCGGGGCGATTTCGGCGGCCGCCGCGCTTTCGGCGATGGCGGGCAGGTCGGGATAGGCCAAGAGGTCGATGCCGGTCACTGCAATCGCGCGCAAACCCAGACGCATCTCGCCCTCGAGCACGGCGGCCACCTGCCAGCCCGCCCGGCGCAGCACCAGATACTGCTCAAGCCCCATCGCCGCCCCATCGACGCGGCGCAGGCGGTCCAGCCCGCCAGCGCCGATCTGATCGGCGGCCCGGGCGTAAGAGGCGCGCGCCTCGGCATTGATCGCCTGCACCGCCGACCAGAGGCCGGTGGCCAGCGCCACCCCCAAGAGCAGCGTCACCAGTTGCACCGGATGGCGCCGCCAATGCGACCCCAGCGCCAGAAGCGCGGCGCCGATCACGCGGCCACCCGCCCGCCGGTCAGATGCGCGCGCCGGTCCAGCCGGGCGGCGATGGCCTGCGAATGGGTGACCAGCAGCAGCGCGGTGCCGCTGTCGCGCACCAGCTCCAGCATCAGATCCAGCACGGTGCCAGCGGCGGTCTCGTCCAGATTGCCGGTCGGCTCGTCCGCCAGCAGCAATTTCGGGCGCCCGGCCATGGCCCTGCCGATGGCGACCCGCTGTTGCTGCCCGCCCGAAAGCTGCTCGGGATAGCGCCCGGTCAGCTCGGTCAGGCCCAGCCGGGCGGTGATCTCGTCGATCCAGCCGCGATCCAGCCGCCCGGCCAGCCGCGCCTGAAAGGCCAGGTTTTGCGCCACGCTCAGCGCCGGGATCAGGTTGAACTGCTGGAATACCAGCGCCACGCGGTCGCGGCGCAGCGCCGCCCGGCCCGCATCGTCAAGCTGCGACAGCGCCACCCCGTCCAGCGTGATCTCGCCGCTGTCGAACCCGTCAAGCGCGCCGGTCAGGTTCAACAGCGTGCTCTTTCCGCTGCCGCTTTCGCCGGTCAGCGCCAGGCTCTGCCCCCGATCCAGCGTGATCGAGGCGCCGCGCAGTACCGGGCGCCCTCCCGGATAGGTCTTGCTCACGGTATCAACGGTCAGAAGCATGGCGCGCGGCCTCAGGGCGGTTATGGGGGCGGTTACGGGGCAGAGAATGGCCCGTCCACCGCCACTGTCCAGCCCCAAGCCGCGATTGCCCCCATTCGCCGCAGGGCAGCGATTGCAATTGCCGCGCCGGATGCCCATCTAGAAAGGGTCAGGAGCCGCTTCATGTTCAGATTGTCCATCCTTCTCATCGCTCTTTCTGCCGCGCCCGCGCTGGCGCAGGATCGTGCCGCCCTGTGCCACGAACGGGCACAGAAACAGGCGGGCATCCGCGACACCGAATGGTCCCAGGGGCGCACCACGCTGCGCATCGGCGGCTCGGTCGGGGTGGGGGTGTCGCGCTCGTCCGGGCCCGCGACCCAAGGCGCACCGGCCTATGCCGGTTCGGCCGCCTCGGAGCGGTTCGAGGAGAAGCGGCGCAAGAAGATCTATACCCGCACCTATAACGACTGCATGGCGCAGACGCGCTGAGCGTGACCCTGCGGCCTGAGCGCGCGGCGGGGTTGCACCTGCTGGCCTGCGCGGCCATCCTGCGCCCCAGGCGAACAGGGCAAAGGCGGGGCGGCGATGACACTCTTGCAACAGATCATGTGGGGCAGCCTGTATCTGGGCCTGTGTTTCGTGGTCGAGGTGCTGCTTCTGGTCTGGTGCACCCTGGTGATCGTGCATCTGTCGATCCGGCTGCGGCATCTGTCGCGCGCCATGCGCACGGCGGCGGTGATCAGTGTTTCGCTGGCCTTCATCGTGCTGGCCCATACTTTGCAGGTCTGGCTCTGGGCCGGGGTCTGGATCTGGAGCGACGTTCTGACCGACTGGAACGAGGCGCTGTATTTCTCGCTCGTCACCTATACCACGCTGGGCTATGGCGACATCGTGCTGGGGCCGGGGTTGCGCATCTTTGCGGCCTTTGCCGCAGTGGCGGGGCTGCTGGCCTTTGGCCTGTCAACCGCCTATCTGGTGGCACTGATGAGCCGGGTCTTCGAAGGCCGGCTGCCGCGCTAGCCTGCGCGGTTCACAGGATCGGCGCAAACAGCCGCGCCAGCGGCGCGCCGTAGCGGATGAATACCGGCTGTGCCGCCAGGCTGCGGGTCAGTTCGGTGCTGCTGGCAAAATCATGCTCCAGCATCGCCGTCACCTGACCGGCCACTGTCGCATCAAAGAACAGCGCCATCGCCTCGAAATTCAGGCGGAACGAGCGGTTGTCCAGATTGGTTGTGCCCACGGCGGCGATGGTGTCATCGACCACGAACACCTTTTGATGCAGGAACCCGTCGGTATAGCGCATCACGCGCACCCCGGCCTCGCGCACCTCGTCGAAATAGGCGAAAGCCGCCAGCCAGGGGATGGTGTGATCGGCCTCGTCGGGCACCAGCAGGCGCACATCGACCCCCCGCAGCGCGGCATGTTTCAGCGCCGCCAGAATGTCGAGATCGGGCACGAAATAGGGCGAGGCGATCCAGCAGCGGCGCTCGGCAGCGGTGATCGCGGCAAAGAACATCATGGCGCCGCTTTCGGTGCGGTCGCCGGGGCCGGTGGCGACGATCAGCGCATCGGCATCCTGCGGGTCGAGCCGGGTTTCCCAGCTGAGAAGATCGAGCAGATCCTCGCCCCGCGCCCAGTGCCAGTCCTCGGCAAAGACCAGCTGGAGCTGCAGCACAGAGGGGCCGGTGATCTGAACATGGGTGTCGCGCCAACGGCCCATCACCGGATCCTGACCCAGATATTCGACACCCACATTGTGGCCGCCGATGAACCCAGTCTGGCCGTCTACCACCACCGTCTTGCGGTGGTTGCGGTAATTGACCTGAAAGCGGGTATTGGGCCCGCGCTGCTTGCGCGGATTGGCGATGTCGATGCCTGCGGCGCGCAGATCCTCGATATAATTGTCCGAAAGGCCATAGCTGCCGATGGCGTCGGTAAGGAACCGCACCTTGACCCCGCGCTGCGCCGCCGCGATCAGACGGTCGCGCAGTTCCAGCCCCAGATCGTCGTCGCGCACGATATAGAACTGGATCAGCACATAGTGGCGCGCCGCGTCCAGGGCGGCGAACAGCGCGGCAAAGGTGGCCTCGCCATCGACCAGCAGCCGGGCGCCATTGCCCCGGCTGACCGCCATATGGGCGATCTTCTCGAAGGGGCGGGTGTTGACCATGACCCGATCGGGATCGGGGGCGGTGGCATCGGCATGGGCGCGCAGCCCGGCGACCACCCGTTCACTCTCGCGGCGCGCGATGCGATAGCCGTGAAACCGGTGATGCCCCAGAAACATGTAAAGCGGCACCGAGGCCCAGGGCAGGGTGAGCAGGAACACCACCCAGCCAACCGCGCCTTGCGGCGTGCGCGCGGTGCGTGCCGCCTGCACCGCGCAGACGATCGCCGCCCCGTAAAGGCAGAACACGATCAGCGAGAGTAGAGCGGCCCACATGTCAAAGCCTTAGCAGGCGCAAGGGCCGGGGCAAAGCCCCGCAGCACGCTAGACTTCGGCCCGCAACCGCTGTTCCAGCCGGGCCAGATCGGTGCGCAGCCCGGATGGGATCGGGCCGGGGCGCGGCGCATCGGCCAGCGTGGTGAACCAGGTTTCGGGCCGGGGCGCGTGGCGCTGGCGCTGCCAGCTCAGCGCGCGCAGCACCGCTTCGGCCTCGGGCGGCAGGCGGTCGGGAATTTCGGCACCGCTGAGTGTGGCCCAGACCCCGGTCCAGGCGCGCGCCACGCTCCACGGGTTGTAGCCGCCGCCGCCCAGCACCAGTAGGCGCGGGCAGAGTGCCGCCAGCGCCCGCACCGTGTCCCGATGGGCGCAGTTGGACAGCGCCAGGCGCGACAGCGGATCTTCGGCCACCGCATCGGCGCCGCATTGCAACACCACCGCATCGGGGCGGAACCCGGCCACCGCAGGCAGGATCAGCCGGTCGAGGATCAGCGCATAGGCGCTGTCATTCAGATCGCGCGCCACCGGCAGGTTCAGCGCCGCGCCGCCCGCGTCATCCTCCAGCGCGCCGGTAAAGGGCCAGCGCCGCGCCTCGTGGATCGAGATCATGCGCACCGTCTGCGACCCCTGAAAGGCCGAGGCAACCCCGTCGCAATGATGCGCGTCGATATCGACATAGGCGACGCGGGCACAGCCCAGCCGTTGCAGCGCCAGGATCGCCAGCACCGGATCGTTGAGATAACAGAAGCCTCCGGCGCGGTCGGCAAAGCCGTGATGGGTGCCGCCGCCCGGATTGAACACCCGGTGCCCGCGCGCCACCAGTTCGGCCGCCAGCAGCGATCCGCCCGCCGCGGTGGCGGGGCGGCGGTACATCTCGGCAAAGACCGGGTTGGGCAGGGTGCCCAGCCCGTGGCGGGCGCGGGTCTCTTCGCTGACAGCCTGCTCGGCCTCGGCCTGTTGCAGCGCGGCGATATAGTCGGGCGTGTGAAACGCGCGCAACGCGGCAGGCCGCGCGCGCGGGCTGGTGCGGTACTGGCCGGGTGCAAACCAGCCCATCGCCCGGCAAAGGTCGATCACGGTGGACACGCGCGGGATCGCCAGCGGATGCACCGCTCCATAGGTCGAGCGGCGATAGATCTCGGATCCGATGAACATCGCCTCGGGCAAGGGGGCTGTCACGCGTCTGAGTCCTGCGCCTCGGGATGGCCGTCCTTGGACATCAGAACCGCCACCGGTCGCAATGCGGGCACATGGCGGAACACGATCAGCAGGCAGACCGTGAGCGGCACGCTGAGAAAGGCGCCGATCAGCCCCCAGACCGCTGTCCAGAAGGTCAGCGCCAGGATCACCATGAAGGTGGACATGTTCAGCGACCGCCCCAACAGCGCCGGGTCGAGGAAGTTCCCGATAAGGAACTGCACCGTCCCGCAAAAGAACACGATGACCAGAAAAGGCGTGATGGTGTCGAACTGCACCAGCGAGACCAGCGCCGGAAAGATCACCGCCACGATCGAGCCGATCGAGGGGATGAAGTTCAGCGCAAATGTCAGCACCGCCCAGGTCTCGGCAAATTCCAGACCCAGCAGGGTGAACACGACATAGCTGATCCCGGCGGTCAGCAGGCTGACGAATGTCTTGACCCCCAGATAGCTTTGCAGGTTGTGCGAGATCGCCTCCATCACCTGGCTCATGTCCCGGCCCAGCTGGGGATCGCGCGCGGCCAGCAGCAGCTTGATGCCCAGCACCCGCCGCTCGACCAGCAGGAAGGCCACGTAAAGCGAGACCAGCAGAAAGGTGTTGAGCAGCGAGGTGGCACTGCCCATTGCGCTGCGGGTCAGCGCCGACAGGTCGATCCCGATCAGATTGTCGCGCAGGAAGGCGGTGATCTGTTCGCCCAACAATGCCGCCACCCGGGTGACCGCCTGGTCAAAGGCATTCTCGTAACTCGCCATGGCGCGGGCGAATTGGGTGGCCTGGCCGCCGATCACCGCGATCATCAAGAAAAGACCCGCCAGCACCACGATGATTCCCGCCAGCGTGGTCAGCCATTCGGGCGCGCCGGTGGCGGCATGCACCCGGTCGCTGATCGCGGTGACCAGCACATAGACCAGAAAGGCCAACGCCAGCGGGATCAGAAACCCCGCCCCGGCATAAAGCGCCAGCACCGCCAGCGCCAACAGGATGGCGATATCGCGCAGCTGGGACAGCTGTTGGCGGGGCGGGGCGGATATGGGTTCGGGTTTGGGTTGTTGCATGTCCGGGCCATGTTGCACCGGCCAGCGCGCCACCGCAATCGTTGCCGGTCCGGGATCACTGGAAGATCGAGAGGGGATATGTTGCTTGACCGCACGGAGCCATAAGGCAAGGCGTTGCCGCGCCGGGCTTGAGGGGGCTCTCCGGGGCGGGAGGCGAGCGGAGATTCACAATCCGAAGGGCCGTGAACCGCCTGTAATCGCGGCTGGCGGCGCAGGCCTCCAGATTTGGCGCCGCCCGCGCCAACCTTGGTTGCAGCCATTCGACTGCGCCGCTTTTGCGAGGCAATGTCGCCAGTTCGATTGTCTCGGCTCCGTCTTTGTTGTGACCGTAAAGACCGCGCCGCCGAAGTTTCATTGGGTTAAGGAACTCGGCAATCGTTTCGGCGTGGTCGCTTGCCAGATGTCGATGCCGGATCGCCGTACCCGACCCCCATCATGTCGATCACGAGCATGCAGCGTACGAGTGCCGGAAATTCGATAGAAGAGGCACATTCCAATCGATGAAACATCGGTAAAGGGGCCGTTCCCGCCAAACCACATGAAGCGGAAAGCGGCAGAGTGACTCTTGAGGGCAAAAGACCTCACACCCCAGCCCGCTGCCGCGTTGGCCTATGCCAAGCACGGCGATCGGATGACACGCCGAAGGACGCAGGATCTTGGACCTCGTCAGGGGCTATCGCTTGTATCTTCGGGGATCACGCTGACCTCACGAGATGGCCCGCTCCCCCAATGCCCGCGATGCCTCTACACCGCGCGAATGCGCATGAACTAAGTGGACGCAGGCATCAGGCAGGTACCCGAGGCAAATGTCTCGCATATCCGCCTGATTTTGCTGGGGAATTGGCTCCGGCGGTAGGGATCGAACCTACGACCAATTGATTAACAGTCAACTGCTCTACCGCTGAGCTACGCCGGAACGGTTCGCGCCGTATAGCAATCCCGATTCAGCGCGTCCAGAGGGGGTAGAAGAAAATTCGCAGAATTTTCTCACGCGCTCAGCTGAGGCGGTGAAACCGGGCCGTGGCCGAGAGGGTTTGTTCGGGCGCGACCCGGCTCCGGCCGGTCAGATCCACCAGATGTGCGAACACGTTGCGTGTTGCCGCGGGCAGCAGGGCGGCGGGGGTTTCGGTATAGATACGTCGTGCCAGCGCCTCGGCCGTGGCCGGGCCGTCGGCCAGCGCCCCGAGGATGGCCGCCTCGCGCCCCATCCGGTGCGTGATCAGCCAGTCGAGCCGCGCCCCGGGCGCGCTCACCTGCGCCCCGTGACCGGGGTGGAACAACCGCCAGTCGCGCGCGCGCAGGTCGCGGCAGGCGGTCATGAAATCGGTCAGGTCGCCATCGGGCGGCGAGACCAGCGAACTGGCCCAGCCCATCACGTGATCGGCGGTAAAGCAGACATCCTGCCAGGCCAGCGCGATATGATTGCCCAGATGGCCCGGCGTGTGAATCACCTCCAGCTGCCAGCCGTCCCCCTCGATCCGTTCACCATCGCTGACAGTCCGGTCGGGGACAAAACCGGTGTCGATACCCTCGCCACCGCCGGCAAGCCCCTGCGCCGACAGCGCGCGCATCACCGCGCTGCGCCCGGCCTCGGGCCCGCCAAAGGCCAGCACCGGTGCGCCGGTGCGCTCGGCGAGCGGGCGCGCCAGCGGCGAGTGATCCAGATGCGTATGGGTGACCACGATATGGCTGATGCTTTCGCCGGGGCCAAGCGCGGCCAGGATCGCCTCCAGATGCGCCTCGCTCATCGGGCCGGGGTCGATCACCGCCAGTTCGCGCGTGCCCAGCAGATAGGTATTGGTGCCGCGATAGGTCATCGGCGAGGGGTTGGGCGCCACGATCCGCCGGATTCCGGCCTCCAGCTCGATGGGCGTGCCGATGGGCGGGTCGAAATCGTCGGGGGCTTGGCTCATCTGTCTCTTTTGCTCGCTCTGGCGCCGGGTTAGGTTTAGCCATGACATTCCGCTGGCTCAAACACTATATGCCGCGCAGCCTCTATGCCCGGGCGGCCATCATCATCGTGGTGCCGGTGATCGCGGTGCAGATCGTCGTTTCGGTCGTGTTCCTGCAACGCCATCTCGAGGATGTGACCACCCAGATGACGCTGACCGCGGTGCGCGAGGTCGAGCTGATCATGGGTGAGCTCACCGAACCGGCCACCCAGGGCGAGGTTCAGGCGCAGCTGCGGCCGGTGCTGGGCGCGTTGCAGGTCAGTCTGCGATTCGTGAATGACGGCACGGTGCCCATGGCGGATCTGCGGCCCTGGTACGATTACACCGGCCGTCAGGTGCAGCGCATCCTGCGCGGCAGGTTGGCGGATGTCCTGGCGGTGGAACTGCCCGATTCCCGCATGGTGCGGCTCTATCTGGGCAGCGCGCTGGGGCCGGTCGAGCTGATCTTTGACCGCCGCCGCATGTCGCCCGCCGCGCCGCATCAGCTGATCGTGACGATGGTGGCCTTTGGCTTGCTGATGACGGCGATTGCATTTCTCTACATGCGCAACCAGCTTCGGCCGGTGAAACGGCTGGCCGATGCGGCGCAAGCCTTTGGCCGGGGGCATATGGTCTCCTACACCCCCTCGGGCGCGATCGAGGTGCGGGCGGCGGGCAGCGCCTTTCTGGATATGCGCGCCCGGATCGAGCGGCAGATCGAACAACGCACCCTGATGCTGTCGGGGGTCAGTCACGATTTGCGCACGCCGTTGACCCGGTTGAAACTGGGGCTGGCGATGATCGACGAAGAGGATGCCGCGCCGATGTTGCAGGACGTGGCCGAGATGCAGCAGATGCTGGACGCGTTCCTCGATTTCTCGCGTGGCGTGTCCGAAAGCGCGCCCGAAAAGGTTGATCCGGTCGCCCTGTTGAAACAGGTGGTCGAGGATGCCCGCCGCGCCGACCGTGACGTGGCACTGGTGGCCTGCGAGGCCGAGGAAGGGGACATCGTCACCCTGCGCCCCATGGCCGTCCGCCGTGCGGTCGAGAACCTGATCGCCAATGCCGTCCGCTATGGCAGCCGGGCCGAGGTCAGCCTGGCAGTGACACCCAAGTTCCTGCGAATCCGGGTCGAGGATGACGGCCCCGGCATCCCCGCCGACAAGCGCGCCGAGGCGGTGAAACCGTTCCAGCGGCTGGATGCGGCGCGCAACCAGAATCAAGGCGGCGGCGTCGGGCTGGGTCTTGCCATCGTTGCCGATATCGCCCGCGCCCATGGCGGTGCGCTTCGGCTGGGCGACAGCGAACGGATGGGCGGGCTATGCGCCGATATCGTGATCGGGCGATGATCAGCCAGTAAGGGGGAAGGTGGTAGGCCCGGCAGGATTTGAACCCGCAACCAAAGCGTTATGAGCGCTCTGCTCTAACCGTTGAGCTACAGGCCCGCCTGCATGTTGGTTAGGGAATGCGCGCCAAAGGGTCAAGCGGTGATTGCGTCCGGACCCGCCTGTGGATCGCGCAGCGCCTCGAATCGGGCCACCACGTTCTCGATGGTCAGGTCGCGGCGCCGGTCCGGTGTGTGGCGCGAGGGGTAGACCGCAAAGACATCCTTGTTGGGGGGGCGATAGGCGGGCAGCACAACCTCCAGCGCGCCGCTGGCGATCTCGTCGGCCACCATGAACCGGGGCACGCGGGTATAGCCCGAACCCGAGGCGACCGCCCGCATGATCAGGTCCGGGTCATCGGCGGTAAACCCCACCCGTACAGGCGCGGGATACTCCCGCCCGTCGCGGCGCAGCGGAAAGAACCCCTTGGTCTGATCCTCGTGGTGCTGGATGAAATCCAGCCGCTTCATGTCCTCGGGCTGGGCCGGGCGGCCAACGCGGTCCAGATAGGCGGGGGTGGCAACCAGCACGGTATCCAGCGCCGAGATCTTGCGCCCGAACCCGTCGGTATCCCCCAGCCGCCCGGTGCGGATCGCCAGGTCATAGCCCTCGCGCACCACATCGACCAGCCGGTCCTCCAGCCGCATGACGATGTTCAGATCGGGATGGGCCGCGTTCATCTCGATCAGCATCGGCCCGATCACGCTGCGCCCCAGAAAGGAACTGACGCTGATGCGAAAGGTGCCCGAGACGCTGTTTTCCAACTGGTCCAGCTCGGCCGTCATCCGGTTGTAGCCCGACAGCAGGGTCTGGGCGTGTACATAGACCAGATCGCCCGCCCGGGTGGCGTGGATGCCGCGCGCGGTGCGATGCAGGAGTTGCTGGCCGATCGAGGTCTCCAGCTGCTTGATCTGCTGGCTGACCGCCGATTGGGTGATGCCGCGCCGCCGGGCGGCCCGATTCAGGCTGCCCTCGTCAAGCGCGATGGCGAAAGTTTCAAGCAGCGTCAGCCGGTCCATGTCTTACCTATAAGTATTGCTGATAACCGTTATCTGAGGGGCAGGGATATCTGCTGCCCAGCAGGCGCATTATCTGGGCGTCACGGGGAAACACCCCGGAACAGATAGTGGAGTTTCTTATGACAATCAATCGCAGGGCTTTCTTGTCCACACTGGCGGCAGCGCCGGTTCTGAGCCTTGGTGGCGGTGCAGTTGCACGGGCCGAGGTGACCGAGGCAGGGGAGATCACCCATGGCTTTGCCCTGGGTGATGCCCGGGTGACGGTGCTCTTGGACGGGCATCTGCCTGTCGGTACTCAGCTGATCAACGGTTATGACGAGGCCCGCGCGCAACAGGTGCTGGCACAGGGCCTGCACCGGATGCAGGACAATGCCCTGACCATCCCGGTCAACGGCTATCTGGTCGAGCGCGGCGGGCGCCGGGTGCTGATCGACACCGGCACCGCACAGCTGATGGGGCCGGGGCTGGGCGCGCTGCATGCGGGGCTGGCCGCAGCCGGGGTTGCGCCCGAGACGATCGACACCATCCTGCTGACCCATATGCATCCCGACCACGCCGGCGGCCTGCTGGCCGCTGACGGGACGGCGGCCTTTGCCAATGCCGAACTGGTGGTGGCACAGCGCGAATGGGATTTCTGGCACGATGATGCCATTCTGGCCAGCGTGCCCGAGGGCAGCCGCGGCTTCTTCGACATAGCACGCCGCGCGGTGGCGCCTTATGCCGACCGGCTGCGTCTGTTGGCGGGCGAGGGCGAGGCGGCCCCGGGTTTCGCCGCGCTGGACCTGCCGGGGCACACGCCCGGCCATACCGGCTTCATGCTGGATGCGGGTGGCGAGGGGCTGTTGTTCTGGGGCGACCTGATCCACTCCACCGCGCTGCAATTCGCCGAGCCGGGCTGGACCATCGCCTTTGACGCCGATACGGCGCAGACCGTGACCACCCGGCGCCGGATGCTGGACCGGGCGGTGGCCGACAACCTGCTGGTGACCGGCGCGCATCTGGACTTTCCCGCGCTGGGCCGGGTGCTGCGGCAGGGCGCGGCCTATGCCTGGCAGCCCGCGCCCTGGCAATTCGGCCTTTGACGCCCCCAGCCCCGCACCCAATGTCGCGGTGCGGGGCGATCCCTGTTCCCTTCCGTTTCGCCTTGCGCTAAAGGCTGCCGCAACGTTTTGGAAGGAGCCAGAGGATGACCAGCGGCAAGAACGGCATCACCTATGCCGAGGCAGGGGTGGATATCGACGCGGGCAACGCGCTGGTGGACCGGATCAAGCCGGCCGCCAAGCGCACCAACCGCCCCGGCGTGGCCAGCGGGCTGGGCGGGTTCGGCGCGCTGTTCGATCTCAAGGCAGCCGGGTATCAGGACCCGGTTCTGGTCGCCGCGACCGATGGTGTCGGCACCAAGCTGCGCATCGCCATCGACACCGGCCTGGTTGACGGGGTCGGCATCGACCTCGTGGCCATGTGCGTCAATGACCTGGTCTGCCAGGGCGCCGAGCCGCTGTTTTTCCTCGACTATTTCGCCACAGGCAAGCTTGAGACCGACACCGCCGCCCGCATCATCGAAGGCATCGCCGAGGGTTGCGTGCAGTCCGGCTGCGCCCTGATCGGCGGCGAGACGGCGGAAATGCCCGGCATGTATCCGGCGGGCGATTTCGATCTGGCGGGCTTTGCCGTCGGCGCGATGGAGCGCGGCACCGCGCTGCCCGAAGGTGTGGTCGAGGGCGACGTTCTGCTGGGTCTCGCCTCGAACGGGGTGCATTCCAACGGCTATTCGCTGGTGCGCAAGCTGGTCGAGATTTCGGGCAATACCTGGGAATCGGACTGCCCCTTTGGCGACGGCAAACTGGGTCAGGCGCTGCTGACGCCGACCCGGCTTTATGTGCGCCAGGTGCTGGCCGCAATCCGCGCCGGTGGCGTACATGCGCTGGCCCATATCACCGGCGGCGGCCTCACCGAGAACCTGCCGCGCGTCCTGCCCGAGGGCATGGGCGCCACCATCGACCTCGACACCTGGGATCTTCCGCCCGTGTTCGGCTGGATGGCCGAAACCGGCGGCATTGCCGAGGCTGAGATGCTCAAGACCTTCAACTGTGGTATCGGCATGATCGTGGTCTGCGCCGCAGACCGGGCCGAGGCGCTGGCCGAGCTGCTGAGCGCCGAGGGCGAGACCGTTGCCCGTATCGGCACCGTCACCACGACGCCCGGCATCGCCTATACGGGCAAGCTGCTGTGAGCGCAAAGCGCGTCGCGATCCTGATTTCGGGCAGCGGGTCGAACATGGTCACGCTGGTCGACAGCATGACCGGCGACCATCCGGCGCGACCCTGTCTGGTGTTGTCCAATGACGCAAACGCGGGCGGGCTGGCCAAGGCCGCCGCGCGCGGCGTGCCGACGGCGGTGGTCGATCACCGCCCCTATGGCAAGAACCGCGCCGCGTTTGAGGCGGAACTGGTGAAACCCATTCTGGAGGCCGGTGCCGATATCGTCTGCCTTGCCGGGTTCATGCGGGTGCTGACCGCCGGGTTCACCGACCGCTTCCAGGGCCGGATGCTGAACATCCACCCCTCGCTGCTGCCCAAATACAAGGGGCTGCATACCCATGCCCGCGCGCTGGCAGCCGGTGATACCGAACATGGCTGCACCGTGCACGAGGTGACCTCGGAACTCGATGATGGCCCGATCCTGGGGCAGGCCCGCGTTGCCGTTGAACCCGGCGACACGCCGGAAACCCTTGCCGCCCGGGTGCTGACCTGGGAACACAAACTCTATCCGGCGGTCCTGCGCCGCTTTGCCGGCGGCGACCGCCGCCCCGTCTGGCTGCCCTGAGGCCAGTTGCGCATCTCACAGGGGGTTTGCAGAGACGCTGCGATGTCCCTAAGGTGGGCGGAACCGACCCGTTCCGGGGGCACGGGCGGAACCAAGGAAAAGAACAAGATAAAAGCCGTATGAAGACCCTGACAACCACTCCCGAACTGGCCGCGTTCTGCAAGGCGGCCGCCAGCCATGCTTATGTGACCGTCGATACCGAATTTCTGCGGGAACGGACCTATTATTCGAAACTCTGCCTGATCCAGCTGGCCTATCCCGGCGAGGACGCGGATAGCGCCGTGCTGGTCGATCCGCTGGCCGAGGGGCTGGAGCTGGAGCCGCTTTATACACTGTTTCGCGACACTTCGGTGGTCAAGGTGTTCCATGCCGCGCGCCAGGATCTGGAGATCTTCTGGGTCGATGCGGGGGTGTTCCCCGAGCCGCTGTTTGACACCCAGGTCGCGGCCATGGTCTGCGGCTTTGGCGAGCAGGTGGGATACGAGACGCTGGTGCGCAAGATCTGCCGGCAGGGGCTGGACAAGACCTCGCGCTTTACCGACTGGTCGCGCCGCCCGCTGAGCGATGCGCAGAAAACCTATGCGCTGGCCGATGTCACCCATCTGCGTCAGATCTATGAACATCTTGCCGCCGATCTGGCCAAGACCGGGCGCAGCCATTGGGTTGCCGAGGAACTGCGCACGCTGACCGATCCGGCCACCTATGATATCCGTCCCGAAGAGGCGTGGCGCCGGATCAAGACCCGCACCAACTCGGGCAAGTTCCTGGCGGTGGTGCGCGAACTGGCGCAGTTCCGCGAAAGCTATGCCCAGGACAACAACGTCCCCCGCAACCGGGTGTTCAAGGACGACGCGCTGATCGAGCTGGCCTCGACCAAACCGCGCACACATGCCGACCTGGGCGGCTCGCGGCTCCTCTTGCGCGAGGCGCGCAAGGGGGCGATTGCCGACGGGATCCTGGCAGCGGTGGGCCGTGGTATCGACTGCCCGCCCGAGAAGATGCCAAAGGCCACCAATGGCCGCGAGAACCTGCAGGTGAACCCGGCGCTGGCCGATCTTCTGCGGGTGCTGCTGAAAGCCAAGACCGAGACCGTGGGAGTTGCCGCCAAGCTGATCGCCAACAGCGCCGAGCTGGACCTGATCGCGGCGGGCGAACGCGACGTGCCGTCGCTGACCGGCTGGCGGCTGGAAGTGTTCGGCGCCGATGCGCTGCGGCTGTGTCAGGGCGAGATCGGCCTGGCCGCCAAGGGCCAGAACGTCGAGGTGGTGACGCTGTAACATCAGCGTCGCCCGACTCTATCCATACACTAGATTTGCCCGAGGCCCCGCCGCGCGGCGGGCCGCGCCACCGGGCCTTAGCGGCGCCGGGTTTCCAGCGCGCCGTCCTTGGCCTCGACCCGGATCACCTTGATCCCGGCCAGGTCCTGGCGCGACACGCTGACCGCCTCGCGGATGGTGCGCGTCTGCACCGGCCCTTGCGGGGTCGCGTCCTCGGGATAGACCACGCGGAAGCCATAGGCGAGGATACCGGCCTCGGTATTCTCGGGTGTCACGATCGGGCGCAGTTCGGTATCAAAGCCGCCCTGCCGGTTGGCCACGCCGACCACCGAGATGATGGCGCCCGTGGTGGTGGGCTCGACCTTCAGTTCGGTCACCTGGGTGATCAGGATGCTGCGATCCTCGGGATCGGGGCGCGCGAACAGGCCCTTGCCCGAGTTTCTGGGGATCAGCGGATTGGTCTCTTCGCCTGCCGTCGCCTCGATCGGGGCCGGGGTCGAGGGGCCGAACCAGTTCGACGGATTGACCCGCGAGTCGCGCCAGCCGCCACAGGCCGTCAGCACCGATCCGGCGGTCACGAGAGCAATCAGTGGTTTCAGCATGGGGTGCCCCGCAAATCCTTGGTGTTGTCCTGACTATCGGTTAGCGCATCCCGGCACGCTTGAAAAGCCATGGCAGGTCTGGACAGCGGGTCGGACGGGGCTTAGGTCACTGCTGACCCGCATATGACCTGAGCAGGAGCGTGACATGGCCAGCCCCGCCTTTGAGGAGATTGTCGAGGATTTCGAGTTTCTCGACGATTGGGAAGACCGCTATCGCCATGTGATCGAACAGGGCAAGCTGATGGACCCGCTGGACGAGGCATTGAAAGTGCCCGCAACCCGGGTGCATGGCTGTGCCAGCCAGGTCTGGCTGCATCCGGTGATCGAGGGCGGCGTGTTCCGATTTGACGGTGACAGCGACGCGATGATCGTGCGCGGGCTGATCGCGGTCTTGCGCGCGCTTTACAACGGGGTGCCGGTGGCCGAGGTGGCGCGGATCGACGCGCGCGCCGAACTCGCGCGCCTTGGGCTGAACGACCATCTTTCGGCGCAGCGTTCGAACGGGCTGCGCGCGATGATCGAGCGCATCCGCATGGTCGCCGCCGAGGCCGCCTGAGCACTTAGGCGAGGCCGTCCAGGCAGGCCTGATCGCGGGCGCGCAACTTTTCGACATAGTCGCGCAACAGGGTGACCCGGCGCGGGCGAAAGCTTTGTTGTGTCTTCTCGTAACCCTCGATGCGGGTCACGTGAAAGCTGCGGAAATCCTGCCGTTTGCAGCACCAGGCCAGCAGCATCACGCTGCGGTCGTGATAGGACAGCGCCAGCGGATAGATGCGGCGCCGGGTGCGCTCCTGTTTCAGGTCGCGATAGCCGATATCCAGCGCCTCTTCGGCCCACATCGCCTCGCGCAGCAGGGTCATGTCGATGGTGGGGGTCGCGGGCGTGATCAGGCGCTGCGCCATGTTGACCGCATGCATGGCCTGGCGCTGCTGGCGTTCGGGCAGGGTGGCAAGGATCTTGACCAGCGCGTCACTGGCCGCCCGGGCCAGATCGGCATCGCCGCGCTGGGTCACATCGGCCAGCCCCAGCGTCAGCGCCTCGATCTCGATCCGGGTAAAGGTCTGCGGCGGCAGGGCGGGGTCCTCGACCATGGTATAGCCGACACCAGCCTCGCCCTCGATCCGGGCACCGGCCGCCCGCAGACTGTCGATGTCGCGATAGATCGTGCGCTCGGACACCTCCATCGCGCTGGCAAGCCGTGCGGCGGTCACCGGCGGGCGCAAACCCCGGATCAGGTGCAGAAGGCGGAACAGGCGGTCGGTCTTGGGCATGGGGCAGGGTCCCGCAAACCTCCTGACAAGAACTGGCAGGAGGGTATTGGCACATGGGGGCATCTTCAACCCCTCAGATCAAAGGTGATCCAAATGCCAACACTCTATTATTCGCCCCATACCCGCTCTTCCCGCGTCATCGCGCAGCTGATGCTGATCGGCAAGCTGGATCAGGTCGAGGTGGTGACAGTCGACGTTGTTCGCCATGACGGCAGCGGGCGGCATGATCCGAGCAATCCCCATCCCGAGGGCAAGGTGCCCTATCTGGTCACCGACGACGGCACGGGGATTCGCGAAAGCGCGGCCATCATGATGTATCTGGACGAGCTGTTCGGTCAGCCGCTGAGCCCCGCCATCGGCGCGCCCGGGCGCGGCGCTTACCTCAGTTGGATGGCCTATTCGGGCGGGGTGCTGGAGCCGGTTCTGGTGGCCGCCTTCGCCGGGCTGGATCACCCGGCGATCATCGAGACCTTTCGCGGCATGGGAGAACTCAGCGCCGTGCTGGAACAGGGCGCGCAAAAGGGGCCGTTCCTTTTGGGAGCGGAGCTAAGCGTTGCCGATATTCTGCTGGCCTCTCCCTTTCAATGGGCGCCCCACCTGCTGCCCGACAGCCCCGCCATCAAGGCCTGGGTCGACCGGGTCGACAGCCGACTTGATGGCGCCGCCATCGCCGCCTACGAGGCAAGTGCCATGGCGCAGCTGACCGCGCAAGAGACCGCCTGACCAGCGCTACGATGGGCGCGCGCGGCCTAGCCGCGCGTTGCCTTGTCTGCCCAGCCCGCCATTGTGGTTTCCAGATCGCCATAGCCGGTAAAGCGGCGCTCGAAGGCAAGGCCAAGCCGCTCGGCGCATGTACGCGCCTTTTCGGTCAGGGCCGGATCGTCGGTCTGGGCCTGATAGACCAGCTTGGTGTAATTGCCGAACATCATCGGAATCAGGTCCGGATGACGGTCGAAACCCATCGGCTTCCACACGAAGGCGTCGAATTGGCGGACCAGAAAATCGGTCAGGTAAAAGGCGGTGATCTCGTCTTCCGAGACTTCGGCGAAGCGCGCGTTGCCTTCGAAGAAGGAATAGCAATGCGGGCCCTTGACCATCTCGACCCCCAGCCGCTCGCAGGCGGCCTCAAGCAGGCCGCCGGTGCCGCAATCGGCATAGACCACGAAGATCCGCTGATAGCTGTCGCGGTGGCGCGCCACCGCTTCCTCGACCGCGGCGGTGATCCGCTCGGGATAGACATGCAGGATGGCGGGCAGGCAGGTCAGATCCATATGGGTCCAGCCGTTGCGATCGCGCAATGCCAGGATTTCGCGCGCCAGCGCACCACAGGCGATCAGCAGGATGCGTGCATCGCCGCTGCTCAGGCTGAGCCCGCTGCGGGTCAGCTGGGCGTCATCGGGGAGCATGTTCATGTCGGGGCCGCCTTGTACCGGTTGGGGTCGGCGCAGAATGCCCGGCCCCGACCGGCAAAGGCAAGCTCGCAGGCGACAGGAAGTGTCAGGTGACCGACAGCAAGGCCTCGTGCTGGCGGATGGCAGGGCGGGCCAGCGGGCCAAAGCTCTGCATGCCGGTGGTGGCCAGTTCCGGGAACAGCGACAGGATCTCGTCGCGCGCCGCCTGTTCCAGACCCGACCAGCCCATCTGCCCGGGGTGGAAGCTTTCGGTCGGGCAGCCTTCGGCCCAGATGATCTCGTGCCGGTCGAACAGTAGGTGGATATAGGTGACCTCGCCGCCGGGCGCGATCAGGATGTCGCGCGCATTGACCAGATGCTTGGCGGCCACCAGGGCCTGCGAATGGCCGGTGATCAGCTCGGCCCGCCACCCCTCGATCAGCATCCGGTGCTGGGGCGAGACGATCAGGTCGCGGCGGTTGTCCAGCGCCCCGGCCCGGATCAGAACCGGCGCAAAGGCGCCGGTGGCGCGCACGGTGGTGCGCCCGATCCAGCGCAGCGGCTGGTCTCCATGGTCGAGAGTGCGGATGAGGTCGCCCGGCTGCAACTCCTCGATCAGGCGCGGCCCATCTTCGGTGTCGATGATGGTGCCGGGGGTGAAGCAGGTGACCAGTTGCCAGTCCTGCCGATTGGCGGTCAGGCCGGAATAGTTGGCGCCGCCTCCGGTGACGGCATCGAGCGTCAGAGACTGGATGATTCCCGCCTCAAGCGCCGCCTGATCGGCATTGGCCGAAAACTCGGGCACCAGATAGGTATTGCCGTTCACGTCCTGGGCCAGCACCGCGGTGATGGTTGCGGTGCTGCCATCGGTATAGGTGATGGTCGCGTCATAGACGGCGGTGCCGTCAAAGGTCTGCGCCGGGCCGCCATCAATCGAGAATTGCTCGGCCGGATTGTTGTCCATGTCAAAGAAGCTGCCGGGGTCTCCCACCGCGCTCCATGTCACGGCGCTGTCAACCAGCGGATCGGCAATGGAGCCAAAGGTCAGCCCCACCAGCGCACCGGCACTTTCGGCAGAGTTGTTGCCTTCGAACGTGTCGATATCGGCCAGATTGCCGAGGAACAGCGCTGTAAAAGTCGTTGGCATGGGGCACCTCCGGGCAGCTTTGGGTACGCGGTCGAATTACGGTGCAAATATGGCCAAAGTCAGGGGGAATATTGGAGGTTGTGCGGCATCGGCAGAATTCGGCCTGCCAGAGCGGCCTTGCCCAACAGAAAAAGGCCGCCCCTGGGGACGGCCCTGATCCATGGTAAGTCTGTGTGTTCAGCCGGCCATGCGGTTGTGCTTGCGGCCGACCCAGTCCTTGGCGGTTTCCACCGCCACGGCGGCATCGCGACAATAGGCATCGGCGCCGATGGCTTTGCCGAATTCCTCGTTCAGCGGCGCACCGCCGACCAGCACGATGTAATCGTCGCGCTTGCCCTGTTCGATCAGCGTGTCGATCACCACCTTCATATACGGCATGGTGGTGGTCAGCAGGGCCGACATGCCCAGGATATCGGGCTCTTCTTTTTCCAGCGCTTCCAGATAGTTCTCGACCGGGTTGTTGATGCCCAGGTCGACCACCTCGAACCCGGCGCCTTCCATCATCATCGAAACCAGGTTTTTGCCGATGTCGTGGATGTCGCCCTTGACGGTGCCGATGACCATCTTGCCCACACGGGGCGCGCCGGTTTCGGCCAGCAGCGGCTTCAGGATGGCCATGCCGCCCTTCATCGCGTTGGCGGCCAGCAGCACTTCGGGAACGAACAGGATGCCGTCGCGGAAGTCGGCGCCGACGATGGTCATGCCGCCGACCAGAGCTTTGGTCAGGACGTCATAGGGGACCCAGCCGCGTTCGATCAGGATGTTGACGCCTTCTTCGATCTCTTCCTTGAGACCGTCGTAAAGGTCGTCGAACATCTGCTGGACAAGTTCTTCGTCGTCGAGTTCCGACAGGATGATGTCTTCTTCTTCCGACATGGCGCAATTCCTCAAACTTTGGCGGGGTGGAGCCCGGGGTGCCGTTTTTTTCCTTTTTGCCCGAAGGTCACTTTTCCACTGCGTTGATTGCGACATGGGCGGTGTTGCAACCGACCTATAGGAGGAAAAATGCCCGAATGATAATGAGTATTGCGCAGCTAGATCATCAATGTGCTGCATATAACCGCTGCGAAAGCGCGGGCGGGCGGTCAGATCGGCGGCGTCTTTTGCCTTGCTCAATGTTCGCTGAATGTTCTAGTTTCGGGCATGCAGACTCAGCCCTTGCCCCCCTTGATTTCGGCCCGACCCGTCGGGCGCGGCGCGCGCAGCAACGACGCGGGCCGGTTCGAACCGCTGGAGCGGGTGGCCGAACATGACGGCTGGGAGCGGGAGGAGGAACTGCCGCCGCTCAGGACCCAGGTTTCGCTGGAGACCGCGCGCAGCCTGATCAGCTATAACCGCTCGCCCGATCTGCCGTTCGATCGTTCGATCAATCCCTACCGGGGCTGCGAACATGGCTGTTCCTATTGCTTTGCCCGGCCCAGCCACGCCTATCTGGGCCTGTCGCCGGGGCTTGATTTCGAAACCCGGCTGGTGGCGCGGCCCAACGCGGCCGAGGTGTTGCGGGCCGAGCTGAGCGCGCGGCGCTACAAAGTGGCGCCGATTGCCATCGGCACCAATACCGACCCCTATCAGCCGCTGGAAAAGACCCATGCGATCACCCGGGCCTGTTTACAGGTACTGGCGGAATTCAATCATCCGGTTGCCATCGTCACCCGCGGTGCGCTGATAGAGCGCGATCTGGACATCCTGGCGCCGATGGCCGCGCGCGGGCTGGTGCGGGTGGGTATCTCGCTGACCACGCTGGATGCCGCTCTGGCGCGGCGGATGGAGCCGCGCGCGCCATCGCCGAAACGGCGGCTGGCGATGATCCGGGCGCTGAACGGCGCAGGGGTGCCGGTGCGGGTGATGACCTCTCCGCTGATTCCCGGTCTGACCGATCACGAACTCGAATCGCTGCTGGCCGCCGGGGCCGAGGCGGGCGCCGATACCGCCAGCTGGATCATGCTGCGGCTGCCGCGCGAGGTTTCGCCGTTGTGGCAGGAGTGGCTGGCCGAACATGCGCCCGCCCGCGCCGCCAAGGTGATGGCGCGCCTGCGCGAGATGCATGGCGGGCGCGATTACGACCCGCGCTGGGGCCACCGCATGCGGGGCGAGGGCGAATATGCTCAGATGATCGCGAAACGGTTCCGTGCCGCCTGCAAACGCATCGGGCTGGCGCAGGAGGCGCCAGCCCTGAGATGCGATCTGTTCCGGGTGCCCCCGCAGCCCGGCGATCAGCTAAGCCTGTTCTGAGCGGGCAGGGTGCTCAGTAGGTCTCGACCAGATCCACCTCTTCGACCGGGTCGCTGGCCATCATCTCATAGGCCAGCTCGTCATGCATGGGCTGGGTCATCAACGCCATGACATCGTTCAGATAGTACTGGTCATCGCAGATCGGCGGCTGCGGCTCGTCCTCGCACTGGCCGATCAGCTTCAACGAGCCTTCGCGGTCATCGCTGTCCTCGTCCCCGACCGAAGTCAGGCGCAGCCCGAAATACTCGCCGCTGAAATCCTCGAGGCTGAGCCCGTCGGGATGCGACAGGGTAAAGCTGGTGGCGCGGATATCGTCACCATGCCCGATCCCGTTCTTGCCAATCGCGATGCCGGCATCGAACCCGTTTGCGGTCTCGCCGGTCTCGCCCTCCTGGGCGCCTTCCATATTGGCGCCGTTGCCCAGATCGTTGACCGAGCCGGCGGCAAATTGCGATCCGGTGACATCCTCGCCGCTCACGGTCATGCCGTCCAGCAGGCTGTCATCGCCGACGTTGAAGAACAGCCCGGTGATATCGCCGATCTGGCCGGTCGCGTCCGGGTCGTCGCCTTCGAGCACCTCGAGGTCGACGCGAATATCGCCATTCTCGAGCTGGGTCAGCACCACTTCGGTATTGACGGGCCCCTCGATCACAAAGGCGCATTCGTCCTCGTCATGTTCACCGTCGGGGTCTTCGGTTTCGCCGGTGCTGTCGCTGACGGTCTTGACGATGCCGTTGCCGGTGTCGGAATCCACCACCGCGGCCAGGCTGTCGAGGTCGATATCCGAGATGCTGAGCGGCCCGTTCTCTGACCACATGGTGAAGTTGGCGGCGCTGACATAGCCTTCGGTCGAATCCGCGGTTGTGCCGAACTGGATACCCGCATCATAGCTCTCGGCCAGCTGGGCGCCGTTGCTCAGGCTGTCGACCGCGTCCGGGTTCATCTGAACATCGGTGACCGGCGACCATTGGGTGCCTTCGTTCTCGGCGGGCCAGATGTTCAGCCCGTCCAGTGTCGCATCGTCGTTGAAGTTGAAGAAGAACCCGTCGAGATCACCCACCTCGGCCGAAGGGTCCTCGGACTTGATGTCGATGAACAGCCCGCCGTCGGGCTTTTCCACGATGGTGACCAGCAGGCGCGGTTCGCAGCCCAGTGTCACGGTAATCTCTGTTTTTTCGCCAATGGTTCCGGTCATGAAAACCCCCTACTAAACCGCACCCAAATTCAGGAGCTGACGCTACCGGCTGTGCCGCATTCTCGCCACGAAATTGACGCATTTACAGCTGGTTGGCGGGTTTTGAAGCGGTTGGCGTTTACCCTGGGTCAACGATACTGCGCGCGGGCGCGGATAGACTCTGAAACTGGAAACAGCGGGGTGGGGCCGGTGCGCAAGGGAGGGCGGCAGATTCGCGCCGACCCTGCGGACCGCTGGCCGCGCCTGCATCCCGGTGGCAAAGAAAAACCCCGGCAGAGCGCTCCGCCGGGGTCTGAAACCGGATGGTGTGGAAATCAGCGGTCTTCGATATCCACATAGTCGCGCGCGGTAGAGCCGAGGTACAGCTGACGCGGGCGGCCGATCTTGTGCTGCGGATCGGCCAGCTGCTCTTTCCACTGGCTGACCCAACCCACGGTCCGCGATACCGCGAAGATGGGCGTGAACATCGAGGTCGGGAAGCCCATCGCCTCGAGGATGATACCCGAATAGAAGTCGACATTCGGGAACAGCTTCTTCTCGGCGAAATAGTCATCGGCCAGGGCGGCGCGTTCCAGTTCCTTGGCGGTGGCCAGGATCGGGTTGTTTTCCACACCCAGCAGGTCCAGCACCTCGTCGGCGGACTGTTTCATCACCGTCGCGCGCGGATCGAAGTTCTTGTAGACGCGGTGACCAAAGCCCATCAGGCGGAACGGATCGTTCTTGTCCTTGGCGCGGGCGATGAACTCGGGGATGCGGTCGGGCGAGCCGATCTCTTTCAGCATCTCCAGGCAGGCCTGGTTGGCGCCGCCATGGGCGGGACCCCAGAGACAGGCGATACCGGCGGCGATACAGGCAAACGGGTTCGCGCCCGAGGACGACGCCAGACGCACGGTCGAGGTCGAGGCGTTCTGCTCGTGATCGGCATGCAGCGTGAAAATCCGGTCCATGGCGCGGGCCAGGATCGGGTCGACATGATAATGCTCGGCCGGGACGGCAAAACACATCTGCAGGAAGTTGGCCGCGTAATCCAGATCGTTGCGCGGATACATGAACGGCTGGCCGATCGAGTATTTATACGCCATCGCCGCGATGGTCGGCATCTTGGCGATCAGGCGGTGGCTGGCGATCTCGCGCTGATGCGGGTCGGCGATATCGGTCGAGTCGTGATAGAAGGCCGACATCGCGCCGACCACACCCACCATGGTCGCCATCGGATGCGCATCGCGGCGGAAGCCGCGGAAGAAATAGTGCATCTGCTCGTGGATCATGGTGTGGCGGGTGATCGTGGTCTCGAACTTCTCGAGAGCGGCCGCGGTCGGCAGTTCACCGTACAGCAGCAGATAGCAGACCTCGAGGTAATGCGACTTGGCCGCCAGCTGGTCGATCGGATAGCCCCGATGCAGCAGCTCGCCCAGTTCGCCATCGATATAGGTGATGGTGCTGTCGCAGCTCGCCGTCGAGGTGAAGCCCGGGTCATAGGTGAACACGCCGGCCTGACCATAGAGTTTGCGGATGTCGATCACGTCCGGGCCCGCCGAGGGCGAATACACCGGCAAATCGTAGGATTGACCGTTCAGGCTAAGCGTGGCGGTTTTCTTTTCTTCAGTCATCGAATTCCCTTCCTCATGGCAGGCATGGACACGCACGGAATACGGCGCCTCACATGCATCAGGGCCTGCGCGCAGCCGCGCAAGCCCAGGTCATAACCGCGCAACATTGCCTGATCGTGAACGTCAGGCCGGATGTGCAGCGTCCCGGAGACGGGCCAGACTCTCGTCGCGGCCCAGCACCAGCATCATGTCAAAAACCGAGGGCGTCACCGCCCGCCCGGCCAGCGCGGCCCGAAGGGGCGCGGCAAGCTTGCCGAACTTGGTTCCATGCGCCTCGGCAAAAGCGTTCAACGCTTCTTCCAGACTCTCTCTTGTCCAGCTAGCATTTTGCAACTGCGGCGTCAATTCTGCCAGTATACCATCGGATACAGACGCCAGTGCGGCGGCAGCCTTCTCATCCGGGCTGATCGGACGGGATGCCAGGACAAATGCAGCTTTTTCAATAAGTTCAGGAAAGGTGCGCGCCCGGTCCTTGAGGCAATACATCGCACGTTCCAGATCACCCGATTGTGTCTGGGTGAGAGCGGGCAGACCCGCCGCCGCCAGATAGGCTTCGATTTCATGCCGCAATGCAGCATCATCCGAGACGGCAATATGCTGGCCGCTCAGATTCTCCAGTTTTTTCAGGTCGAACCGGGCCGGGGACTTGCCGATTCCATCCAGATCGAACCACTCGCGGGCCTGCGCATCGGTAAAGAACTCATCATCGCCATGGCTCCAGCCCAGCCGCGCCAGATAGTTGCGCATGCCCGCGGCGGGATAGCCCATGGCCTGATATTCCTGCGCCCCCAGCGCGCCGTGGCGTTTCGACAGTTTCTTGCCATCGGGCCCGTGGATCAGCGGAATATGGGCCCAGACCGGCACCTCCCAGCCCATCGCCTGATAGATCATCATCTGGCGCGCGGCGTTGTTCAGATGGTCGTCGCCCCGGATCACATGGGTCACCCCCATGTCGTGGTCATCGACCACCACCGCGAGCATATAGACCGGTGTCCCGTCCGAGCGCAGCAGCACCATATCGTCCAGCTGGTCGTTGCGGATGGTCACATCGCCCTGCACCTGGTCGCGGATCACCGTCTCGCCGCTTTGCGGCGCCTTGATGCGGATCACATAAGGCGCGTCCGGATGGGTCGCCGGATCGGCGTCGCGCCAGGGGCTGCGGAACAGGGTCGAGCGTTTCTCGGCCTGGGCTGCCTCGCGAAAGGCCTGGATTTCGTCCTGAGTCGAGAAACACTTGTAGGCCTTGCCCTGGGCCAGCAGCTCCAGCGCCACTTCGGCATGGCGCGGCGCGCGCTCGAACTGGCTGATCACCTCGCCGTCATGGTCCAACCCCAGCCAGGCCATGCCCTGCAGGATCGCCGCCGTTGCCTCGGGGGTCGAGCGCGCCCGGTCGGTATCCTCGATCCTCAGCAGGAACTTGCCGCCGCGCCCCCGCGCGTAAAGCCAGTTGAACAGCGCCGTACGGGCGCCGCCGATATGCAGGAAACCGGTGGGAGAAGGGGCAAAACGAGTGACGACCTGATCCGGCATGTGGGCAATTTACCTTTTGGTAACCGTGTGGGGGCTAGGGTTCTGCGGTCTGTCTAACGAGCCGGACGAGTGGGAGCAAGCATGCGCGTTCTGCCACGGATCGAGGCCGCGCTGCTGGCGCAGCGTGGGCACCTGTTCCCCTGGGTTCCGGTTTTTCTGGCGCTGGGGATCGGGTTCTATTTCCTGTTGCGGGTCGAACCGGGGCTGACCCATTACGCGCTGGCGGCGGGGTTTGCCCTGCTGGTCGGCGCCTTGGCCTGGGCGCGGCCTGGCGCCTTTTCGCCGCTGGGCTGGGCGCTGGCGCTGATCGCGGCGGGGTTTGTTCTTGCGGGCGCGCGCGCGCATCAGGTCGCCGCCCCGGTGATCGAGGGGCGCTATTACGGCCCGGTCGAGGGGCGCGTGGTCGCGCTGGATCGGTCCGCTTCGGACAAGCTGAGGGTGACGCTGGATCAGGTGCGGCTGGATCGCTGGATGCCGACGGGGCCGCCGCGCCATGTGCGGATCTCGCTGCATGGTGACGAACGTGTGCCCGAACCCGGCAGCCGGATCATGACCACCGCCTATCTGTCGCCGCCACAGGGGCCGGTCGAGCCGGGCGGCTTCGATTTCCGCCGCCATGCCTGGTTTCAGGGGCTGGGCGCGATCGGCTATACCCGCGTTCCGGTGCTGCTGGCGCGGCCGCCCGACCGGTCCGAACGTGACATGAGCGTGTTTACCCTGCGCATGGCGGCCTCGGCCCATATTCGCGCGCGGCTGCCTGGCGATGTAGGCGGCTTTGCCGCTGCCGTCACCACAGGTGACCGCAGCGGTGTCAGCCAGGGGGCGCTTGACGCGTTGAGGGCGAGCAATCTGGCGCATCTGCTGGCAATCTCGGGCCTTCATATGGGTTTGCTGGCGGGGTTTGTCTTTACCGCGCTGCGGGTGGCGCTGTCGCTGATCCCGCCCCTGGCGCTGCGCCTGCCGGTGCGCAAGCTGGCCGCGCTTGGCGCGCTGGCGGTGGCGGCGGGTTATCTGGCGTTGTCAGGCGGCAATGTGGCGACCCAGCGCGCGTTTGTCATGGTGGCGGTGATGCTGTGCGCGGTGCTGGTCGACCGGCGGGCACTGTCGATGCGGGCAGTGGCAATGGCGGCGCTGATCGTGTTGGTACTGCGGCCCGAAGCGCTGCTGGGGCCGGGGTTCCAGATGAGCTTTGCCGCCACCGTGGCGCTGGTTGCGGTGTTCGGCTGGCTGCGCGAGGCCGAAATCGGGCTGGGGCCACGCTGGCTCAATCCGGTGGCGGGGGTGGTGATTTCCTCGGCCGTTGCGGGGCTCGCGACGGCGCCGATCGGGGCCGCGCATTTCAACACGCTGGCCCATTACGGGCTGGTGGCCAATCTGATGTCGGTACCGCTGATGGGGCTGGTGGTGATCCCGGCGGCGGTGCTGGCGCTGGTGCTGGCGCCGCTGGGGCTCGACTGGATCGGGCTCGAGGTGATGGGGCTGGGCCTGCGCTGGATCCTGGGCGTCGCCGATTGGGTCGCGGGGATGGACGGCGCGCGCGGTTACGTGATGCGCCCCGATTGGGTAGTGCTGCCAATCCTGACGCTGGGCGCGCTGTGGCTGGTGCTGTGGCGCGGGCGGGCGCGTCTGGCGGGCGTGCCGGTGATGGCGGCGGCCTTCTGGCTCTGGTCCGGGGCCGAGCGGCCCGGCGTCCTGATCGCCGATACCGGCGGTCTGGTGGGCGTGATGACCGAGACGGGCCGCGCGCTGAGCAAGCCGCGCGGGGCAGGGTTCATCGCCGGGGTCTGGCTGGAAAATGATGGCGACGGCGCCGACCAGATGGCGGCGGCAGCGCGCTGGCCGGGAGAGGATATGCTGCGCAAGATACGTGTCGGCGAGGTCGAGATCGTGCATGTGACCGGCAAGCGTGCGGCGCAGGGGTTAAGCGACTGCGACAGGGCCCAACTGATCGTCTCGGCGGTCCCGCTTGCGGTGAACGGGCCTTGCGAGGTTTACGACCCAAAGCGGCTGGCCCTGACCGGCGCGCTCAGCATCGGACCGAAAGGCGTGGAGAGCGCCGCGCACCTGTCGGGGCGGCGCCTGTGGAACGGCGCCGCGCGTCCCGTTCAATAGATCCGGCTCAATAGGTGCGGATCAGCCCGACCAGCCGACCCTGTACCCGTACCCGGTCCGAGGGCAGCACGCGGGTCTCGTAAGCCGGGTTCGCAGCCTCGAGCGCGATGCTGGCGCCACGGCGAAAGAACCGTTTCAGCGTCGCCTCGCTGTCATCGACCAGCGCCACCACGATATCGCCATTGTCGGCGGTCGAGGTCTCGCGGATCACCACAACATCGCCATCGTTGATCCCGGCCTCGATCATCGAATCGCCTTTGACCTCGAGCGCGTAGTGCTCGCCCTTGCCGACCATGCTGCCGGGCACGGCCACCTGATGCGAAACCTGGCTGATCGCCTCGATCGGTACACCGGCGGCGATGCGGCCCATCACCGGCAGCTCCACTGCGTGGATCGTCACCGGTTCGGCATTGGCGGGGCGCGGCCGGTCGGGCCGGTCGCCGTCGATCACCCGGGGCTGAAAGCCCACCGTGGGTTCGCCACCCAGGCTCTCGGGAAGTTTGACGATTTCGATGGCGCGGGCGCGATGGGCGAGACGGCGGATAAAGCCACGCTCTTCCAGCGCGGTGATCAGCCGGTGAATGCCCGATTTCGAGCGCAAATCCAGCGCCAGCTTCATCTCGTCAAAACTGGGCGGTACACCATCGGCCTGCAGTCTTTTGTGAATGAATTCCAGCAGATCGAGTTGCTTCTTTGTCAGCATTCCCCATACCTCTCCGGTCACGCGTTTACATTTGTTCTACGCATGTTCTTGTTTTGTGTCAACAATCGAGGTTTGAGGATCAGATCGGCAGGTATCGAACCCGCTCGCCAATGGCGCGGGCCGAGTCCTCGGGCGGGCGCATCAACAGCGCGTTGGCTTGCGCCAGGATCGACAAGAGAGAGCTGTCCTGATCGCCAAAGGTGGCAATCTGGCCATTCTCGACCTGGGCGCGCATGTAATGTTCGCGCGGGCCATTGGGGCCGAGCGGCGCGCTCAGCACCGCCTCGCGCAGGGCAATCTCCGGGTCAAGGTCCAGCATCCGGCGCAGCATCGGAAGGATGAAGATATATCCGCAAACCATTGCAGAAACGGGGTTACCCGGAAGGCCAACCATCGGCATGCCGCCGATCCGGCCCGCCATCAGGGGTTTGCCCGGACGCATCCGCACCTTGTAGAAGGACTGTTCCATCCCAAGTTCACCCGCCACCTGCGCGACCAGATCGTGATCACCGACCGAGGCACCGCCGATGGTGATCACCAGATCGGCGCCCCGGGCCAGCTCAAAGGCAGTGACCAGCGCGGCGCGGGTGTCGCGCGCGATCGGCAGCACCCGCACCCGGGCGCCATTGGCCTCGAACAGGGCCTTGAGGCCAAAGGTGTTGGACGCGATGATCTGATCGGGTCCGGGTGTCTCGCCCGGCATCACCAACTCATCCCCGGTCGAGATCAGGGCGACAACCGGTTGTCGCCGCACCGGCACGCGCGGAATGTTCATCGAGGCCAGCAGCGCCACCTCCTCGGGCCGCAGCACACGCGGGGCCGAAAGGGTCTGTCCGATCCGGAAATCGACGCCAGCGGGGCGGATATTGGTCTTGTCACCGGGGGCGTCGGTAATGGTGATCAGATCGCCGCTGCGGCTGACATCCTCTTGAATCACAACGAAATCCGCACCATCCGGCACCGGCGCGCCGGTAAAGATCCGCACCGCCTGACCCGGGCCCACTTGGCCATCGAACCGGTGCCCCGCCGCCGCTTCGCCGATCACCTTGAACATGGCGTGTCGTTCGACCTCGGCCGATTTCACCGCGTACCCGTCCATCGAGGCGGCGGCAAAGGGTGGCTGATCGCGCGTCGCGGCGACGTCGCGAGCCAGAACCCGTCCTGCGGACTCGGCCAGCGGTGCCTCTTCGGCGCCAAGCGGTTCCACCAGGTCGAGCAGCAATGAACGGGCCTCTTCGACGGTGATCATGTCGCCTCGTAACGCCCTGATTTGCCACCGTCTTTCAGTGTTACACGAATGCCGCCGATCTGCATCGCCTTGTCCACCGCCTTGACCATATCATAGACGGTGAGCGCGGCGGTCGAGACCGCGGTCAGCGCCTCCATTTCGACACCGGTCTGGCCGGTGGTCCGCACCGTGGCGGCGATACGCACGCCGGGCAGCTCGGGGTCCAGGGTCAGTTCGACCGCGACCTTGGTCAGCGGCAGCGGATGGCAAAGCGGGATCAGATCGGGGGTCTTCTTGGCCCCCATGATGCCTGCAAGCCGGGCGACACCCAGAACGTCGCCCTTCTTGGCACGCCCTTCTGACACGATATCAAAGGTTTGTGACGTCATGCTGATGTAACCCTCGGCGACGGCCACCCGGTCGGTGACCGCCTTGTCGGTGACATCGACCATATGTGCATCGCCCTTGGCATCGAAATGGGTCAGGCTCATCACATCGCTCCCGGCATCAGCGGATCGGCGAGCAGGGTCCGGGTTGCCCCGGTTACATCGTCCTGGCGCATCAGGCTTTCGCCGATCAGGAAACAGCGGGCGCCATGGCGCGCCATGTCGGAGAGGTCGGCGGGCGTGTTCAGCCCGCTTTCACAGACGATGATCCGGTCGGGCGGCACCAGTTTCGACAGTTTGCGGGTGGTGTCCAGCGTCGTCTCGAAGGTTTTGAGGTTGCGGTTGTTGATGCCGATCAGCGGGCTTTTCAGCCGCTCGGCGCGTTCCAGCTCTTCTGCGTCATGCACCTCGATCAGCACATCCATGCCCCAGTCGAACGCGGTCTGTTCCAGCTCCTCGGCCTGGGCATCGTCGACCGAGGCCATGATGATCAGGATGCAGTCGGCCCCCAGCGCGCGCGCCTCGACCACCTGATAGGGGTCATACATGAAATCCTTGCGCAGCGCGGGCAGGTCACAGGCGGCGCGGGCAGCAGTCAGATAGGATTTGGCGCCCTGGAAACTGGGCGTATCGGTCAGCACCGACAGGCAGGTGGCGCCGCCTTCGGCATAGGCGCGGGCCAGCGCGGGCGGGTCGAAATCGGGGCGGATCAGACCCTTGGAGGGGCTGGCCTTCTTGATCTCGGCAATCAGGCCATAGCCCTGGCGCGTGGCCGCGATCAGCGCATCGGCAAAGCCGCGCACCGGATCCGCCTCGCGCGCCTCGGCCTCGACCGCCTCCAGCGGTTTGGCGGCCTTGTCGGCGGCAACCTCTTCCAGCTTGTAGGCCTTGATCTTGTCGAGAATCGTATCGGTCATCTTGCGTCCTGTGTAATGCGGGAAAGGGCCTCGACCTTGGCGCGGGCCTGGCCGCTGTCGATGCTCTGGGCGGCGAGGGCAACACCCTCGCGCAGGTCTGCGGCGCGGTCGGCCACCACCAGCGCGGCGGCCGCGTTCAGCAGCACCGCGTCGCGATAGGCCGAGGGGGCGCCATCCAGCAGCGCACGAAAGGCGGTGGCGTTCTCTTCGGGGGTGCCGCCGATGATCGCCTCGAACGGGTGCACCGGCAGGCCGGCATCCTCGGGATGCAGTTCAACCTCCTTGACGGTGCCGTCCTCGAGGGCCGCGACCCAGCTCACTCCGGTGATGGTCAGCTCGTCGGTGCCGTCCGAGCCATGCACCAGCCAGGCGCGCTCCGAGCCCAAAAGGCCCAGCGTCTCGGCCATGGGCCGGATCAACGCGCGCGTAAAGGCACCGGTCAGCTGCCGCTTCACGCCCGCCGGGTTGGTGAGCGGCCCGAGAATGTTGAAGATGGTGCGGGTGCCCAGCTCGGCCCGGGTGGGCATCACATGGGCGGTGGCCGGGTGATGCATGGGCGCCATCATGAAACCGATCCCGGCCTCGTTTAGAGCCTTTTCAACCACTTGCGGGCCAACCATCACGTTGATTCCCATCTGGCCCTGCAAATCGGCGGTACCCGATTTCGAGCTGAGGTTGCGGTTGCCGTGTTTGGCCACCACGACGCCCGCGCCGGCCACGACAAAGGCGGTGGCGGTCGAAATGTTCAGCGTGTTCTTGCCATCGCCGCCGGTGCCCACGATATCCATCGCACCTTCGGGCGCGCGCACCGCATTGCATTTGGCGCGCATCACGGCGGCGGCGGCGGCATATTCGTCGACCGTTTCGCCGCGCGTGCGCAGCGCCATCAGCAGACCGCCGATCTGGCTGGGCGTCGCCTCGCCATCGAACAGGATGGTAAAGGCCTGCTCGGCCTCGGCCCGGGTCAGCGGACGGTCGGCGGCGGCGCCGATCAACGGTTTCAGCGCGTCACTCATGCGGGCACCTTCATCACGTCGAGGAAGTTGCGCAGCAATGCATGCCCATGTTCCGAGGCGATGGATTCGGGGTGGAACTGCACGCCATGGATCGGCAGCTCCTTGTGTTGCAGCCCCATGATGGTGCCGTCTTCAAGCCAGGCGGTGACCTCGAGACAGTCGGGCAGGCTGTCGCGCTCGACCACCAGCGAGTGATAGCGCGTCGCCTCAAACGGCGAGGGCAGGCCGGCAAACAGCCCTTTTGCGCTGTGATGCATCTGCCCCATCTTGCCATGCACGATCTCGTGGCAGCGCACCACCTTGCCGCCAAAGGCCTGTCCGATGGTCTGATGTCCCAGGCACACACCCAGCAATGGCGTGCGGGTCTCGGCGGCGGCCTCGGTCAGGGCCAGGCAGATGCCCGCCTGATCGGGGTCGCAGGGGCCCGGGCTGAGCAGGATGCCGGCCGGGTTCATGGCCATCGCTTCCTGCACGTTCAGCGCATCGTTGCGGCGCACCTCGATCTCGGCGCCAAGCTCGCCCAGATAGTGCACGAGGTTGTAGGTGAAACTGTCGTAATTGTCGATCAAGAGCAGCATCTTGAGCCTTGTCCCGTCGGGTATTAGGGGCTGGTGGCACGGGGGCCAGCCAAGGTATAGTAATCGCGCCCCTACATGTTCAGTCTTGCGCGGCAGCGTCAAGGGCAGACGGGGCGAACGGGCAAAAAGTCGAAGCAGGACCAACAAGAGGCGTGAGGATATGGGCGGATTCATCGGAGGACTATTGGCCGGGGCGGTGCTGGTCTTGGCGGCGGCGGCCTGGCTGTCGCTGACGACACCTTTGCCGCAGCGTCCCGAGGTGGCGGCAACACCGGCGGCGGCGGAACCATCGGCGGAACCGGCCGAACAGGGCGGCATCGCCTCACCGGGCCGTGATGCCGATCTGGTGGAGCTAGCGCCGCGCCAGCCCGAGGCGGCCCCGGGCGCCGAAACGCTTGGCGCCCTGGACGAGGCCGACCGCCAGCCCGCGGGCAAGCCGCAGGTCGGCGGCGCCACCGAGACGATCGCGCGGCCCGAGGGCAGCGACAGCGCTGCCGTGCAGGTGCCGGGTACGGGTTCCGGCGTGACCCAACTGCAGCTGGCCAGCCCCGCCGCACCGCAGGACCGCGCCGAACCCGAGGTGAACACCGAGGCGCCGGCCCAGCCCAGCGCGCCCGAAACCGGCGTGACCGCCGAAGTGACCGCTCCCAGCTTGCCGGACAGCACGCCCGCAGTGCCGGAGACGGCCACCGATGCGCAGCCCGCGCAAGAGAGCGCCAGCGTGGCCGAGGCGCCCGCGACCGACACCGCCCCGGTGCCCGATACCGCGACCGCCGCGCCCGAGGCGCCGCAGGAAGAAGAGAAGCCGCGCATCGCCGCCCTGCCACAGATCGGTGGGGCCGAAGAGGGCGCGGCGCCGCGCGTCGGCACCCCGGTCGTGCCGCTGACCGAGCGTGACAGCGCCGTCGCCGAAGCCCCGGCCGAGGGCGGCCCGCGCCCGATCGAGGCCTATGCCGCGACATTCGACAACCCCGAGGACAAGCCGCTGATGTCGATTGTCCTGATCGACGATGCCGAGGGGCTGGGCAGCGAGGCGCTGCGCGATTTTCCCTATCCGCTGACCTTTGCGCTGGACCCGGCCGATCCGCAGGCGGCTGAAAAGATGGCCCGTCACCGCGCCGCCGGGGTCGAGGTGATGCTGATCGCCGATCTGCCCGCAGCTGCCAGCGCCCAGGATGCCGAGGTCTCGATGGCGGTCTGGCTGAAGGCGCTGCCCGAGACCGTCGGTATTCTCGAAGGCACCGGCACCGGCATCCAGGGCAACCGGGCGCTGTCCGATCAGGTCACTGCCATTGTCGGCGGCAGCGGGCGGGGACTGCTGACCCAGGATAACGGGCTGAACACGGTGCAGAAACTGGCCGCGCGCGACGGCGTACCCTCGGCGGTGGTGTTCCGCGATTTCGATGGGGCCGGACAAAGCCCGACGGTGATGCGCCGGTTCCTTGACCAGGCGGCCTTCCGCGCCGGGCAGGAGGGCGCGGTGGTGATGTTGGGACGGCTGCGGCCCGACACAATCTCGGCGCTGCTGCTCTGGGGATTGCAGGACCGCGCCAGCCGGGTGGCACTGGCGCCGGTCTCGGCGGTGCTGACGCGTGATCCGGGCTGAGCCCGGGCGGCTGCCAAAAGGAGCGCCTGCGGCGCGCTCTTTTTCTTGTGCGCCTCCGGCGGGCGTATTTGCGGCGGAATGAAGGATCAGCTCCGGCGCGAGATCGAGACGCAGAGCGCCACGGCCTCAAGGCCCAGGTCGAGGGGCATTTTGCGCTTCAGCAGCATCTGGCCAGCGGACAGGGATACGTTTTCGCAGCGTGCCGTGCCCTGCAGGAGGTAGAGCGAGACCTCGTCCGGATCGGCAGGAACGGTGCGCGTTCCGGCATGGGCCGCAAGCGCGCCCGAGACCTGACGTGGATCGAAGATCAGATTGAGGTTGTGCACCGGTCCGTTGGGCAATTTCCCGATGACCGGAAGATCGCCTGAGAAGCTGAGCGGCGCTCCTGACCGCGCCTTTAGTACCTGCTCCTCTGTGTGCAGTTCCA
The DNA here is from genome assembly GCF_000011965.2 of Ruegeria pomeroyi DSS-3. Classification (NCBI taxonomy): domain Bacteria; kingdom Pseudomonadati; phylum Pseudomonadota; class Alphaproteobacteria; order Rhodobacterales; family Roseobacteraceae; genus Ruegeria; species Ruegeria pomeroyi. The sequence goes on along the minus strand of NC_003911.12, from coordinate 2,283,200 downwards.
TGCCAGAGCCGTGGACCACGGTCAAAATGCGCATCTGCCTGGGGAAAAGGGAAAACGGCCCTTCGGCGCTCACCTCGGCCAGGCTGACCCGCCAGCGTCCGGGCACTCCGGCAATCTCGCGCGTCACGCCGCCGCCGTTCTTCCATGGAACCGGGGGCAGTGCGTGCGGGTCGAGGGGGCGCATCAGCTGTTGCGTGATCCGATGAACCGGGCCGCATCCGCCGCAGCGCGCCGGATGGCGTTGGATTTATGCACGGTTTCCATGAATTCCGCCTCTGGGTCGCTGTCATAGACCACACCGCCGCCGGCCTGGATGTAAAGCTTGCGATCCTTGACGATGGCGGTGCGCAGCGCGATGCACATGTCCATGTCGCCCCCGGCGCTGAAATAGCCGACACCGCCGCCGTAGATGCCGCGTTTTTCCGGCTCCAACTCGTCGATGATCTCCATCGCGCGCACCTTGGGAGCGCCGCTGACCGTTCCGGCGGGCATGCCGGCAAAGAAGGCATCCAGCGCGTCCTTGTCCGGGTCCAGCTCTCCGACCACGTTCGACACGATATGCATCACGTGGGAATAGCGTTCGATGATGAATTTCTCGGTCGGACGCACGGTGCCGATCTTGCTGACCCGGCCCGCATCGTTGCGGCCCAGATCGAGCAGCATCAGATGTTCGGCCAGTTCCTTCTTGTCGGCAAGCAGATCGGCCTCGTTGGCGCGATCCTCCTCGGGGGTGGCGCCGCGCGGGCGGGTGCCCGCGATGGGGCGAATGGTCACCTCTTGCCCAAAGACACGCACCAGGATTTCGGGGCTGGCGCCGACCACCTGAAAGCCGCCGAAGTTGAAATAGAACATGAAGGGTGAGGGGTTGGTGCGCCGCAGCGAGCGGTAAAGCGCGAAGGGCGGCAGCGGAAACTCCTGCGTCCAGCGCTGCGCCGGCACCACCTGAAAGATGTCGCCCGCGCGGATGTAATCCTTGGCCTTTTCGACCGCCGCCTTGTAACCCTCGCGGGTGAAGTTCGACACCGGCGGCGCGACCTCATGCGCCTCGCCCAGATCGCGGGTTTCGGCGGGCATCGCGCGTTCCAGATCGCGCACCGCATCCATCACCCGTTCGGCGGCCTGGGCATAGGCGGCGCGCGCCGATTGCCCGTCGCTGACCCAGGCGGGCGAGACCACGGTGACCTCGCCCTTGACCCCGTCGAGCACCGCCACGACCGAGGGGCGCATCATCACCGCATCGGGCAGGCCCAGCGGATCGGGGTTCACATCGGGCAGATGTTCGACCAGCCGCACCATGTCATAGCCGAGATAGCCGAACAGCCCGGCCGAGGCCTGCGGCAGGTCCTCGGGCAGGGCGATGCGGCTTTCGGCCAGGAGCGCGCGCAGGTTGTCGAGCGGATTGCCCTCTTGCGGCCGGAACCCGTCGGGGTCGAACCGCGCCTTCCGGTTTAGCGCCGATTGCTCGCCATGGCAGCGCCAGATCAGGTCCGGCTTCATCCCGATGATCGAATAGCGCCCGCGCACCTCGCCCCCGGTCACCGATTCGAGCATGAAGGCGTCTTTCTGGGCGCCCGTCAGCTTCAGCATCAGCGACACCGGCGTGTCGAGATCGGCGGCCAGGCGGGTATGAACGACCTGGTTTTCGCCCGCCTCATAGGCGCGGGCGAAGGTTTCGAAATCGGGGGTCAGCGCCATGGGGAACCCTTATTGAAAGCTGGCCTGCACCGCGTTCAGCGCGCGCTGGTCCAGGGTCGGCTGTGCCCGGGTCTGGGCGTCGCGGACATAGATGTCGAACAGGTTCTGCGCCAGCGCCTGGGTCATCTGGGCACTCAGCGCCCGTTTCATCTGGGTCAGCTCGTCGGTATCCGCGGGCGGCAGTTCCTCTTCGAGGCGTACGATGAATGCGGCGTCGTCGCCCGCGATCACCTTGAGGTCGCCGGGCTGCATTGCAAAGACCTGCTCCATGAAATCAAACGGCGTGCCGTCGATAAAGGCGGTGCGGGTCAGGCCGTTTTCCACGCGATGCGGCAGGCCGGTGGCGGTGAAATCGCCATCCGTCGCCAGACCGGTCGCCACGCTGGCGGCCTTGTCCTGCAGGGCACGGCGGGTTTCGGCGGCAGTCCAGGCGGCGATCACGCGCTCGCGGGCGCTGTCCAGCGGTTCGGGGCGCGGCTCCAGCTCTTCGTCAAGACGCAAGGCAAAGACGGCGCCGTCTTCGAGAAAGCCGATCTCGGGGAAATCGCCCTCGGCCACCTCGGTCGCGACGGCACGGAACCCAGCATAGGCGGCCACCCCGTCCGAACTGTCCTCGGTCCAGTCGATCTGGCCCAGTTCCATGTCGGTATCCTGTGCCAGCTCTTCCAGCGTGGCGCCACCGGCCAGCATGTCGTTGAGGGATTCGGCCTGCGCCTCGATCAGGCGGCGGGCGCGTTCTCCGGCAAGCTCATCGCGCAGCTCGGCCTCGACGCTTTCAAAGGTGGTGATGCGGGCATCGAGCGTGCCGTTCACCCGGAACAGCGCGGGGCCCAGATCCGAGGGCAGGGGCCCGACCACATCGCCAACCTCGGCGGCAAACACCGCCTCGGCAGCAGCGCCCAGATCCTGCGCGGTCAGGTCGCCCATGTCGACATCTGTCAAGGACAGGCCGCGGCCCTCCACCAGCAGTTCGAAGGTGGCGCCGCCAACCTCGACCTGGGCCATGGCGCTTTCGGCGCTGGCCTGATCGGCAAAGACCAGACGTTCGACCAGGCGGCGTTCGGGCTGCTGATAACTGCTTTCACGCTCCTCGTAGAGGCGGCGCACCGCGCCCTCGTCCAGCTCGACCCGGTCGAGCAGCATTTCGGGCGTCAGCAGGGCATAGGTCAGCCGTTTGCTGCGCGGCAACATGAACTGGTCCTGATTGTCGGCGTAAAAAGCCTCGATCTGGGCTGCATCAGGGGCGGCAACCGGGCTATCCAGCGCGCCGGTATCGACGGTGGCCATGGTAAAGCTGCGCCGGGCACCGACGAATTGCGCCAGCGTGTCGGCATAGGTGTCGGGCATGACCAGCCCTTCCATGATCGCGCCCTGCACCAGGGTACGCGCCGATTCGCGGCGCAGATCGGCCTCGAACTCGGCCTCGCTCAGCCCCGCATTGTCCAGCGCATAGCGATAGCCCTCGGGATCGAACTTGCCATCGACGCCCTGAAAGGCCGGGATCTGCACGATCTCGCGGCTCAGGTTCTCGTCACCGATCGAGATTCCCAGCCCGGCCACCTCGTTATCGAGCGCGGCAATCGCCACCAGCCGCGCCAGCACAGCCTGGTCGATGCCCAGATCGCGCACCTGGCTCATCTGCAGGGGCTGGCCGGTCTGCGCCTCGATGCCGCGAATCTCGCGTTGCAGCTCGCGGGCGTAGGCGTCGACACTGACCGTCTGCTCCCCCACCTGCGCCACCGTGCGCACCGTGCCGCTGAGGTTGACGGCGCCGAACCCGGCAAGCCCCGCTATCAGCAGACCCATCAGGATCCAGACAAAGGTCTTCGATAAGCTTTTGACACCTGCGGACATGTCGCCCCCTTGTTTCGGCTGGATTGCGGCGATTTCGCCTTGCCCGTTCGTTTGCCGCCCTGTCTACGCCGGGCGCCCGGGCTGGGCAAGGTCAGAAGCGGAGCCCTTTGAGCCTGTCGAACAGCTGGCCGATCCCGGCGCGGTCGAGATTGGCAAAGGCCACGCGCAGCTGGCGGGCGCCGGCGAGGTCGCCTTCGGGCATGAACATGGTGCCGGGCAGCACCAGCACCCCGGCATCCCGTACCAGCCGCCGCGCCAACTCGTCCGAGGGGAGGTCGAAGGGATGTTCGAGATAGGCGAAATAGGCACCCAGCCCCAGTAGCGTCCAGCCCTCGGCCACGAGCGCGGGCATGCCCTCGGCAATGGCGGCGCGGCGGTCGAGGATCTCGTCGCGTTCACCTGCCACCCACTGGCCCAGATTGCGCATGCCCCACAGCGCGGCATGCTGGCCGATCTGGCCGGGGCAGATGGCAACGGTGTCGAGGAATTTCTCGATCTCGGCCAGCAGTCCGGTGTCGCTGGCCAGCGCGCCGACCCGATGCCCGGTCAGCCGATAGGCCTTGGAAAACGAGTAGAGATGCACCAGCGTCTTGTCCCAATCGGGCCGGGTGAACAGGTCATGCGGGGCACCGCTGCGGCTGTCGAAATCGCGATAGGTCTCATCCAGCAGCAGGCGCAGCCCGTGTTCGGCGGCCAGATCGTAGAAGGCGCCGACCAGCTCGGCGGGGTATTCCACGCCGCCCGGATTGTTCGGCGTCACCAGCGCGATGGCGCGGGTGCGCGGCGTGATCAGGGCGCGCGCCGCCTCGACATCGGGCAGCAGATCGGGGCCGGTGGCCAACGGCACCGCCGTGACACCCTCCATGTCCAGCCACATTTTATGATTGAAATACCAGGGTGTTGGCAGGATGACCTCATCCCCTTCGCCGGTAATGGCCGAGATGGTGGCGGCAAAGGCCTGGTTGCAGCCGGAGGTGATCGCCACCTGTTCCGGCCTGACCGCGCCGCCATAGTGGTGGCTGATCTGTGCGGCCAGCTCGGCGCGCAGATCGGCGTTGCCCAGCACCGGGCCATAGAGATGCGCGCTGTCCTCGGTCAGGGCGAAATCGGCCATCGCCTGACGCAACGCCTGCGGCGGCGGCTCGACCGGGGCGGCCTGGCTGACATTGATCAGCGGCCGGTCGGGAGAAAACGTGACGCCCTCCAGCCAGCGCCGCGCCTCCATCACCGGTGGGGCGAATGTGGTTGCGGTGCGGGTCGGGGCCATCTTGGATACTCTGTTCTGGGAGGGGTCTTGGTGCGAAAAACGCGCCCCGGAGGGCGCGCTTGCGGTTGGATCAGTCGGTGCCCCGATAGGGCTCGACATATTGCAGCGCCATGTCCCAGGGGAAGAAGATCCAGGTGTCCTGGCTGACCTCGGTGATGAAGGTATCGACCATGGGCCGGCCCTTGGGCTTGGCATAGACGGTGGCGAAATGGGCGTTGGGATACATCTCGCGCACCAGTTCCAGCGTCTTGCCGCTGTCGACCAGATCGTCGATCACCAGAATACCGGTTCCGTCGCCCATCAGACCGGCGTCGGGCGCTTTCAGCACCTGCGCCTGTCCCTGGGCCTGATGGTGATAGGATTTCACGCTGATCGTGTCGACGGTGCGGATGTCCAGCTCGCGGCTGACGATCATCGCGGGGGCCATGCCGCCACGGGTGATCGCCACCACCGCGCGCCAGGCGCCCTCGTCGGGGCCCTGGCCATCCAGCCGCCAGGCCAGCGCCCGGCTGTCGCGATGGATCTGGTCCCAGCTGATGTGAAACCCCTTTTCGTGGGGCAGACGATGCGGATCCTTGGTGCTCATGTGATTACCCCCGTTATCCCTTGTCGATGTCGGGGGCGTCGACCGCCTTCATGCCGACAATGTGATAGCCGCTGTCCACATGCAGGTTCTCGCCGGTCACACCCGAGCTGAGATCGGACAGCAGATAAAGCGCCGACTTGCCCACATCGTCGATGGTGACATTGCGGCGCAGCGGCGAGTTATACTCGTTCCACTTCATGATGTAGCGGAAATCGCCGATGCCGCTGGCGGCCAGCGTCTTGATCGGCCCGGCGCTGACCGAGTTGACGCGGATGCCGTCCTTGCCCAGATCCTCGGCCAGGTATTTGACCGATGCCTCCAGTGCTGCCTTGGCCACGCCCATCACATTATAGTGTGGCATCACCTGTTCGGCGCCGTAATAGGTGAGGGTGATCGCGCTGCCGCCCTCGCTCATCAGCTTTTCCGCCCGCTTCATCACCGCGGTGAAGGAAAACACCGAGATATCCATGGTCAGCTTGAAGTTGGCCCGGCTGGTGTCGACATAGCGGCCGCGCAGCTCGTTCTTGTCGGAAAAGCCGATCGCATGCACGACAAAGTCGAGCTTGCCCCATTTCTGTTCGAGCGCGTCGAACAGCGTGTCGATCGAGGCCTCGTCGCCCACGTCACACGGCAGCACGATCTCGCTGCCCAGTTGCGCCGCCAGCGGGTCGACCCGCTTCTTCAGCGCATCGCCCTGATAGGAAAAGGCCAGCTCTGCGCCCGCATCCGCAAGCGCTCTGGCAATGCCCCAGGCGATGGATTTGTCATTGGCCAGTCCCATGATGAGGCCGCGTTTTCCGGCCATCAACTGATTTGACATGTTCGGTTCTCCGCCTGTCGTCGCGTCATGAGCTTGTGGTTTATGCTATAGAACATGTCGCTTCAAGGGCGCGCGCTCTTGCCCGGGTCGGGAAGAGGGCCTAGGCTCTGATGCAGTTGTTCAAGGGGATGGACATGAGTGACAGGACTGGCATCTTTGCCGGTGATGACCCGTTTGCTATTGCGCGGGATTGGTTGGCCGAGGCCGAGCGGTCGGAACCTAACGACGCCAATGCGATTGCGCTGGCGACGGTGGATGCCTCAGGGCTGCCGAATGTACGGATGGTGCTGCTGAAAGAGATCGAGCCGGCGGCCTTCGTTTTCTACACCAATTACGAAAGCGCCAAGGCGATCGAGCTGGAGCAGGCGGGCAAGGCCGCGTTTGTGATGCATTGGAAGTCGCTGCGCCGCCAGCTTCGGGTGCGCGGGACGATCACCCGCGAAGAGGGGCCGCAGGCGGATGACTATTATGCCTCGCGCTCGCTCAAGAGCAGGCTGGGGGCCTGGGCCTCGCGCCAGTCGCGGCCGCTGTCGAGCCGCGCGGCGCTGATGGCCGAGGTGGCCAAGATCACCGCGGCCAAGGGACCCAACCCGCCGCGGCCGCCATTCTGGGGCGGGTTTCGCCTGACCCCTGTCGAGATCGAATTCTGGGCGGATGGGGCGTTTCGGCTGCACGACCGTTTTGTCTGGCGCCGCAATTCCGCAGGGGAAAGCTGGGTCATTCAGCGCCTGAACCCCTGACATTCGCGTAACGTGAAATGCAAGTGCTGGAAATTTAAGCTCTTTTTTCGCTTGAAATTCGGAGTCAAAATCCTGCACATCAAGGGCCTAAAGAACACGTCAAACCACAATGGATAGCAAGTGGCCGAAGAACTGAGCAGTGCGTACAAGGTCCGGGGGCGGGTCAAATGGTTCGACCCGACCAAAGGATATGGGTTTGTGGTCGCCGAAGAGGGTGGGCCCGACATCCTGTTGCACGTCAATGTGCTCAGGAACTTCGGCCAAAGCTCGGTTGCCGATGGCGCCGCGATCGAGATCATGACCCACCGCACCGATCGTGGGGTGCAGGCGGTCGAAGTGGTCAGCATCGTGCCGCCCGAGCGACCCGAGACGGTGCTGTTGTCGGATTTCGCAGAGATGGACCCGGAGGCGATCCGCGCGGCCCCGCTGGAGCCGGCGCGGGTCAAGTGGTTCGACAAGGGCAAGGGCTTTGGCTTTGCCAATGTGTTCGGCAGCAGCGAGGATGTCTTTCTACATATCGAAGTGCTGCGTCAGTCGGGCCTGTCGGATCTGCAACCGGGCGAGGCGCTGGCGATGCGCGTGATCGACGGCAAGCGCGGCCGCATGGCTGCCGAGGTGCTCGCCTGGGAAGCGGCGCTGAATCTGTGAGAACCCGTCGATGATCCGCGCAGCGCTCTGTCTGCTGGTCTGGCTGACCGGCGCCACGGCGCTTTGGGCGGAAACCTGCCGGGAGGACGAGCTGCGCCTGCGTGGCTCGGGCAGCGAGTTACGCTTTACCATCGAACTGGCCCAATCCCCCGAAGAACGCGCTCAGGGACTGATGTTCCGTGAAAGCCTGCCGCGCGGGGCGGGCATGCTGTTTGTCTTTGAACACCCCCAGCGGGTGGCGTTCTGGATGAAGAACACACTGATCCCGCTTGACCTGATCTTTGTCGATCAGAGCGGCACCGTGACCCGCGTGCATCCCAATGCAATACCGCATGACGAAACCCCGATCCCGGGCGGCGATGCGGTGTTTGCGGTGCTGGAAATCAACGGCGGCCTGGCCGCGCGCTATGGGATCGCGCCCGGTACCCAGATGCAGCACAAGGTTTTTTCGGACGGACCCGCCGCTTGGCCCTGTTAGGCCTTTTCAAATCGGATTGCGGCGGATAGGAAGGCGCACGGTCCGGGGCGTGGCGCAGTCTGGTAGCGCACCTGTTTTGGGTACAGGGGGTCGTGAGTTCGAATCTCGCCGCCCCGACCACATTCCTCTCTTATTCGCCGATGATATGGCCACCCATGTCGCGCAGCAGGCCATTCCTGGCCTCCTGTGCGCCGGGCGCGTTCCCCTGAATGCGCAGGGCAGCGCCCGAGGTTTGCGGCACATTCAGATAGTCCTGCAACGTAGCCCTGAACTGCCCGTCTGCCTGCTGGGCAATCTGCAGTTGAACCACCAGTTGCGGCAGCGCCTTGAGGGTGCCGTCATGTTGCAGGATCGCTGCGGCGGTCATGTCGGCGGGCAGGTCGACCCAGCATTGCCAGGTTCCCGGATCGGGACGTCGCAGGGTTTCGCCCGGCTCGGAACAGGCCGCGGCGAATCCCTCGATCAAGGCTTTGGGGCGGGTCTGGTACAGGGCTGACGCAGAGTTAACCGCAATATCTTGTGTGCACGAAGCCACAGTCAGCAGGGCGGCCAGCAGGCCAAAGAGGGGTTTCACCTTACGGAGCTTTCCGAGTCGCGGCGCATTTATGCCTCACCATATCGGAACGCCAAACCGGGCGCGAGGGGGGCTCGCGCGCTGCCGCAATGCAGAAATCTCAGCCGTTGCGACTTTCAGTTCCGGGCGAAAGCCGCCGTGAAAAAACGGAAATTTTCATGGACTGCCCAACTGCATCGCAGCGAGGGCTGGGGATCAATTTGTGGAGGAATCGCAGCCTCGAAACGAGGGGGGCAACCCGGCCTTCGGGTCAACAGAAAAGAATCCCGGCCGACGGTAAAAATGCCGTTGACCTTCTATGCTCGCATACGTCAGATTGTATGGGCCGGTTACACAGCCACAAAATCTGGTAGCAAAGCCAGAGCGGCGAGACGGCGGGACGAGGAAACCACAGATCACCAAGTTCTAAGGGCGCCGCGCCACTCATCGCGGCGGCGGGTGTGTTCGTTCCGACCAGAGTGACCGGCCGAATGACGGCATTGCGGACAACGCCAGCGGGATGGGCCTGCGGGCGTGTTACCCAAAAAACGACCAGGGGCTGGGGACATGAAAATCGAAAGAAAGTTCACGACGGCGGGACAGGATGCTTATGCGGATCTGGAGTTCCGATCCGCGACCTCCGAGATTCGCAATCCGGATGGCACCATCGTGTTCCGACTCGACGATATCGAGGTTCCCACCAGCTGGAGCCAGGTCGCCAGCGATGTGATCGCGCAGAAATATTTCCGCAAGGCGGGCGTGCCCAGCCGTCTCAAGAAAGTGCGCGAAAAGGGTGTGCCGGAATTCCTGTGGCGCTCGGTTCCCGACAGCGATGCGGAGATGGGCGGTGAAATCTCCTCCAAGCAGGTCTTTGACCGTCTGGCCGGCGCCTGGTGCTACTGGGGCTGGAAGGGTGGCTATTTCACCACCGAAGAGGACGCGCGCGCCTATTTCGACGAGATGCGCTTTATGCTGGCCACCCAGCGTGCCGCGCCCAACAGCCCGCAATGGTTCAATACCGGCCTGCACTGGGCCTATGGGATCGACGGCCCGGCGCAGGGGCACCACTATGTCGACTACAAGACCGGCAAGCTGACCAAGTCGGACAGCGCCTATGAACATCCCCAGCCGCATGCCTGTTTCATCCAATCGGTCAGCGACGATCTGGTGAACGAGGGCGGCATCATGGATCTGTGGGTGCGCGAGGCGCGCCTGTTCAAATACGGGTCCGGGACCGGCACCAATTTCAGCCATCTGCGCGCCGAGGGCGAGAGCCTGTCGGGCGGTGGCAAATCCTCGGGCCTCATGGGCTTTCTCAAGATCGGCGACCGCGCGGCGGGCGCCATCAAATCGGGCGGGACAACCCGTCGGGCAGCCAAGATGGTGATCGTCGACGCCGATCACCCCGATATCGAGCAGTTCATCCAGTGGAAGGTGCTGGAAGAGCAGAAGGTCGCCAGCATCGTCGCCGGCTCGAAGATGCATGAAAAGATGCTGAACGGCATCTTTGCCGCGATCCGCGCCTGGGACGGCGCCGAGGTGGATGCCTATGACCCTGCGGTGAACGAGGGGCTCAAGGCCGCGATCCGCGAGGCCAAGAAGGTCGCGATCCCCGAGACCTATGTCAAACGGGTGCTGGATTACGCCAAGCAGGGCCATACCAGCATCGAATTCCCCACCTATGACACCGATTGGGACAGCGAGGCCTATAACTCGGTCTCGGGCCAGAACTCGAACAACTCGATCCGGGTCACCAATGCCTTTCTGAAAGCGGTGGAAAAGGATGCCGATTGGGAGCTGATCAACCGCGTCAACGGCAAGGTCGCAAAGACCGTCAAGGCGCGCGATCTGTGGGAGAAGGTGGGTCATGCCGCCTGGGCCTGCGCCGATCCGGGCATCCAGTTCCATGACACCGTGAACGACTGGCATACCTGCCCGGCGGACGGGCCGATCCGCGGCTCGAACCCCTGTTCGGAATACATGTTCCTCGACGATACCGCCTGCAACCTGGCGTCGATGAACCTGCTGACCTTCCTCAAGGATGGAGAGTTCCAGGCCGAGGATTACATCCACGCCACCCGCCTGTGGACGCTGACGCTGGAAATCTCGGTGACCATGGCGCAGTTCCCGTCCAAGGAAATCGCACAGCTCAGCTATGATTTCCGCACGCTGGGACTGGGCTATGCCAATATCGGCGGCCTGCTGATGAACATGGGCTATGGCTATGACAGCGACGAGGGCCGCGCCCTGTGCGGTGCCCTGACCGCGATCATGACCGGTGTTGCCTATGCCACCTCGGCCGAGATCGCCGGAGAGCTGGGGCCGTTTGCCGGGTATGAGCGCAACGCGGCCAATATGCTGCGGGTGATCCGCAACCACCGCACCGCCGCTTATGGCAAGGCCAATGGCTATGAACAGCTGAGCGTCAAGCCGGTGCCTTTGGATCATTCCAACTGCCCCGATCCGCGTCTGGTCGAACTTGCCATGGCCTCGTGGGACGAGGCGCTGAGCCTGGGCGAGAAGAACGGCTATCGCAACGCGCAATCCACGGTGATCGCGCCCACCGGCACCATCGGCCTGGTGATGGATTGCGACACCACCGGGATCGAACCCGATTTCGCGCTGGTGAAATTCAAGAAGCTGGCAGGCGGCGGTTACTTCAAGATCATCAACCGCTCGGTGCCCGCCGCGCTGGAGAACCTGGGTTATTCCAGCGCCCAGATCGAAGAGATCGTGTCTTATGCGGTGGGTCATGGCACCATCGGCAACGCGCCGGGGATCAACCACACCTCGCTGACCGGTCACGGCTTTGGCCCCAACGAGCTGCGCAAGGTCGATGCCGCGCTGGAAAGCGCCTTTGACATCCGCTTCGTGTTCAACCAGTGGACCCTGGGCGAGGATTTCTGCACCGGCGTGCTGGGCATCCCGGCGGCCAAGCTGAACGACCCCACCTTTGACCTGCTGCGGCATCTGGGCTTTACCAAGAAGGATATCGACGCGGCCAACGACCATGTCTGCGGGACCATGACGCTGGAAGGGGCGCCGCATCTGTCCGAGGAGCATTACGCGATCTTCGACTGCGCCAACCCCTGCGGCAAGAAGGGCAAGCGCTTCCTGTCGGTGGACAGCCACATCACCATGATGGCAGCGGCGCAGAGCTTCATCTCGGGCGCGATCAGCAAGACGATCAACATGCCCAACAACGCCACCATCGAGGATTGCCAGAAAGCCTATGAACTCAGCTGGTCGCTGGGGGTAAAGGCCAACGCGCTCTATCGTGACGGCTCCAAGCTGAGCCAGCCGCTGGCCGCCGCCCTGATCGAGGATGACGACGAGGCCGCCGAGGTGCTGGAAACCGGCACCCCCGCCGCAAAGGCCGCCGTGCTGGCCGAGAAGGTGATCGAAAAGGTTGTAGTCAAGGAGGTGATCCGCAGCCATCGCGAGAAACTGCCCCATCGCCGCAAGGGCTATACCCAGAAGGCGATCGTGGGCGGTCACAAGGTCTATCTGCGCACCGGCGAATACCAGGACGGTTCGCTGGGCGAGATCTTCATCGACATGCACAAGGAAGGCGCCGGGTTCCGGGCGATGATGAACAATTTCGCCATCGCGGTCTCGGTCGGCCTGCAATACGGGGTGCCGCTGGAGGAGTTCGTCGATGCCTTCACCTTCACCAAGTTCGAACCCGCCGGCATGGTGCAGGGCAACGACTCGATCAAGAACGCGACATCGATCCTGGACTATGTGTTCCGGGAACTGGCGGTCAGCTACCTCGATCGCACCGACCTGGCCCATGTGAAACCCGAAGGCGCCACCTTTGACGATATCGGCAAGGGCGAGGAAGAGGGCCTGTCGAACGTCACCTCTGTCAGTGACAGCGCGGCGTCGAAATCGCTGGAGGTGCTGAAACAGATCAGCTCGACCGGCTATCTGCGCAAGCGCCTGCCGCAGGACCTGGTGGTGCTGAACGGTGGCGCCAGTATTGGCGCGGTGGCGCTGGACACTGCCGGCGACCCGGTCGCGGCGCTGCAGACGCTGGTGCCCGAAACCGGATCGGCAACCGTTGCCGCGACGGGCATGGATGCCCGCACCAAGGCCCGTATGCAGGGCTACGAGGGCGAGGCCTGCGGCGAATGCGGCAACTACACGCTGGTGCGCAACGGCACCTGCATGAAGTGCAACACCTGTGGCGCGACGAGCGGCTGCTCGTAACCACAGGAAGGCAAATCGCGCCCCCGCCGGGGCGCGTAGGGGCCGGGGGCTTCCCTCGGAAATCCGGCCCCGACGAGATCCGGAACCGGCGGCGCGGCCCATCCGCGCCCGGCGTTCCAGCCGACGGCCCCAGCTGCTGGGGCTGCCGGGTCCCGGGTGGGGCGGGGTGACCAGCCCCCTCACTCGAACACGGGGCGGGTGCGCTCGCCCCTGACGCGTCCAGGCCGCAGGCAGAAAATACCGGGCGGTCAACGATTGAGCCTGGTGCGCGAAACTCAAAAGGGGGCTTCGGCCCCCTTTTTTCTTGACCGCGATTCGGGCCCGCGCTGGCAGGCTCTTGCCGGATTGGCGCGCCGGGGCGCGGGGACATCCGCCGATCGGGCCGACGCGGGTCTGCGCGGGCGGCGGCTTGCCGATCGGATCCGGGCCAACCGGCGCCCCTCAGCGCGAATCCGGGCCATTTCAGGCAGGGCGATGACAGCGCCCCACACAGGGTGGAGAGTGTGCCTGTCCGGACAAGACAGAGACAAAACCCCACTTGAGGAGAGACTCATATGACACCGAAACTTCTGGCCCTGCTGGGCGCCCTGGGAATGGCCCTGCCTGCAACCGCCTGGGCGCAGAGCAGCGCGGATACGGATGGTGACGGCGTGCTGACCCTGACCGAAGTGCAGGCCGCAAATCCCGAGGTGGATCCGGAAACCTTCGTGCGGATGGATGCCAATGGCGACGCGGTTCTGGATTCCGAAGAAGTCGCCGCCGCACAGCAGGCGGGTCTGCTGCCCGCCAGCGACGGCTGATCCCGGTTTGGAAAGACGGAAACGGCGACCCTTGGGTCGCCGTTTTCTTTCAGTATCTTACGCGGGCAAGTGAATGTTGAACTTGGCCCGGATCGCCGCATCGGTAGCGGCATCGAACCGCGCCGCCGAGCGCTCGGCCAGAATCGCTTCCTTGCGGGCGATGGCCTTGGCGATCAGGTCGGGCTTTTCCTTTTCCACCCATTCCTTGGGCGAGGTACGATCCCCCAGAGCGGGGTAGACGTAATCGGCCTGCATCCGGCCCAGAGTCTGGTCGGTGCCCAGATAATGGCCGCTGCCGCCCAGACAGACCTGGGCGATCTGATCCACCGCCAGCGTCTCGTCATTGACCTCGATCCCGCGCACGCAGCGCAGCGCCTGTCCGATCAAATCGTCCGACAGGATCAGGCTTTCATGACAGAAGCCCAGCAGCGAGGCATGCATGCCCGCCGCCTCGTAGACCATGTTCAGACCCGACAGCCCCGCCATCACGTTCGAGCACATCTGCTCCCACCCGGCCTGCATGTCGGGCAGTTTGCTGTCGGCGATCCCCGCCGCGGCGCCGCCGGGCAGATCGTAGAACCGGTGCATCTGGGCGCAGCCCGCGGTCAGCAGCGCCTGTTCGCCCGACCCGCCGGTCATCGCGCCGGTGCGCAGGTCCAGGCCGAAGGGCCAGGTGCCGAAGATCGCCGGAGCGCCCGGTTTGACCGCGTTGACATAGACCAGACCGGCCAGGCATTCGGCCACCGCCTGTACGATGGCGCCCGCCACGGTCGAGGGCGCGGTGGCCCCGGCCATGCCCGCCGACAGCAACAGCACCGGCATGCCGTGCTTGATGCACTCTTCCATCACCAGACAGGATTCGGTGGCGAACTTCATCGGCGGCACAACAAAGCAGTTCGAGTTCGACACAAAGGGCCGTTCGCGCCAGTTGGCCTCACTTCCTGCAATCATGTGCAACATTTCGATCGCCGGCGCCACATAGGAGGGATCGGTGAAGGACACGCCGACATGCTTGTAAGTGCCTGCGCAACAAGCATAAATCGTGTTCATATCCATTTCGAAGTTGTCGATGATATCGCGGCAGACCATGGGGCGCTGCACGAAATGGATGTTGTCAAGACGCTCGCAGATACGGGCGGCGTCATGCAGATCCTGCACCGTCGAATCGCGGTACTCGCGGCCCATCACATCGACCATATGCACCGCCGCGCCGGCGGTGCCGTAATGCACCCGCGCGCCCGCAAGTTCGAGGTCGGTCTTGCCGTCACGGCTGTAGAGCGTCACCGACCGGTTGGCGCGCGCCAGTGTGTCCTCGACCAGGGCGCGGGGAAAGCGGATGCGCTTGTCCTCGCCCAGGATACAGCCGGCGCCGACCAGATAGTCGACCCCGCTTTGCGGGGCGTCGGCCAGGCCGATCCGCTCCAGCGCGTCCAGCGCGGCAGAGTGGATACGCTCCATATCCTGTTGGCTCAGCAGGTTCAGCGCCCCCCCGCTCATGCCCGGGCGGATCGGGCGCAGATGGTCGGGAAGGGCGGCAGAGCGGGCGGCGTGACGGGCCGAACGCCCGCCCGCGCGGGCAGTACTACGGGGTTGATCGTTCATGCAGGTAGGATCCTGGTGAAAGGAGGAAAGGAAAGTGGGGGAAGACGCGTCAGCGCCGGTCCGGCCGGCCGCGCGCGGCACGACCCCGGTCGGCACCGATGGTGCGACTGACCAGGCAGATCTTGCTGCGTTCCTCTTGCATGTTCCGTCTCCTCATCCAGGCGCAGGATGCCATTCTGTTCCGACCCAATCTGTCCTGTTTGCGACCAGCATGTCGCAGCGGTCATGGGCGGGTTTCCGCATCGCGTGTGAACGGCTCTGGCAGGTTCTGGCCCAAGCGCGCGCCCGGCTTCCGGGGCGCCTTGAAGCGATGCCCGACAAGGCGCAACTGTTTGGTGGCGACAGGAGCTTCGTCCTGGAAAAGGCATTGGTGACAGTGCCTTAACGGGGTTCCTGCGTCACATGGCAAGGAGTAGAACAATGAAACTCTTGGTTCCCGCGCTGGTCGCGGTGTCAATGGCTGCCGCACCGGCAATGGCAGGTGACTGGAGCGGCGCCTATCTGGGTCTGGGTGTCGGTTATGGCGATGCGGACGGCCCCGGCGCGCGCGATGGCGAAGCCGCCAGCTTCGGCGGCCATATCGGGTATAACTTCGATCTGGGCAACCGGTTCGTCATGGGCGGCGAGCTGGAATATGACCGGGTCAACAACGATCTAGGCGCTGGCGGTGGCACGCTGGACGAGATCGGGCGGCTCAAGGTCAAGGCCGGGTACGATTTTGGCCCGGTGCTGGGCTATGGCGTGCTCGGCGCGGCCCGTGCCACCTCGACCTTCGGCAATGAAAATGGCCTGGTCTATGGCCTGGGTCTGGCAATGCCGGTGACCGATTACCTGTCGGTCAGCGGCGAGGTGTTGCGCCACCAGTTCAAGGATTTCGGCGGCGCCGGTAATGATTTCGACGTCAACACGTTCAACCTGCGGGCGTCGCTGCGTTTCTGACGCGACCGAGATCAAGGGCGGGCGGCCTGCTGGCCGCCCGATATCAGCCTTCGGGCAGGCCAGACGCCTGCTGCGCCGCAAAGTGACAGAGCGTTTTGAGTGCCTTGACAAAGGCATCATCGGCGACGGTCATCGCCACCCGGACATGACCCGCCGCCGCCTTGCCAAAGCTTTCCCCGGGCATCACGGCGATATGGTGGGTCTCCAGCAAGGCTGTGGCAAATGCCTCGCCCGACAGGCCGGTCGCCCGAATATCCAGCATCAGATACATCGCCCCCTGGGCCGGGCTCAGACGGACGGCATTCTGACCCGCCAGGATGTGCCACGCCAGGTCACGACGGCGGCGAAAGGGCGCTGCGATCTCCTCCTCCAGATCCCGTCCCTGACCCAGCGCAAAAACCGCCGCGTCCTGCACAAACCCGGGTACGCCATAGGTGGTGTGGGTAGCCAGCGTGATCAGATGCGAAATCGCCGCTTCCGGGCCCACGATCCAGCCGCAGCGCGACCCCGTCATGGCGTGGGACTTGGACATCGACCCGACGACCAGCGTGCGCTCGGCCATTCCGGGCAAAGCGCGGGGGGACAGATGCGCCCCTTCCCAGATCTGGGTGTCATAGACCTCGTCCGAGATCAGCCACAGATCGCGGTCCTGGCAGACCTTGGCGATCCCCTCCAGCGTTTCGCGGCCATAGACCACCCCTGTCGGGTTGTTGGGCGAGTTGATGAGCAGCGACACCGCGCCGTCCGCCTCGGCCTCGATCACGTCGGGACGCGGCTGGAACCCGTCTTCGGCCCTCGCAATCACGGCGCGGGGCAGGGCGCCGACGCCGCGAATCGTAC
This sequence comes from Ruegeria pomeroyi DSS-3, assembly GCF_000011965.2. Classification (NCBI taxonomy): domain Bacteria; kingdom Pseudomonadati; phylum Pseudomonadota; class Alphaproteobacteria; order Rhodobacterales; family Roseobacteraceae; genus Ruegeria; species Ruegeria pomeroyi. The sequence continues at coordinate 2,266,166 of NC_003911.12, read as the reverse complement.
CTGGATAGGTGGCGTAATAGGGATCGACAAATAACGCCGTATCCCCCGGATCACAGGCGGCGCTATGCGCCGCGAAGAGGGCCGCCTGACCGCCCGGCGTTATCAGCACGTTGTCGCGGGTGGTGCGCTGGCCTGTCCGTTCCTGAACCCGCGCGGCCACGGTATCGCGCAACAGGGCCGTGCCCGGAACCATGGCATACCCGGTATGACCACCGCGCGCAGAGCGATCCATGGCATCGAGAATCGAGCTGTGCGTCCGCGTGTCATGCTCGCCAATGGTCAGTTCGGTCACCGCGATGCCTTCGGCGATCATCCGCCGCGCCTGCAGGAAAAGGTCCCACCCGTCCGATCCGCCCCCGGTGAGGCCGGTTATCCGCCGTGACAGTCTCATCTCGCTTCCCTTGCCAGAGTTCCAGGCGGAGAGGGGCAGAGCCGGTTGCGCTTGTCAATTGCCGCCCGGATTTCATGTTGGAGAAGCAGGCCCGGCGTGCTAAGGGATGTTCCATGACCCGCACCATTCGCATCATTATCTGCTGCATTCCCCGCTGATCCATTCGCGGGCTGGTCATTCGTCGTTTTCTTCACAAAGACAAGTTGCTAAGCCCGCGCTGACAAGCGCCTGCCGCATGCTGTTGAGGAACAAGACCGATGACGACAATCAAGCTGCACAACACAAGGACGCGGACAAAGGAAGAGTTTGTCCCGATCGACCCCGACAACGTGCGCATGTATGTCTGCGGTCCCACGGTCTATGACCGGGCGCATCTGGGCAACGGGCGGCCCGTGGTGGTGTTCGACGTGCTCTACCGGCTGCTGCGCCATGTCTATGGCGCGGATCACGTGACCTATGTGCGCAACTTCACCGACGTCGACGACAAGATCAACGCGCGCGCAGCCGAACGCGGGAGGCCCATCGGCGATATCACCGCCGAGACGACCCAGTGGTTTCTGGACGACATGGGCGCGCTTGGCGCGCTGGAGCCCGACCACATGCCGCGCGCGACGCAGTACATCCCGCAGATGGTGGCGATGATCGAAGAGCTGGTCGCCAAGGGCCATGCCTACGAGGCCGAGGGGCATGTGCTGTTCGCGGTGGACTCGTGGAAAGAGCACTATGGCAAGCTCTCGGGCCGCTCGGTCGATGACATGATCGCGGGCGCCCGGGTCGAGGTCGCGCCTTACAAGAAGAACCCGATGGATTTCGTGCTGTGGAAACCCTCGACCCCGGATCTGCCCGGCTGGGACAGCCCCTGGGGCCGGGGGCGGCCCGGCTGGCATATCGAATGCTCGGCCATGAGTTACGAACTGCTGGGCGAAAGCTTCGACATCCATGGCGGCGGCAACGACCTGATGTTTCCGCATCACGAGAACGAAATCGCGCAAAGCTGCTGCGCCCATCCCGAGGGACATTTTGCGAATTTCTGGCTGCATAACGAGATGTTGCAGGTCGAGGGCAAGAAGATGTCCAAGTCGCTGGGCAACTTCTTTACCGTGCGCGACCTGCTCGATCAGGGCATCCCAGGCGAGGTGATCCGGTTTGTGTTCCTAAGCACGCATTACCGCAAGCCGATGGACTGGACCGAGAAGAAGGCGAAGGAAGCCGAGGCCACCTTGCGCAAGTGGTGGCGGTTGACTGCTCCTCTTGATGAGATGGAAATCAAACCATCGCCGCAGTTCATTGATGCGTTGACAGATGATCTGAATACGCCTGGTGCGATTGCGGAGTTGCATCGTCTGGCAAAAGAGAAGGACTATGCGGCGCTTGAGGCGGGCTTGGAGATGCTCGGGCTGCAAGAGACTGTGAACTTTGGGGTGGCCTCTTTCGGTTTTTCAACAAGTGTGGAAGTTCTGGAAGCGGCAAACGATCTAGCGCGTCGCTGGATGGCCTATCGTGATGCGAAGAACTTCGAAGAAGCTGATAGACTGAAGAAAAGCGCATTGCTCGCTGGTGTCGATCTAAGTGTTTCAAAAGAGGGTGGCATTCAAGTCCCAAGTGCAACGATCAACGGAAGCCCAACAGTTGATGAACTGGAGGCCCTGAAATGACCCTCTTCTCCCAATGTTCCGCCCGGGCTTGCCCGGGCAGCGCCCGACCCGCCCCCATGGGCGGGCGCTATGCGCCCACCCCGGGCCGGATGCTGCCCTGTCGAGGAGGCACCGCATGACCCGCGAGCGCCTTTATCTCTACGACACCACCCTGCGCGATGGGCAGCAGACCCAGGGCGTGCAATTCTCGACCCCGGAAAAACTGCGCATCGCCAGCGCGCTGGATAGCCTCGGCATCGACTATATCGAAGGCGGTTGGCCTGGCGCCAACCCGACCGACAGCGCCTTTTTCGACGCTGCCCCGGCAACCCGCGCGCGGCTGACCGCCTTTGGCATGACCAAACGGTCGGGCCGCTCGGCGGAGAACGACGATGTACTGGCCGCCGTGATGAATGCGGGCACCGGCACCGTCTGTCTGGTCGGCAAGGCGCATGATTACCACGTGACCCAGGCGCTGGGGATCGAGCTGGCCGAGAACACCGAGAACATCCGCGCCTCGATGGCCCATATCGTGGCGCAGGGGCGCGAGGCACTGTTTGATGCCGAGCATTTCTTTGACGGCTATCGCGACAATCCCGCCTATGCGCTGGAGGTCTGTCGCGCCGCGCTGGAGGCGGGGGCGCGCTGGATCGTGCTCTGTGACACCAATGGCGGCGCCATGCCCGCCGATGTGGCCCGCGTGGTGGGCGAGGTGATCGCTGCCGGTATCCCCGGCGACCGTCTGGGCATCCATTGCCATAACGACACCGATCAGGCGGTGGCCTGTTCGCTGGCCGCCGTGATCGCGGGCGCGCGCCAGATCCAGGGCACGCTGAACGGGCTGGGCGAGCGCTGTGGCAATGCCAACCTGACCTCGCTGATCCCGACGCTTTTGCTCAAGGAGCCTTATGCCAGCCGGTTCGAGACCGGTGTCAGCGCGGGGGCGCTGGCCGATCTGACCCGGATCAGCCGCATGCTGGACGATATTCTGAACCGGGTGCCGGTGAAACAGGCGCCCTATGTCGGCTCGTCCGCCTTTGCCCATAAGGCCGGGCTGCATGCCAGCGCGATCCTCAAGGATCCGTCGACCTACGAGCATATCGACCCGTCTTTGGTCGGCAACGAGCGCATCATCCCGATGTCGAACCAGGCCGGCCAGTCGAACCTGCGTAAACGGCTGACCGATGCGGGGCTGAGCGTGCCGCCGGGCGATCCGGCGCTGGGGCATATCCTGGAGCGGATCAAGGCGCGCGAGGACGAGGGTTATTCCTATGACACAGCGCAGGCCAGTTTCGAGCTGCTGGCGCGGCGCGAACTGGGCCAGATGCCCGCGTTCTTCGAGGTCAAGCGCTACAAGGTCACGGTCGAGCGGCGCAAGAACAAGTATGACCGCATGGTCAGCCTGTCCGAGGCGGTCGTGGTGGTCAAGGTGGATGGCGAAAAGCTGCTTTCGGTCAGCGAGTCGCTGGATGACACCGGCAGCGACCGCGGCCCGGTCAACGCGCTCTACAAGGCGCTGGCCAAGGATCTGGGGCGCTACTCGGCGATCCTGAGCGACATGCGGCTGGTGGATTTCAAGGTGCGCATCACGCAAGGCGGCACCGAGGCGGTGACCCGCGTCATCATCGACAGCGAGGATGGCAAGGGGCGGCGCTGGTCCACCGTTGGGGTCAGCGCCAACATAGTCGACGCCTCGTTCGAGGCGCTTCTGGACGCGATCAACTGGAAGCTGCTGCGCGATTGCGCCGGGCAAGGGGCGGCGGCGGAGTGAGCGACGCCTTCGACGCCGATCTGACCGCCTGCGCCGAACTAGTGCAGCGCGCTGACCCCGACCGGTTTGCGGCGGCCATGGCAGCGCCGGTGGCGGCGCGGCGGGTGCTGTTCCCGCTCTACGCGCTGGCGGTCGAGGTGGCGCGCGCGCCCTGGGCCTCGGCCGAGCCGATGATCGCAGAGATGCGCCTGCAATGGTGGCGGGACGCGTTGGAGGAGCTTGCCCTGGGCAAGCCGCCGCGCCGGCATTCGGTGGTGACCCCGTTGGCGGGTATCCTCAGCCCGCAGATGGCGGCGCGGCTCGATGGGTTCGTAGCGGTGCGGCGTTGGGACATCTATCGCGATCCGTTCGAGGATGACGCCCATCTGACCCGTTACCTGGAACAGAGCAGCGCCAGTCTGCTTTGCGTTTGCGCGACGGCGCTGGGACAGGCGGACGAGGATGTCTTGCGCGATTACGGCTATGCGACGGGACTGGCCAACTGGTTCCGCGCCATCCCCGAGCTTGAGGCACGCGGGCGCATCCCGCTGCTCGATGGCACCCCTGCGGGCATCCGGCGCCTTGCCGAAGCGGGGCTTGATCACCTGTCGCGCGCCCGTGCCAAACGCTCGCTGATTTCACCTGCCGCGCGTCCCGCCTTGCTGGCGGGATGGCAGAGTGCTGCGCTGCTGCGCCAGGTTCAGAAACACCCCGCGCGCGTCGCGGCGGGTGAGCTTGGCCTCAGCCCCTTTGCCCGCCACCTGCGCCTGAGCCTGCAGGCCGCGACCGGCCGCTGGTGAGGGGATTTGCGAGGCTCCGCCTCGCGCTCCGGAGTATTTTCAACCAGAAAGAAGCAGCAGACACGCGTCTCTTCAATTCGCGGGAGATACCGGGGGGAGACGCTGTCAGGCGGCGGGGGCAGTGCCCCGTTCAGGCGTCTCTGGGGCGCAGGGTCAGCCAGATCAGCGCGCCTCCCGCCAGGGTCAGGAAGGGCACCATCGCCAGGTTGACGGCGGTCCAGCCCTCGACGGCGTTGCCGCCCGAGCAGTTCATCAACCCGCCCGAGGCCAGCGAGGCCATGGTGACGCCGCCAAAGACCAGGAGGTCGTTCAGCCCCTGCATCCGTCCGCGCTCATGCGGCTCATGGGCGCCTGCCAGCATGGTGGTGGCGCCGATAAAGCCGAAGTTCCAGCCCAGCCCGAGCAGGATCAGCGCGATGAAGAAGTTGTTCAGATCAACCCCCTGCAGCGCCACCACCCCGGCGGCGGCCAGCACCACCAGACCGGCGGCCACAACCTTTTCCACCCCGAACCGGGCTATCAGATGGCCGGTAAAGAAGCTGGGCACATACATGGCCAGCACATGGCTGGTCACCACATCCGCCGCATCGCCCTGATCGTAACCGCAGCCCACCACCGCCAGCGGGGTCGAGGTCATCACCAGGTTCATCAGCGCGTATGAGACCATGGCGCAGATCACCGCCACCGCGATGCGCGGGGTTTTCAGCAGCTCCATCCGGGTACGTCCACGGGGGCTGTCGGCGGCGGGCGGGGTCGGGCGCGGAATGTCGAGGAAGAAGAACAGGAGTGCGCCCAGCAGGTTGACCGCGATCACCGCATAATAGGTGCCAAGGAAGGGGATGACATAGGCATCCGACGTGGCCTTGACCGCCTGCGGCCCGATGATCGCGGCGGCCAGCCCTCCGGCCATGACATAAGAGATCGCCTTGGGCCGGAACGCGTCCGAGGCGGTATCGGCGGCGGCAAAACGATAGAAGCCATGCGCGCTCATATAGACGCCGGTCAGCAGGCTGCCTGCCAGAAAGACCGGGAACGAGGAGAGGTAGAGCCCATAGGCCCCGACCGCGCCGCCCAGTGCACCCGCCAGTGCCCCCAGCAGGAACCCGGCCCGCCGGCCCCATTTCTGCATGATGGCCGAGATCGGCGTCGCCGCCAGCATCGAGCCCAGCACGATCAGCGAGATCGGCAGCGTCGCCAGGCAGACATTGCTGGCCAGCGACTGGCCAGCCAGCCCGCCAATGGTAAAGATCATCGGCATCTGCGCGCCCAGGATGGCCTGGGCGGCGACGAGAACGACAACATTGCGCTTGGCGCGGCTGTCGTTGGTGTGGCTATCGGCGAGGGTCATGGACGCATGCGTATCGGCGAATGCATGCGGCGGCAAGCCGGTTGAAACCAATTGTGAACAGATTAACTTTGCCACCTATGGGAATCGGGCCAAAGGGGCAGGCATGACGGTTGGACGTATCATCGAAACCCCCGATTGCGTGGCCGAAGGGGCGGCCTGGCTGGCCGAGAGCTGCCCGCGCATGGCCCATGCGATGACGCTGACCGGGCCCTTGCCGTTGCGCCGGCGCCCGGATGGTTTTGCCGAATTGCTCAGCGCCATTGTCAGCCAGCAGGTCAGCGTCGCCTCGGCCAATGCGATCTGGGCACGGATGCGGGCGGCGGGTCTGATCGGCCCGCGCAAGATCCTCTGGGCCAGCGACGACGATCTGCGCGCCGCGGGCCTGAGCCGGCAGAAGATCCGCTATGCCCGAGAGCTTGCCAAGGCGCGCATTGATTTCAATGGCTTGCGGGCCGCTCCGGATGCGGATGTGGTGGCCGAGCTGACCCGGGTGCCCGGTATCGGTGTCTGGACCGCCGAGATCTATGCCATGTTCAGCCTGGGTCGCGCCGATGTGTTCGCGCCCGGCGATCTGGCCCTGCAGGAGGCGGCGCGCGTCCTTTATGAACTGCCCGAACGTCCCAGCGAACGCGCCCTGCGACAGATGGCGCTGGCTTGGTCGCCCTGGCGTTCGGTTGCGGCGCGCGTGCTCTGGGCCTATTACCGGGTGGCAAAGGACAGGGAAGGGATCAGATGACACGGGTTTTGAGGGCCGAGCGCAAGGCGCCGGTATCGGGCGACACCCGCTCGGCGGTGGTGTTCGTGCATGGCTATGGCGCCAATGGGGCCGATCTGCTGGGTCTTGCCGATGTTCTGGGCGAACATCTGCCCGACACGCTGTTTGTGGCGCCCGACGCGCCCGAGACGATCCCGGGCATGCCCTTCGGGTTCCAGTGGTTCCCGATCCCCTGGCTCGACGGTTCCTCCGAGGAGGAGGCGCGGCGCGGGATGGAAGCGGCGGTGGCCGATTTCAACGCTTTCCTCGATGCGCTGATGGTCGACGAGGATCTGCTGCCTGAACAGGTTGTCCTGTTCGGTTTCAGCCAGGGCACGATGATGAGCTTGCATGTCGCCCCCCGCCGCGAAGACCCGGTGGCTGGCGTGGTGGCCTTTTCGGGTCGCCTGCTGGAGCCGGACCTGCTGGCCGATGAGGTGGTCAGCCGGATGCCGGTGCTGCTGGTGCATGGCGATGCCGATGACGTGGTGCCGCCGCAATCGCTGCCGCAGGCGGCAGAGGCCTTGCAGGGCGCGGGCTTCAAAGAGGTCTATGCCCATGTGATGAAAGGCACCGGCCACGGCATCGCGCCCGACGGGCTGAGTGTGGCACTGGCCTTCATGCGGGACAAGCTGAGCCTGTGAGCGATATCGCTGTCCGGCCGATCCGGGCCGAGGATGTGCCGCAGGCCTGCGCCATCCTGAACCGGATCATCGAGATCGGCGGCACCACCGCGTTCGAGCAACCGGTATCAGAGGACGAGTTCGACGCCTGGTATGTCAATGGCGCCGATCTGATCTGTTGCCATGTGGCGCTGGATGCGGCGGGAGCCGTGGCGGGGTTCCAATGGTTGGGTCGCAACGACAGCCTGCCCGAAGGCTGTGGCGATATCGCCAGCTTTACCCGCCGCGAACCGGTGCTGCGGGGCGCGGGCAGGGCGCTGTTTGCCTGCACGGTTGCGGTGGCACGTGATCGCGGCCTTGCAGAGATCAACGCCACGATCCGCGCCGACAATGCCCTGGGGCTGGCCTATTACGGCAAGATGGGGTTTCGTGACCATGTGGTGACGCCGGCGGTGCCGCTTCGCGATGGGCGGCCGGTGGACCGGATCTCGAAGCGTTTCGACCTGCGGGGCTGATCGCTCAGCGGCGCGGGCGCTGCTTTTGCGAGGTTGATGGTGACGGGGTGGTGGGCATCGGCAGGCTCTGCCATTCGCCCGGCACCAGACCGTCCAGAGTCCAATCCCCGATCCGGGCGCGGATCAGGCGCAGCGTCGGGTGGCCGACCGCGGCGGTCATCCGGCGCACCTGCCGGTTGCGACCTTCGCGGATCGTCAACTCGATCCAGCTGTCGGGCACCGATTTGCGCTCTCTGATAGGGGGATTGCGTGGCCAGAGGCCGGGCGGCTCGGGCATGGCACGGGCGCGCGCAGGGCGGGTCAGCCCGTCCTTCAGTTCGACCCCTTCGGCCAGCGCCCTGAGCGCGGCCGCATCGGGCACGCCTTCGACCTGTACCCAATAGGTCTTGGCCAGCTTGTGCCTGGGGTCGGCGATCCGCGCCTGCAACCGGCCAACGTCGGTCAGCAGCATCAGCCCCTCGCTGTCACGATCCAGCCGTCCGGCGGGATAGACCCCGGGCAGGTCGATATGGTCCGACAGGGTCGCGCGCGGGCTGTCGGCGCTGCCGCGATCGGTGAATTGCGACAGCACGTCATAGGGTTTGTTGAAGCGGATGAACCAGGCCATGGGCGTTGCCAATACCGCGCGCGTGCGCCTGCGGCAAGCCTGTGGATAACCGTCACGGCACTGTTACTTGCACAGGCTAGTGCAGTGGCGACATGTAGTGGAAAATCAAGGCTTGCCAGCGACCGGCCACGATATATAGTTGGTTCGAAGCCGGGGCGGGTGCTCCCCGCTCTGGACTGGTCACACGGCAATCCGGGGCGAGGAGAGAATCCGGGATGGATGGCGATTTCAGGACTGATTTTGTGCGGGAACCGGGGGCGTTGAAACATCACCCGGCGCTGGTGCTGAACGCCGATTACCGCCCGCTTTCCTATTATCCGCTGTCGCTGTGGCCCTGGCAGGAGGCGATCAAGGCGGCCTGGCTGGACCGGGTCGATATCATTGCCGAATATGACGAGGTGGTGCGCAGCCCAAGCGTGGTGCTGCGAATACCCTCGGTCGTGGTGCTGAAAGACTATGTGAAACCTCAGAAGCGCGTGGCCTTCACGCGCTTCAATTTGTTTCTGAGGGACGAATTCCGCTGTCAGTATTGCGGTGGCAAGGGCGATCTGACCTTTGACCATGTGGTGCCGCGCGCTGCCGGGGGTGTGACCAGCTGGGAAAACGTGGTCGCCGCCTGCGCGCCCTGCAACCTGCGCAAAGGGTCGAAATCGCTGCGCCAGGCCAATATGTCGCTGCGCCGCCCGCCACGCCGCCCGCAGGCCGAGGAATTGCAGAATGTGGGCCGCAAGTTCCCGCCCAACCACCTGCATGAAAGCTGGATGGATTTCCTCTACTGGGATGCCGAACTGGACGCGTGACGCTTAGTCGGCGGCCTTCTTCACGAATTGCGATTTCAGCCCCATCGGGCCGATGCCGGGGATCTTGCAGTCGATATCGTGATCGCCGCCGACCAGGCGGATATTGCGCACCTTTGTGCCCACCTTGACCACGGCCGAGGAGCCCTTGACCTTGAGATCCTTGATCACGGTCACCGTGTCGCCATCGGCCAGCAGATTGCCGACGCTGTCGCGGATGCCGACCTCGGCCTCTTCCGTTGCCTGCCATTCATGGCCGCATTCGGGGCAGTTCAGCAGCGCGTCCACCTGATAGGTGAAGGATGAGGCGCAATCGGGGCAAGGGGGCAGGGTATCGTTCATGCCCCCGCCTTAGCGAAGGGCCCGTCCGCTGGCAAGGCAGCTGTTCGCGCGTGCCGCGCGATGCCTCCGGCGGGGATGTTTGCGGCAAGAGGAAAGACAGAGAACCGGTCCTTCATTTCGCCGCAAATACTCCGGAGTGCGAGGCAGAACCTCGCATGCTCTCAGCCCTTCGCAGGCGCCGCCCGTTGCAGCATGCCGAACAGGTCGCGCGGGTCGTCGGGGTCGGCCAGCAGGTCGAGCGCGTGATAGAGGCCGGTCTCCTGCAACCGGTCGCGCACATAGCGCAGGGCTGAGAAATCCTCGATCGCGAAACCGACGCTGTCAAACAGGGTGATCTGGCGGTCCGAGCTGCGCCCGGGCACCTTGCCGGTGATCACCTGCCACATCTCGGTCACCGGGTGTTCGGGGGCCAGTTGCTGGATCTCGCCCTCGATCCGGGTCTGGGGCGGGTATTCGACGAAGATGTCCGAGCGATGCAGGATCGCCTCGGCCAGTTCGGTCTTGCCCGGGCAGTCGCCGCCGATGGCGTTGATATGCACGCCCGAACCCACCATGTTGTCGGTCAGGATGGTGGCATACTGCTTGTCGGCGGTGCAGGTGGTCAGGATCTGGGCGCCTTCGATGGCCTCTTCGGGGCTGGCGCAGCTGACCACTTCGATCCCCTGGCTGGCCAAGTTGTGGGCGGCCTTGGCGGTGGCGGCAGGGTCGATATCGTAAAGGCGTACGGATTTCAGGCCGCAGATCGCCTTCATCGCCAGGGTCTGGAACTCGGACTGGGCGCCATTGCCGATCATCGCCATCGTATGCGCGCCCTTGGGGGCAAGATACTTGGCGACCATGGCCGAGGTGGCGGCGGTGCGCAGCGCCGTCAGCATGGTCATTTCGCTGAGCAGCACGGGATAGCCGGTCTCGACCGAGGCCAGAAGGCCGAATGCGGTGACGGTCTGCAGCCCCTCCTTGGTGTTTTTGGGGTGGCCATTCACGTATTTGAACCCGTAAAGCTCGCCATCCGAGGTCGGCATCAACTCGATCACGCCGACGGGAGAATGGCTGGCGACGCGGGGGGTCTTGTCAAAGCTTTCCCAGCGGCGGAAATCGGCCTCGATATAGTCGGCGATGCCGCGCATCATCTCTTCGACACCGATACTGTGCACCAGCTGCATCATGTGATCGACCGAGACAAAGGGCACCAGGGCCTTGTCAGAGGGGATGGTGGTGGCGGTCATGCGGCGGTCCTTTCCGGGCGTCGTGTCAGGTGGATGCCGGCGATCATGCAGCGGACCGATCCGCCGGCGGTTTCGATGGTGGGGATGGCAAGCGGCAAGAGCTGGGCCGAGCGTTCGATCACCGCGATCTGATCCGGGGTCAGCGCCGCATGCGCGCGTGCCGACAGCGCCAGAATGCGGCGATGGCCGGTCAGCTCGATGGCGTTGCCGGCAAATGCGCCGATCTGCTCCGGGCTCAGGTCGATGACGCTGCGCCCGGTCTCGGCCAGCCGTTCGGCGACGGTGCGGCGGCGTTCGGGGTCGGGGATCATCGACAGGCAGATCAGCGCGTATTCGGTGCCGATCCCCATCAGCACATTGGTGTGATAGACCGGGCGCCCCCGCGCATCGACCGCGTCGAAACAGATGGGTTCATAGTTGAAATGGGCGCAGAACCGTTCCAGCAGCACCGGGTCGGCACGATGCGAGCGCGCGACATAGGCGATGCGGCCGATATGGTCGAGCACCATGGCGCCGGTGCCTTCGAGCGCCAGACCGTCCTGTTCCAGCCCGCTATAGTCGATCACGTCCGAGACTCGGTATTCGCGCTTCAACAGTTCGATCACGTCCGGGCGGCGTTCGCGGCGGCGGTTTTCGGCATACATCGGATAAACCGCCACATGGCCGCCGGTATGGGTGGAAAACCAGTTGTTGGGAAAGACGCTGTCGGGCGTGTCCAGCACGCCGGTATCATCGAACACATGCACCCGCACCCCGGCAGCGCGCAGGCCGGTGACCGCGCGGTCGAACTCGTCCCGTGCCCGCGCGGCGGTATCGGCGGCGGCGCTGTCGGTCTGAAACGCGTTGTCGGCGCGGGTTTCGGGATTGGGGCGGAAGGCATGCGGGCGGATCATCACCACCGCCATGGGGGCCTGGATCGTGGTCACGAGAAGCTCCGCGTCGGGCGGTCGAAGACGCGGCGGCCCAGCGCCGAGGCGGCCAGATCGACTATCAGTTGGGCGGTGCGGCCGCGTTCATCCAGGAACGGGTTCAGCTCGACCAGGTCGAGCGAGGTCATCAAGCCGCTGTCGCAGATCATCTCCATAACCAGATGCCCTTCGCGCATTGTGGCACCGCCGGGAACGGTGGTGCCCACGGCAGGCGCGATCGACGGGTCGAGAAAGTCGACATCGAGCGAGACATGCAGCATGCCATTCTCCTTGGCCCACGTATCCAGAAAGGCCTGCAGGGGGCGGGCGATGCCATGCTCGTCGATCTGTCGCATGTCGTGAAAGCGGATCTTGGTGCGTTGCAACGCCTCACGCTCGGCGTGGTCAACCGAGCGCAGGCCGAGGATGCAGATATTGCGTTGCTTGACCGGGTTTTTGATCACCGGGAAGCCGGCAAAGCCGCCGCGCCCGGTGACATAGCCCAGCGGCGTGCCATGCAGGTTACCGGAAGCGGAGGTTTCCGGCGTGTGATAATCGCTATGGGCATCAAGCCAGAGCACGAATTGCGGGCGCCCGACGCGGGCGGCGTGGTTGGCCACGCCTGCCACACTGCCCAGGGCCAGCGCGTGATCGCCGCCCAGAAAGATCGGCAGGCCGCGCGGCATCGCCTGTTCTGCGGCGCGGATCAGCCGGTTGGTCCAGCCGATGGTGCGGTTGGGCTGATGCAGGTGGGTGTCGCTTGGTTCGGGCGCATGTTCGGCGGGCGAGAGATTGCCCAGATCCTCGACCCTGTGGCCCAGATCGGCCAGCGCCTCGGCCAGGCCGGCGGTGCGATAGGAATCGGGGCCCATCAGGCATCCGGTGCGGCGCTTGCCGCTGTCGACAGGCGCGCCGATCAGAATACAGGTCTTGCGGGACATAAGATGAGGTCTCGTTGCGGTTTTCGCCAAGGTCTGGTCAAAACGTGTTGAAATCCAGTGGTGATTTTGGTCATAAAGCAAAGTCATTGGTCAAATCGGAAATCATCATGGACAAAACGGACGAGCGTCTGATTGCCGCGCTCAGACATGACGCGCGGGCATCACTGTCGGATCTGGCCTTGCAGCTGGACCTGTCGCGCACCACCGTGCGGGCGCGGATCGAACGGCTGGTGCAGCGGGGCGATATCCTGGGCTTTACCATCACGCTCAAGGAGGATGTGCTGAACGATCCGGTGCGCGGGCTGATGATGATCGAGATCGAAGGGCGCGGCGCCGCGCGCATCACGCGACAGTTGCAGGGTCTGAAAGAGGTGCGCGCCATTCATTCGACCAACGGACGCTGGGACCTGATTGTCGAGCTGGGCACCGAAACGCTGGAGGGGCTGGACCATGCGCTGGCCCGGATTCGCTTGTTCGAAGGGGTGCAGGCCAGCGAGACCAGCCTGCTGTTGTCGACCAAGAAGGCGACTTGAGCGGGGGTGCCTAAGGGGGCTTTGCCCCCGCGGGACAAAATTCGTCGAATTTTGTCAGCACCCCCTGGAACAGATGTGGTGGCCTGAAAGGGGCGGAGCTCAGGCCCGGCGGGTCGCCGCCAGCAGCCAGATCAGCGCCAGCCCGATCGAGATCACCCCGTTCCAGCCCGCCATCGAGATACCAAACAGCTCCCACGGGATATCGTCACAGCGCACCAGCGGTGCCTCCAGGATCTGTGCCATCAGCTGTTCGGCGCTGAGGTTGCCGATCGGCCCCGATGTGCAGGTGGTCGGCCCTTCCCACCAGCCCTGTTCGACACCGGCGTGATAGAGGCCGATGCCGCCGGTGCTCAGCGCTGCCAGGGCACCACCCCACGTCAGAATGCGCCAGCCGCTTGCCAGTGCCAGCGCGCCGATCAGCGCCGCCGCCCCATGCGGGTAACGTTGCCAGATGCACAGTTTGCAGGGCGCCATGCCGCCCAGATACTGAAACCCCCAGGCGGCCAGCAGCATTGCAGCCGAGCCACCTGCGGCCAGCATAATCAATCGGTTGCGTGTCATCACAGATACCTCACCAGAAAGAAACCGCCGATCAGCAACGCCATGAAGACGGTCATCACCAAGCCAAGGCGCCGCTCGATGAAATCGCGCACCGGGGCGCCGAATTTCCAGAGCAGTGCGGCGACCAGAAAGAAGCGCAGCGCGCGCGCCAGGATCGAGGTGGCCACGAATGTGGCCAGCGGCATGCCCGTCCAGCCCGACATGATGGTGATCACCTTGTAGGGGAAGGGCGTGACCCCGGCCGTCAGCACGGCCCAGAAGCCGAAATCGTTGAACCGGGTGTTGAACGCCTCCATCGCGTCTCCCTTGCCCATCGCCTCAAGGATCGGTGCACCGATACTGTCATAGAAGAAGGCACCGATGGCATAGCCCAACAGACCGCCCAGCACCGAGGCGACCAGCGCCACCAGCGCGATCAGCCAGGCCCGCGAGGGCCGCGCCAGAATCATCGGGATCATCAAAAGGTCGGGCGGGATCGGAAAGACCGAGCTTTCCAGGAACGCCACCAGCGCCAGCGCCCAGAGCGCGTGGCGATGATCGGCAAGTGCCATGGTCCGGTGATAGAGCGATGTCAGCATGCCGCCCGCGCCTGCCTTGCGATTATGGTTTCGGGTTGCAAATCACGTGGCGCGGTCGGGGTCAACCATCTAGCTGGGCGTGTTTTTGCCTCTGGACCTTCGCCGCGGCTGCGGCTAATCCATGTGCTCAGGTGGCCCAAGTGGCGGAATGGTAGACGCAGGGGATTCAAAATCCCCCGCCTTCACGGGCGTGAGAGTTCGAGTCTCTCCTTGGGCACCACCGGAACCTCCCATAGAGAGCGCGACTTATCCCGAACGGGTGATTGCGGCTGTTGCATGGATATCGTGGCGGGGACGAATGCTTCGACCCGCACCCGTGCCAAAGCCCAAACTACTCAGTGGCCGGTCAGGCCGTGGCTGAATGGGCAGTCACGCAGAAGGCGAGCTGGTAGATGCGTCGCGCTTGCGGTTGAACAGCTATACGTACGCAGCATGAGGACTCATCCTCAACCTGCTGTATATTCAGAGATTTTGGCTCCGGCGGTAGGGATCGAACCTACGACCAATTGATTAACAGTCAACTGCTCTACCGCTGAGCTACGCCGGAACGGTTCGCGCCGTATAGCAATCCCGATTCAGCGCGTCCAGAGGGGGAGAAGAAAATTCGTAGAATTTTCTCATGCGCTCAGTCTGGGCGGTTTTCCAGGGAGGATTCAATCAGCGCGTCGAAATCGGCGGCGTCGCGGATGGCGCCGATCTGTTCGGCGGTGACGGTGATCCCCCAGTTGCGGGCCATGGCGCGATAGCGGGGCTGGCGATGGGCCAGCGCCTGGGCATAGGTCCAGCGGATAAAGGCGTCGGGGTCGACCTCGTCGGGCGTGCAATCGTTCTCGGCCAGATAGGCTTCCCACACCCGGGACAGGAATTCCGGCTGATAGGACATCGGTTTGGGCGCCTTGTCGAAACGGCGGATCAGCTCGGCGGTATGAGCCTCGGAGCCTTCGATCCAGATCATCAGCGTGTGCTTGGACAGCTCGCTCAGCACCTGGTCGCGCGGATCCTCGGGGTCGACCCATTCACAGATCGAGCCGCCAGTGTCGCAGATGAAATGCGGATAGCCATACAGCCGCTGCGCCCGGTCGATGAAATACTCGGTGTCGAGCAGGGCATAGATCTCGGCATGGCGGAACTGGTCCTGACGGCGACGGTATTCGGCAATGGGCAGCCCGCCCTTGCCGGGCGCGCCGGGCTTGCCCAGATAGGTCGAGACCGGGGTCAGGTTCTCGAACGAGATGTTGGAGCCGATATAGATCGAATCCGACATCAGCAGATCGCGCAGGAAGGGCACCTTCATCGCCTCGGCCTTGGCGTTGTCGGTGATGAACTCGCCCATGTAGCGGGTGCCGATGCGGTAGTCGATCGAGTAGTGGAACCAGTCGCCATTATCGCGCAACCGGTTCGAGACATGGGTCTTGCCCAGGCCCGACATGCCGAAAAAGAGCACTTTCTTGCGGCTGGCCGCGCGCCAGTCCCGAGCCGAGCCGTAGATCATCCCGCCCTCATCCTTGCTGTTCGCGCCCTTGCTAATGGGCGCGGCGGGCCGGGTCAATCGCGGCGGCGCGGGCGGCGGTTCAGCAGCATCAGGCCCAGGGCCAGCAGGGCAAGACCGCCAAAGGCATTGGCCGGCAGTGCCTCGTCCCGTATCCAGGCGCCAAGGCCAATGGCCACCGGCGGGATCACCAGCGTGACCAACATCAGGTTTCCCGCACCCGCCATCGCCAGCACCCGGTAGTAAAGCAGGTAAGCCCCCGCCGTGGCGACCAGCGCATAATACCCGATGGCGGCCCAGGTTACCGGTTGCAGCGAGAGAGTGACTGGTCCGTCGATCAGCAGCGCGGCGGGCAGCAGGATCAGGCTCGACCCGGTCAGCATGCCGGCGGCGGCCAGTTGCGGCGCCAGCCCGCCCAGCCGTGCCCGCGCCCAGGCCCCGGCAAAGGCATAGGACAGCGTGCCCGCCAGCACCGCCAGTTGCGCGGTCGAACGCGGGTCGAACCGGGTCAGATGCTCGAACCCGATGGTGATCACCACGCCCGCAAAGCCGATGCTGACCCCCAGCAGGCGCCGGGGCGTCAGCCGCTCGTCGGCAAAGACAGCCGCCGCAACCAGCACGCCGAAGATGGCGGTGCTGGCATTGAGGATCGAGGTCAGCCCGGTCTCGATATACAGCTGGCCCCAGGCCATCAGGCCAAAGGGGATCACGTTGTTGAGCAGCCCCATCACCAGAAAGGCACCCCAGACGCGCGGATCGCGCGGCAGTGCGATGCGGCTGGCCCAGACCACCAGCCACAACAACAGCGCAGCCCAGAAGGTCCGGTGCAGCACCGCCGTGACCACCGGCACCTCGTCCAATGCGACGCGGATCGCCAGGAAAGAGGCGCCCCAGATCAGGCCCAGCAGCAGCAGCTCGGCCCAGGCGCGCGGGGAAAGGGTTTTCTGATCGCTCATGCCCCCTTGTGCCCGATGGGGCGGCCCCCGCGCGACCCGATTCCTGCGCCTTGATCAGTTCAGCGCGTAGGTGATCTGAAGCCCGACGCTCCAGGCGCTGTTGCCGGTAAAGCGGGCACCGTTGTTGGTGGTGGCATCGCCCAGATCGGTATAGCGCACGCCACCTGAAATCTTGGCCTTGTCCAGCGAATAGGTGCCGCCCAGACCGATGCTCCAGAACCCATCTGTGGGGCCGAGATCGGACAGGCTGTCGCC
Organism: Ruegeria pomeroyi DSS-3; assembly: GCF_000011965.2. Classification (NCBI taxonomy): domain Bacteria; kingdom Pseudomonadati; phylum Pseudomonadota; class Alphaproteobacteria; order Rhodobacterales; family Roseobacteraceae; genus Ruegeria; species Ruegeria pomeroyi. Next base: position 2,249,158 of record NC_003911.12, on the reverse strand, counting down.
CGTGCGCCGTTCGTACCCCAGTGTCACCGCGCCCGAAAAGGCCTCGGAGAACTTGCGTCCGATGCCCAGCGAATAGGTCACCGTATCGCTGTCGTAATCAACCAGGTTGGTGAGCGGCGGATAGTTGGGCGGGTTATAGACCAGCGCGGTCCAGTCGACCCAGCGCACGCTGCCAAACAGCAGCGTGTCGGCGGCGATGCCTGTCTGGAAATCGAGGTTCACCGATTGCGGTGTGCTGATCGTGCTGGTCGAGGGCAGGGTGGCCACGAATCCCGGCGGCGCCGGGGGCGGCGGGTTCAGGCTTTCGCTTTGCTGCAGGGTATGGTCGATGGCCGAGTTATAGGTCAGCGCCACCCGGGCGGCGATATCGGGCCGTTCCCATGCGACACCCACCACATAGCCGAAATCGACCGGGCTGTCGGTGGTCACGCTATAGCCGGCGGCGGCGGGAACGGTCACGGTGGCCTCGGCCCGCTGGGCGCGCAGGCCGCCGATCACGCTCAGCCCGCGGTCAAAGCGATAGCGGAACACGGCGGTCAGCGCATCGGTATCGGCCTTGGCCCTGAGAACATCGCGGCGGCCACCTGGCACGGGGTTCTGCGACAGCGGGTATGCGGCGTCATAGGTGATGTCGGCGCCAAAGGGCTGGTCATAGATCAGCGCGAAATCCAGCCGGTCGCTCAGCGCTTTCTTATAGGCGAAATGCGGCAGGACAAAGCTGTTGGCCACATTGCCCGAGGGCATGCCACCCAGGCTGCCGCTGACACGGGGGTCGGTCCAGCCGAGGCGAAACTGGATCGCGTCGCCCTCCTCAAAGAGGATGTTGATGCCCTGGCCGGACCGGTCAAGGCCGCCCGCCTGTGCCGCCGTCGTCAGGGCGCACAACGCCAGCGCACCCGAAAGCGCGTTCTTCATTTGGGTTCTCCTAGATATCTCCATCCCGCGCAGGTGAGGGGCTGCGCGGCTCCCGTAGTGGTGAGATCAAGCTAAGAGGGTGTACAGATCGGTCAATCCTTGACCGAAGGTCAGCTCGCGCCGGGTTGAGAGTGCGTTACCGGGCCGTGTTTCGGGTCTCGGCCAGGATGTTGAGGTAATTGCCGGCAAAGATCACCGCTGCGCCAACCAGAACCCAGATATCAAGCGCCTCGCCATAAAGCAGCATGCCGACCACCGCGATGGTGGGCAGGCGGGCAAAGTCGATGGGCACAACCACGGTGGCGGGCGCGATGGCCAGCGCGTTGGTGATGCAGTAATGCGCCAGCAGACCGGCGAGCCCGACCAGCACCAGATAAGGCGCGGTGCCCAGAGTCGGCAGGGCGATCTGCCCGTCATGGCCCGAGGCCACAAGCCCCAGCACCGCCTGCATGACCGTCAGCCAGAACATGATACAGCCGATACTGGCAAGCCGGGTGAGTTTCTTCGTTGAAATCGTTGTCATCGCAAAGAAAATTGCTGACAGGGCGGCCGTCAGGATACCAATGTTGAGGCTGCTGGCGCCGGGGCGCGCAACGATCAGGATACCGACGAAACCGATCACTGCCGCAGCCACCCGCACCCGCGTCATCCGCTCGCCCAAGAGCAGCGGTGACAGCAGGATGACCCAGAGCGGTTGAGTGAATTCCAGAGCAAAGACCTGTGCCAGCGGAATCACGGTCACGGCAAAGAACCACAGGTTCTGGCCGGTGAAATGCACCGCATTGCGCAACGCGTGCAGGCCCAGCGCGCGGGTGCTGACCTGATGCCAGGTGCCGGTGACGCTCAGGATCAGCGACACCACCAGCACGCCCACAAAGCTGCGATACATCATGATTTCAAATGTATCGTGCACCGCGCTCAACTCGCGCCCGGCCACGGCCATCGCCGAGAACGAGGCGATGGCACCGGTCATCCACAGCGCGGCGCGGGCTATGGGGCTCATGCCGTTATCTGGCAGGCCGTGCGGGGGGCATGGTCACTCCCACTCGATGGTTCCGGGCGGTTTCGAGGTGATGTCATAGGTGCAGCGGTTGATGCCCTTGACCTCGTTGATGATCCTTGTGGCGGTCTCGCCCAGGAATTCGTGGGTGAACGGGTAATAATCGGCGGTCATGCCGTCGACCGAGGTCACCGCGCGCAGGGCGCAGGCGTAATCATAGGTGCGCCCGTCGCCCATCACGCCGACGGTGCGGACGGGGAGGATGGCGACAAAGGCCTGCCAGATCTCGTCATAGAGCCCGTGCTTGCGAATCTGGTCGATATAGATCGCGTCGGCCTCGCGCAGGATCTCCAGCTTTTCGCGGGTGATCTCGCCGGGGCAGCGGATGGCCAGGCCCGGTCCAGGGAAGGGGTGGCGACCGATAAACGACTGGGGCAGGCCCAGCTCGCGACCCAGCGCGCGGACTTCGTCCTTGAACAGCTCGCGCAGCGGCTCGACCAGTTTCAGGCCCATCTTCTCCGGCAGGCCGCCCACATTGTGGTGCGATTTGATGGTGACCGAGGGGCCGCCCGAGAAGGAAACCGATTCGATCACGTCGGGATACAGCGTGCCCTGGGCCAGGAATTCGGCGCCCTCGATGGTGTCGGCATGTTTCTGGAACACGTCGATGAAGAGCTTGCCGATGATCTTGCGCTTGGTCTCGGGGTCGGACTGGCCGTCAAGCTCGCCCAGGAACAGATCGGATTCGTCGGCATGGATGAGCTGGATGTTGTAATTGTCGCGGAACATGCCGACGACCTCGGTCGCCTCGTTCTTGCGCAACAGCCCGTGATCGACAAAGACGCAGGTGAGCTGGTCGCCGATCGCCTCGTGGATGAGGATCGCGGCGACCGAACTGTCGACGCCGCCCGAGAGGCCGCAGATGACCTTTTTGTCGCCGACCTGTTCGCGGATCGTGCGGATCATTTCCTCGCGATAGGCCCCCATGGTCCAGTCGCCCTTGAATCCCGCCAGACGCACGAAATTCTCGTAGAGTTTTGCGCCGTTGGGGGTGTGGTGCACCTCGGGGTGGAACTGAACCGCGTAGAAATGCCGGCTGGTGTCGGCGGTGATGGCAAAGGGCGCGCCGGGCGAGGTACCGTAGACCTCGAACCCGGGGGCGATTTCGGCCACGTGGTCGCCATGGCTCATCCAGACCTGTTCGCGGCCGTCGGTGAACCAGCCGTCGAGAATGTCGAGCGTGCCCTTGGGGGTGACATAGGCGCGGCCGAATTCGGCGGTGCCGTGGCCGGATTCGACGCGCCCGCCCAGCTGGGTCATCATCGTCTGCTGGCCATAGCAGATGCCCAGGATCGGCACGCCATAGTCAAAGATTTCCTGCGGCGCGCGGGGGGAACCCTCGCGCGTGACGCTGTCGGGCCCGCCCGAGAAGATCACGGCCCGTGGCGCCATTTCGCGCACGAAGTCCATCGTGACATTCTGATAGGGGTGGATTTCGCAATAGACGTTCAGCTCGCGCAGGCGGCGGGCAATCAGCTGCGTTACCTGGCTGCCGAAGTCGATGATCAGAAGGCGGTCGTGGGATGTCTGGCTCATGTCTGGCTCTTAGGGCGCGGCCCGGCGTTGCGCAAGAGGCGGTGCCGGAAAACGGCACGTTTTCCGGGCCGTTTTCCATATGGAAAACGGGGCCGCACCGGAACGAGACAGCGCACTGTCGCGCAAAGGCGCGAAACATGTCGCTTTTCCCCCCAGAGCGCCGCAATCCACATTCGAAATCGGCAAGCGCCTGATAAAAGACAGGCCACGCTAACCAATCACCCAGGGGATCAACCATGGAAGAGGCAATGACCCGGCGACGCGCCCGGGGCGGCGGCGGTGCCGCCCGCCGTGCCGAACGCTCGGCGGTTGTGATCGAGACCGCCAAATATATCGAACGTAACATCCCCAATTTCGAGGTTCTCAACGAAGAAGCGCTCGAAATCATCGAGGCCAATGCGGAAACGGTGCTGGCCGAGATCGGTGTCAACTTCGTCAACAACCCCGCCGCGCTGGAACGCTGGCGCGCGGCCGGTGCCGAGGTCGAGGACGAGCGCGTGCGCATCCCCCGCGGGCTGGCGCGCAAGCTTTGTTCGACCGCGCCGGGCCAGTTCACCCAGCATGCCCGCAACCCCGCCAAATCGGTGGTGGTCGGCGGCCGCAACCTGGTGCTGGCGCCGGTCTATGGCCCGCCCTTCGTGCGTGACGCCCAAGGCGGGCGCCGCTATGCCACCATGGCCGATTTCGAGAAATTCGTGAAACTGGCCTATATGTCGAAATGGTTGCACCATTCCGGCGGCACAGTGTGCGAACCCACCGACATCCCGGTGAACAAGCGTCACCTGGACATGCTGATGGCGCATATGACGCTGAGCGACAAGCCGTTCATGGGCTCGGTCACCGCACCCGAACGGGCGCAGGATTCGGTCGAGATGTGCGAGATCCTGTTCGGCAAGGAATTCGTGCGCGACAACACGGTGATGACCTCGCTCATCAACATCAACTCGCCGATGACCTTCGACGACATCATGATGGGCGCGCTCGAGGTCTATGCAGCCAGCAACCAGGCCTGCATCATCTCGCCGTTCATCGTCGGCGGTGCCATGGCGCCGGTGTCGGTGGCCGGTACGTTGACCCAGGTTCTGGCCGAGGTTCTGGCCGGTGTCGCCTATAGCCAGCTGGTCCGCCCCGGCGCGCCGGTGATCTTCGGCGCCTTCGTGTCCTCGATCGACATGAACTCGGGCGCGCCCACCTTTGGCACCCCCGAAGCAAGCCTGGTCACCTATGGCGCCGGTCAGCTGGCGCGGCGTCTGGGCCTGCCGTTCCGCTCGGCCGGGTCGTTCTGCGGCTCGAAACTGCCCGATGCGCAGGCGGCCTACGAGACCGCCAACTCGCTCAACATGGGTCTGCTCTCGGGCGTGAACTTCATGCTGCATGCCTGTGGCTGGCTCGAAGGCGGTCTGGTGGCGGATTTCGAGAAATTCGTCATGGATGCCGACCAGCTGGGCGTGCTGCACGGGCTGGCCAAGGGCGTGCCGGTGGATGCCGAACATCAGGCGATGGGCGCCATCCGCGAGGTGGGGCCGGGCGGCCACTACCTTGGCTGTGCCCATACCCAAGCCAATTTCAAATCCGCCTTCTGGAAATCCGAACTGCTCGACTACAAGCCGTTCGAAACCTGGGAGGAAGAGGGCGCGCGCGACACCTATGCGCTGGCCTCGAGCCGGGTCGACAAGCTGATGGATGCCTATCAGCAGCCCACGCTCGACCCTGATATCGCCGCCGCGCTGGCGGCCTATGTGGCCGAGAAGAAGGCCTCGATGCCCGACGCCTTCATGTAGGTTGCAGGCTTTGCGGGGCGTGGCTGGTCTGAACCAGCTGCGCCTCGCCCATCATGGCGATCAGCAGATCCACATGCCGGGGCAGCGAATAGCCCGCATCATCCGCGCGCCGCTGCTCGTCCAGCACCCGTTCCAGCTCCATCAGCCGCATCAGCGCCGCCGCCGGGCGCGGCAGCTTACCGTATCCCAGGATGCGTTGCAGATGCCGGTCGCGGTTGTATTCGGCCTGGCCAAAGCGCGCGGCGCGGATCAACAGGCGCGGGCGGCGCAGTTGCGATACCATGGTCATCAGGTCTTGCATGACGGTTCCTTTCCCCGGAAATGTGTTCGCCACATTTCTGCCACAACCATTGCGGGTGTTGCTTCGATCTGGAAACTACCGTGCGCTGACTTCAGAACTGTTTATAGTTTCGAAACAATGATGGGCAAAGCAGCAGGTATCTTAACGAACAAGTAACTAATGCAACCATAAGGTGTGTGCGCAACTCGGGGGATAACTGCTGGATAAGAGGGTCAGTCAATTTGCCTTTGAGGGTAGGACACGATGGGTAACTGGGCAGAAAACACCGTCCCCGGCTGGGTTCCCGAAAGCGCGCAGCGCTATCTGGCTCATACCGAGGCGGGGTTCTCGATCCGGGATCTGGCGCGCGGGGCGGGGTGCCATGCCTCGACCGTGCTGCGCCAGATCCGGCGGGTCGAGATGCGACGGGACGATCCCCTGGTGGACGCGGCGCTCGAAGCATTGGCGGCCGCCCATTTCCCGCCGCTGAAACTCAGCAAAACGCCGGTTTCGCGCCGTGGGTCCCAGCCAGAGGATACCGCCCCGATGACAGTGCCCGCCCCGCAGACCGAGGAGACACCCGACAGCGCCACCTTTGACCAGGAGGCCACCCGCATCCTGCGGCGCCTGTGCGAAAGCGGCGCTGTGCTGGCGGTGGCCGAGGACATGGACAAGGCCGTGGTGGTGCGCGACGACGGCAAGGGCGGCAATACCCGCACCGCCGTGGTCAGTTGCGCCATGGCACAGGCGCTGGCCCTGAAGGACTGGATCGCCTGTGACAAGCCGGGCCGGATCAGCCGCTATTACCTGACAACCGCCGGGCGGGGTGCCCTGGGCCGGCTGTTGGCCGAGGCCGAGAATCGCGCCCGCGCCGCCCAGGACGGGTTCGCAGAGGCGCAAAGCCCCTTTGCCGCGCAACACCGGGTGATGGGCGACAAGACCGTCGATGGCGAGGCGGGCGAACGGCCGCGCCGGGTGCGCTACAACATGGCCGAAAGCCCGCTGATCGCGCTGGCCCGACGCAAGGATCGCGACGGCCAGCCGTTTCTGGATGACACGCTGGTGCGGGCGGGCGAACGGCTGCGCGAGGATTTCGAACTGGCGCAGATGGGGCCCAACATTGCGCAGAACTGGGACCGCTTCCTGACTGGTGGCGCGCGGGGCGGTTTTCAAGCTGACAGCGGTATCGGCCACGGCCCCGAAGCGGCCCGCAACCGGGTGGCGCGCGCGCTGTCCGATCTGGGCCCGGGGCTGAGCGACGTGGCACTGCGCTGCTGCTGTTATCTGGAGGGGCTGGAACTGGCCGAGAAACGCATGGGCTGGTCGGCGCGCTCGGGCAAGATCGTGCTGCGCATCGCCCTGCAACGACTCAAGCGGCATTACGAGGAGCAGAGCGGGCGCGACCGTCTGATCGGATAATCCCGGGTTGTCGCCAAGGGTGATTGCGATATGTTTCGCTTATGAGCTTCACCCTCCGGCAACTCCATTATTTCAAGGCATTGGTCGAGCAGCGCAACTTTGGCCGCGCGGCCGAGGTCTGCCATGTCTCGCAGCCTGCGCTGTCGGTGCAGATCCGCGCATTGGAAGAGGTGTTGGGCGGGCCGCTGGTCGAACGGCGTGCCCGCGACGTGGTGCTGACGCCGCTGGGGCGTAGCGTGCTGCCGCTGGTCGATCAGGCTTTGGCCAGTGCCGACCGGCTGGACCGGTTCGCCCGCGACCAGGCCGGCGCGGCAAGCCTGTCGCTGGGCCTTATTCCCACCATGGCGCCCTATCTTCTGCCCGGCGTGCTGGCCGAGCTGCGGGCGCAGAACCTGTCCTTGCGGGTGCATGTGCGCGAGGCGCGCACCGAACAGCTGCTGCAGGCGTTGCACAAGGGAGAGCTGGACGCCGCCGTTCTGGCCCTGCCGGTATCGCAGGCGGGGCTGACCTCGGTCGAGCTGTTTCGCGACCGTTTCCTGCTGGCCGGGTCCTGGTCCCGGCTTGAGCGCCTGTCGCAGGGGGTCGAGGCGCTGCGGCCGACCGACCTGCAGCCCACGCAGTTGATGCTGCTGGAGGATGGCCATTGCCTGACCGATCAGGCGCTGGAGGTCTGTGGCCATGACCGGGCAGCGGCGGGCATCAACATGGGCGCCTCGTCGCTGGCGACCCTGTCGCGGCTGGTGGCCGAGGGCTTTGGTCTGACCCTGATGCCGGAACTGGCGGCGCGCTCGGAACTGGCGGCGGTGCCGGGCTTGCGGTTGCACCGTTTTCGCACGCCGGAACCGGCCCGCACTGTCGGGCTGGTGCGGCGCAGTTCGACCTATCGGGCGCGCTGGTTCGACGATCTGGAACGCATCATCCGCCAGGTGGGCGAGGGGATCGTCACCGAAACCCGCGAAACCCAGCCATCAACGCCGGAAAGGGGCTAGGGCCGGCCCGCCGTTGCGCAAACGGCCAGTCCGCGTGCTGCGGGCCCACATCGCGGAGTGGCGCAAACGGCAAAGGGTCAGGATTCGCCCTCAATCGGTGAACCATCGGTGCGCGTGTACTGGCGCCTGTTGTTGTCCCGGTGCAGGATCAGGTCATGGTCGGGATAATGCACGATATCGCGATCCAGGCGCGTGCCTACGACCAGAAAGACAGCATCGCAATCGGACCGGTTTTCCAGGCAATGGGCAACCGGCATGCCCCCCGGCCATCCCGCCGCGTCGCCAGCGGTCAGAACCGTCTCTTCATCCTCGATCAGAATCAGCTCGCCGGAGATCACATAGACGAACTCGTCTTCGCCCTCATGCCAATGGCGATGGGACGAGCGTGAACCCGGGCGCAGGCGTTCCAGATGGATACCGTATTGGGACAGGCCGATGACATCGCCCAGCGGTCTGACCGAATAGGGCCCGTCAGCCTGGCCCGTGATCGGATGGGCGCCGCCCGCGTGATCTCGCCATGGGAGTTTGTCGATCTTTGGCATTGCTGCGTTCGCCCGGGCTATGACCACCTGTGGTGACGCTAGCAGACCAGGTCAGCGCCGTCACATGCTTACCCGGCTCAAGACCCGTGCAGCGCATGTTCCAAACGAAAATACCCGCGCGGGGCGCGCGGGTATTCGATGGCCGGATCCGAACGATGGATCAGGCGGCAACTTCGCTATTGGCGGCAACCAGCCAGTTCAGCACCGTTTCGGGCGACGTGACGCCATAAGGGTCCTCGGGGCAGTTGTCCATCAGGCCGGGTTCTTCGAACCAGGCCTCGATCTTGCCATCGTTGACGATGGCCGCATAGCGCCACGAGCGAAAGCCGAAACCCAGATTGTCCTTGTCGACCAGCATGCCCATCTTGCGCGTGAACTCGCCCGAACCGTCCGGGATCACGGTGACGTTCTTCAGGCCTTGTGCCTCGGCCCATTTGTTCATGACAAAGCTGTCATTCACGGACATGCAATAGATCGCGTCGATGCCCTGGTTCTGGAAATCGGCAAAGCCGTTTTCGAAACCGGGCAGCTGATAGGTCGAGCAGGTGGGGGTAAACGCGCCGGGCAGCGAGAACAGCACCACGCGCTTGCCGGCAAAGTAAGCTGCGGTGGTCATGTCCTGCCAGCGATAGGGATTGGGGCCGCCAACGGCCTCGTCGCGCACCCGGGTGTGGAAGATTACATTGGGAAGGGATGCTCCGGTCTTCATCAGACGCTCTCCTTGGAATTGTATTTGCCGGGCGAGCGTTAGTGTGAATCCAAACCGGCTTCAACGGCGAACTGCTGCATGTGCAGCATCATGGCAGGCGGTTGGGGCCGCAAATGCATGGCGGCCATGCAGCCATGGTCTTACCTGTGACGCCGCGTTATGTTAGAGGGTGCTGCAACCGTTCCAGACAAGGGAAACCCGCCCGTGCGTGACCTGAAGATCCCCGAGCAGCGCCACCCCGAAAAGGCGCATCGCCCCGACCAGGCGCAACCCAAGAAACCGGACTGGATCCGGGTCAAGGCGCCGGGGGGCAAGGGCTATGCCGATACCCGCCGGATCATGCGCGACAACAACCTGGTCACCGTCTGTGAAGAGGCCGGATGCCCGAACGTCGGCGAATGCTGGAGCCAGGGCCACGCCACCATGATGATCATGGGCGAGATCTGTACCCGTGGCTGCACCTTCTGCAACATCGCCACCGGGCGCCCCGACGCGCTGGACGCGTTCGAGCCGGGCCGGGTGGCCCATGCGGTGGAGAAGCTGGGGCTGAACCATGTGGTGATCACGAGCGTCGACCGCGACGACCTGGCCGATGGCGGGGCCGAGCATTTTGCCCAGACCATCCGTGCCATCCGCCATCGCAGCCCCTCGACCACGATCGAGATCCTGACGCCCGATTTCCTGAAATGCGCGCCCGAGGTGCTGGAAGTCGTGGTTGCGTCCAAGCCCGACGTGTTCAACCACAATCTGGAAACCGTGCCGGGCCTGTACCCCGAGGTGCGCCCCGGCGCGCGCTATTTCCACTCGCTGCGTCTGCTCCAGCGGGTCAAGGAGCTGGATCCGTCGATCTTTACCAAATCCGGCATCATGGTCGGCCTGGGTGAGACCGAACAGCAGGTGCGCCAGGTGATGGACGACATGCGCGCCGCCGATATCGATTTCCTGACCATCGGCCAGTATCTGCAACCGACACCGAAACATCACCGGGTCGATCGTTTCGTGCATCCCGATGAATTCGCCTCTTATGAGAAAGCCGCCTATGGCAAGGGCTTCCTGATGGTCTCGGCAACGCCGCTGACGCGCTCGTCCTACCACGCGGGCGACGACTTTGCGCGCCTGCGGGACGCCCGGCAGAAGAAGCTCGGCCTGGCATGACCCCCGGCGATCTGGCGCGGCTGACGGCGCTGCGCCATGCGCTGCACCGCGCGCCCGAGATCTCGGGCGCCGAGGCGCGTACCGCCGCGACGGTGGCGGGGCTGCTGCGCGAGATGGGCGCCGACCGGGTGCTGACCGGTCTGGGTGGGCACGGCGTGGTTGCCGTCTTTGACAGCGGCGTCGCGGGGCCCAGTGTTGCTATCCGCTGCGAGCTGGACGCGCTGCCCATTCCCGAAGAGACCGACTTGGCCTATGCCAGCGAGACGCCGGGCCACGGGCATCTTTGCGGTCATGACGGCCATATGGTCATCGTGCTGGCAGTGGGTGAGGCGCTGGCGGCGCGGCGCCCGGCACGGGGCCGGGCGATCCTGATCTTTCAACCGGCCGAGGAAACCGGCAAGGGCGCCATGGCGCTGCGGGCCGATCCGCGCTTTGCCGAGGTGGCGCCCGACACGGTGCTGTCCCTGCACAACCTGCCGGGCCTGCCGCTGGGCATGGTTGAGCTTTGCGCGCGCGCGACCAACTGCGCCTCGCGCGGGATGGCGATCCGGCTTTTTGGCAAAACCTCACATGCGGCGGCGCCACAGGACGGGCTGTCGCCCGCGGGTGTGATGGCGGCGCTGATGCCACGGCTGGCGGCGCTGGGGCCGGGTGGGGCGCTGGATGACGGCTTTGCCCTGACCACGCTCACCCATGCCCGGCTGGGCGAGCCGACATTCGGCGTGGCACCGGGCGAGGGGGCGCTCTGGGTCACCCTGCGCACCGTCACCGATGCGCGTATGGCCACACTGATGGGGGAGGCCGAGGCGCTGGTGCGCGCCCATGCCGAGCCCGCCGGGCTGCGGGTCGAGATTTCCTATGACGATGTGTTCGAGGCCTGCACCAACCATCCCGCCGCCGTCGATCTGCTGGCCGGGGCCTGCCGCGCGGGGGACGTGCCCCTGGTTCTGACGGAGCAGCCGCAAAAGTTCTCCGAGGATTTCGGGCAGTTCGGCAAGGGGGCCGAGGCCGCGATGCTGTGGCTGGGGGCCGGGGTTGGCCATCCGCAGTTGCACAACCCCGACTACGACTTTCCCGATGCGCTGATTCCGGTGGGTGCCGGTATCTTTGAGCGCGCCCTGCGTTCGGTGCTGGGGACCGGCCCGGTCAATTCACAGGCAGCGCCTTGAGATAGGCGGCAATGGCGGCGCGATCCTCGGGCGGCAGTTGTGCGGTGTTCTGGATCACATCCGCCATGGCGCCGCCGGCGCTGTCGTAATCGGGGGTGAACCCGGTTTCCAGATAATAGGCGATGTCCTCGGCGCTCCACGTCAGGGCCTTGGGCGTCAGATCGGGAAAGCGCCCCTTGCTGCCGGGAATCGGACCGCCGGACAGCCATTTGTCGCGCTGCAATCCGCCCAGCGCATCGCGCGGCGTGTGGCATTCGCCACAATGGCCCAGCGCCTCGACCAGATAGCGCCCGCGCGTGACCTGCGCGTCGGCGGGGTCGGTCATCACCCAGCCCTTGCCCGTGTTGAGCAGCTTCCACATCCCCAGCCCGCGCCGGATGTTGAAAGGAAATCCCACGTCATGGGGCCGGCTTGGCGTGTCCGAAACGGGCAGGGTGATCAGATAGGCATAGAGATCGGCGATATCGCCCAACTCGGTATTGGCATAAGAGACGAAAGGAAAGGCGGGGTAATAATGCTGCCCCTCGGGTGAGGTGCCGTGCATCATGGCATTGGCCAGGTCCAGCTGGCTCCAGCCACCGATCCCGTGGTCGGGCGAGGGCGAGATATTGGGCGCATAGAAGGTGCCGAACGGGCTGGCAAAGCCCTCGCCCCCGGCCAGAACCAGCTTGGCCTCGCCCTCGGCGCCCGGCGCCGCATGGCACGAGGCGCAACCGGCGGCGGCAAAGACCAGCGCGCCCCGCGCGGCATCGCCCTCGACACCGTCCAAAGCGCCCTGAGCCAAGCGTTCGGGCCGGGTGATCAGCCAGAACACCACAAGACCGGCAAGCGCCAGCACCGCACCGATGCGCAAGAGCTTCATCCGCGCCTCCGTCAGAAACAAGAAACCGGTCCCAGTCTAGCCGGGACCGGCGCGCGCGTCACTCTTCGGCGCGGAAGGGCTTGTGACACCCGCCGCAAGAGGCGCCAACCGGGCCGATGGCCCCGCGCAGCGCTTCAAGATCGGTCCCGGCGGCGGCCTGCAGGGCCGCGACCGCCTCACCCATCGCCTGCGACTTGGCGCCGATATCCGAATCGGCGGCCCAGATCGCGGGCAGAGCGCGGGTCCCCTCGACCGAGGCATTGTCGGACCCGGCGGGCCAGGCGGTGGGCATCCAGATCGACTTGGCGGCGGCCAGGTTGTTGGCGGCCAGCGCGGCGGCCTCGGCATCATACTCGGCCTCGCCCTTGGCCATGGCGCCCAGGATACCGAGGTTGAAGGCGTACAGCGTCATCTGCGCCTGGCGGGCCTTGATTTCACGGGCGAATTCGCCCTGTGCATGGCTACCGGCCAGGGCCAGCCCCCCCACGGCACACAGCGTGGCGGCGGCGATGGCGGTCTTGGTCTTTGCAAACATGTCCCGTCTCCGTTGCAGGAAAGATAATGACAACATCCCCAAGTGTACTTGTGTTAATCTTAGCGGATAGTCTGCATTTCTGGTTAAAGGGTCTCTAATCTTGCACAGGTTGAACTGGGACGATCTGCAATTCGTGCTGTCCGTGGTCGAAGCGGGCAGCGTCGCGGGGGCATCGCGGCAGATGGGGGTCAATCACGCCACCGTTCTGCGCCGCATCGCCGCCTTTGAGGAGAGCGTCGGCACCCAGGTGTTCGACCGCACCCCGCGCGGTTATGTGCTGCGTCCCGACCGGTTGCGGCTGATCGCGGCGGCCCGCGAGGTGGGGCAGGCGGTGCAGTCGGTGCACCAGCTGGCGCAGGGGCTGGATGCGCCTTTGGCCGGGCATGTGCGGGTGACCTCGACCGATACGCTATGCCAATGCCTGCTGCCCGAGATCCTCGCCGATCTGCGCCAGAGCGCGGGCGAATTGCGGCTGTCGCTGATCTCGACCAACAGCCACCTGAACCTGTCGCGGCTCGAGGCCGAGCTGACCCTGCGCCCGGCCCCGGTCCTGCCCGAAGGGCTGGTGGGCGAGAGCCCGATCAGCATGGCCTTTGCCGCCTATGCGGCGCCGGGCTGCGAAAACGCGGGCTGGCTGGGCTTTGACGGGGCGATGCGGCGGTCGCGCCCCTGGGCCTGGTTGGAACCGCAGCTGGAGCGTGGTGCCGCGATCGGGTCGGCCGACAGTTTCCTGGTACTGCGCGAGATGGTGGCGCAGGGGCTGGGGCGGGCCTTGCTGCCCTGCTTCATCGCGCGTGACGATCCCCGTCTGGTGCGGCTTGAGGTCGGCCTGCCACCCGAGACCGCAACCCCGATCTGGGTCGCCTGTCACGAGGAGCTGGCCGATGTGCCGCGTCTGATCCGGGTGCGCGGCCTTCTCTGCCAGGCGCTGCGCGCGCGGGCGGCGCGGTTCGGCCCGTGAGCCGGGGCCAAGAAAATTCGACGAATTTTCTTGGATTGCGCCGCGCCGGTATTGTGCCGCCTCAGGCTTCGGTAAAGCGGACCTTGCCGATGAAGGGCAGGTTGCGGTTGCGTTGGGCAAAGTCGATCCCATAGCCCACCACGAATTCATCGGGGATCTCGAACCCTATCCAGTCGGCGCGGAAATCCACTTCGCGCCGGCTCGGCTTGTCCAGCAGCGCAATGGATTTCAACCGCTTCGGCATCCGGCTGAGCAGCAGATGGGTGACATGGTTCAGCGTGTGACCGGTATCGACGATATCCTCGACCACCAGCACATCGCGCCCCTCGATCGGGCTGCGCAGGTCCTTGAGGATACGCACCTCGCGGCTGGATTCCATCGCGTCGCCATAAGAGGAGGCTTCTAGGAAATCGACCTCGATCGGCAGATTAAGCTCGCGCACCAGATCGGCGATGAACACGAAGCTGCCGCGCAACAGGCCCACCACCACCAGCTTGTCGGTATCGGCGAACTCGGTCTGGATCTCGCGGCACAGCGCCTCAATCCGCGCCGCGATGGCCTTGGCCGAGATCATCTCGTCAATAACATAAGCGCGGTCAGTCATCGCAGCCCCCTTGATCTTTGGCGCGCAACATACGACATGACGCGCCATTGTCATCAACAAATGCCCAAGGACAGATGCCCACACATTCGGAAACCCGACGCCTGCCTTACAGTGCCCAGCAGATGTACGATCTGGTTGCCGATGTGGCGAAATATCCGCAATTCCTGCCCTGGTGCGCGGCCGCCCGCATCCGCAGCATCACGCCCCAGGGCGCGGCGCAGGTGATGGAGGCCGATCTGGTGATCTCGTTCAAGGTGTTTCGCGAACGGTTCGGCAGCCGGGTTACCCTGTTTCCGGGCGAGATGCGGATCGACACCGAATATCTGGACGGTCCGTTCAAATACCTGAAGTCCGACTGGGCCTTTGCCGATGCGCCCGAGGGGGGCTGCGACGTCTCCTTTCACGTGGATTTCGAATTCAGGAACGCCATCCTGCAAGGGGTGATCGGCCTTGTGTTCAACGAGGCGATGCACCGGATCGTGCGCGCCTTCGAGGAACGGGCAAGGGCGCTTTACGGCTGAGCGATGCCCTCTTTACGCGGGTCCGTCCGGCGCTAGACTGCGCCTCATGCCAGAGTTGACCCGCACCCTTGCCGAATTCGCCACCGGTTCCATCACCACGACGCCCGCCGCCAGACTGGTCACGTCGCTGTCCGCGCTTGACTGGATCGCGGTCGGTCGGGCCGGGGTCGAAGAACCGGTCTCGCGCATCCTGCGCGAGATGGTGCTGGAGGAGGGCGGGACTGCGCGCGCGCATCTGTTCGGTGGCGGCGCGGCACCCCTGCGCGGGGCGGCGCTGGTCAACGGGACCGTGTCCCATGCGCTGGATTACGACGACACCCATTTCGCCCATATCGGCCACCCGTCGGTGGCGGTGTTCCCCGCCGTCCTGGCCATGGCCGAGTCGCGCGATGCCGCCATTGTCGAACTGCTGGAGGCCGCGCTGGTGGGGATGGAACTGTCGGTGCGCGTCGGTCTCTGGCTGGGGCGCGGGCATTATCAGGCGGGGTTTCACCAGACCGCCACCGCTGGCGCCTTTGGCGCCGCCGCCGCCGCCGGGCGGCTGGCCGGATTGACGCCGCAGCGGATGGCGCAGGCGCTGGGGTTGACCGCCACCCGTGCCGCCGGGCTGAAGGCGCAGTTCGGCACCATGGGCAAACCCTATAACGCGGGCCTTGCCGCCGCCGCCGGGATCGAGGCGGTGGAACTGGTGCGACGTGGTTTTGACGCCAATCCGCTGGCGATGGAGGGCGAATACGGCTTTGGCGCCACCCATCACGGCGCGGATGAGATGTCGGCGCTGGAGGGTCTGGGCGAGAGCTGGCTGTTCGACCAGGTCAGCCACAAGTTCCATGCCTGCTGCCACGGGCTGCATGCGGCGCTGGAGGCGGCGCGCAGTCTGGATATCGCCGCGCCCGAGGTGGCGCAGCTGAGCGTGCGCACCCATCCGCGCTGGCTGAGCGTGTGCAACCAGCAGGCGCCCAGCACCGGGCTGGGGGCCAAGTTCTCCTATGGCACGGTGCTGGCGATGCGGGCGCTGGGGCATGATACCGCGCGGCTTGACAGCTATTCGGACGCTCTTTGCGCCGATCCCCGTCTGATCGAACTGCGCGACCGGGTCGAGGTGATCGGCGATGACAGTCTGAGCGAGACCCAGGCGCATCTGTCGCTGCTGCGCCGCGACGGTCAACGGCAGGAGGTGAGCCACGACCTGATGGCGCCATTGACGCTTGCCGAGCGCGAGGAACGGGTACGCGCCAAGGCGGCCAAGCTGATCGGCGGCAGCCTTGCCGACGAGATCTGGGCCTTGCTGCGCACCGGCGGCGGGGCGGCCGATCTGGCCCTGCGCCTGAGTGCGAGCTGAGGCGGGTATCGTGCCTGCCGCGTGATGCCTGCGGCCGGGGATGTTTGATGCAAGAGGAAGGCGCGATGTCCAGCACCGGGCCAGAGGGGCAGGCAATGGATTTGAACTATCGCAGGCTTGGAACGCAGGATGTCGCGGCATGGCGGGCGCTGATGCTGGAGGGCACGCGCGATTTCCCGCTGGGGTTCCTGCAAAGCGCTGCGGAGGTGCAGGCGCTGTCTGGCGAACGGTGCCGCGAGATACTGGGATATGGCGCGCTGCGCGGCGTGTTCCGGCAGGACGCGTTGCTGGGGCTCTGCGGCTATCGCCCGCAGATGTTTGCGCGCATGGCGCATCGGGTCGAACTGGGACCCTTTTACGTGACCCGCAAGGCGCAGGGCACCGGGGTGGCGGACCGGATGATGGCAGGGGCGATCGCCGAGGCGCGCAGCGAGGGGCGCAGCCTGGTCGAGCTTTATGTGGATGCGGAGAACCACCGCGCCATTGCCTTTTACCAGCGGCACGGGTTCCGGCTGCTGGCGCGCTTGCCCGATTGCGTGCGCATCGACGGTGGCGCGCGGGTCGATCTGTTCTATCGGTTGGACCTGAGCCCGCGGGACGGCGCATGAAAAAGCGGACCTCTGGAAAGAGGTCCGCCTGAGCCCTTTGAGGGGCATCGGAACAGCCGAGGTGGGCTCAGCTGCTCATGTCATAGGCCCGCTCACCATGCACGGAGAGGTCGAGCCCGTTTGTTTCGGTCTCGGCATCTACCCTGAGCGGGGTGACAAGTGCAACCACCTTGACCAACACGATGGTGACACCCGTCGTGAAGAGACCCACGAACACCAGCCCGCCCAGCTGTGCGACCCAGCTGCCGGCGCCGAGGACGGCGATCATGAGGGTGCCAAAGATGCCGCCGACCCCGTGCACGGCGAACACGTCGAGGGTGTCGTCGATCCTGAGCCAGTTGCGCACCAGATTGACCGCCTCCTGACACAGGATACCGGCGACCGCGCCGATCAGCAGCGCGGCGGCGGGGCCGACAAAACCGCTGGCGGGCGTGATCGAGGCCAGCCCGGCGATGGTGCCGGTGACCAGACCCACCAGCGACGCCTTGCCATATTTGATCCGCTCCCACAGCGCCCAGCTGAGCGAGGCGGTGGCGGCCGAGATATGGGTGACGGTCAGCGCCATGGCGGCACCGCCATCAGCGGCCAGCTGCGAGCCGCCGTTGAAGCCGAACCAGCCCACCCACAGCATCGCCGCGCCGATCATCACGAAACCGGGGTTATGCGGCGGGGTGGTGCGGTTGCGGCGCGGCCCCAGCATCACGGCGATGATCAGCGCCGCCAGACCGGCGGTTTCGTGTACGACGATGCCGCCAGCGAAATCGCGCACACCGGTCTCGCCAAAGATTCCGCCATCGGACATCATGCCGCCGCCCCAGATCCAGTGCACCACCGGCGCATAGCAGAGCAGCATCCAGAGGCCCGAAAAGGTGAGCACAAAGCCGAAGCCCACCCGCTCGACATAGGCGCCGACGATCAGCGCCGGGGTGATGATGGCAAAGGTCATCTGGAAGGCAAAGAACAGGATCTCGGGCAATGTACCGCTGAGGCTGTCGGCGGTCACGCCGATCAGCATCACCTTGTCCAGCCCACCCCAAAACCCCGAGGTGCCGCCGCCAAAGGCGATGGAATAGCCCGCCACCAGCCACAGAATGCTCATCAGGCAGGCGATGGCGAAACAGTGCATGAACACGCTCAGCACGTTGCGGGCCCGAACGAGGCCGCCATAGAACAGGGCCAGCCCCGGCAATGTCATGAACAGGACCAGGGCTGTGGCCACGATGATCCAGGCTGTATCGGCTCCGTTCATGGGCCGCTCTCCTTTACTGCGATTGCGAGTGTCGGGAGCGGTTGAGCGGATTTCAGTCGCGGGAAAAAGAGGCGGCCTGCCGGAAACATGCCTGTTTTTGCCGCTTTTTTTCAAGTGATGAAAAAAGCGGCGCTCTGGTGCGGTGTTTGCCGGTTCAGGGGGCGATCAGGGAAAGGCCGCGATCCAGCAGCGCCAGCGCATGGTCGCGCGCGGCCGCGCGCACCTGAGCGCGGCCCGGGGCGCCGAAGTCCACCGTTTCGCTGCTGGTGGCGATGCCATCGCCGGCCAGCGCGAAACAGACCCGGCCCTCGGGCTTGAACTCGGACCCGCCGGGGCCGGCGATGCCGGTGATCGCCACCGCCAGCGTGGCGCGGGAATGATCCAGCGCGCCCTCGGCCATTTCGCGCGCGACCTGTTCGGACACCGCGCCATAAGCGTCAAGCGAGGCCTTGCGCACGCCCAGCATCTCTTGCTTGGCGCTGTTGGTATAGGTGACGAACCCGCGCTCGACCACGGCAGAGCTTCCGGGGATGTCGGTCAGGGCGGCGATCACCATGCCGCCCGTGCAGCTTTCGGCGGTGGCGATCTTGGTCCCGCGCGCCTTGGCACGCTCCAGCAGGTCGGCAACGTTCATAGGCCCAGTACTCCATGTGAAAGCGCCGCCAGCAGGGCAGTGCCGATGGCGGCGAAAAGACCGGCAATGATATCGTCCAGCATCACCCCCATCGGGTCGCCCCTGCGGTCGGCCCAGCCGACCGGGCCGGGTTTGGTGATGTCGAACAGGCGAAACAGGACAAAGGCCGCGATCCAGCCGGGCCAGAGCGCCGAGATCTCGATCCCGTGTGACCAGGCGGGCAAGGACAGCGCCCAGAGCGCCAGGAACTGGCCCGCCACCTCGTCGATGACGATTTCCGAAGGGTCGTGATCGGTCTGGCCCGCTGTCATCACGCGCGTCGCCCAGAGCCCGGCAACGAAAGCGCCCAGTGTCGCCAGAGCCAGCAGGGGAAAGCCGCCCAACTGATGCAGGACCCAGGCCAGCGGCAGCGCCGCAAGCGAACCCCAGGTGCCCGGTGCGGGCCGCAGATAGCCGACCCCGCCAACAGTGCCGATCAGCGATGCAATGCTCATGGTTTCACCAGACAGGCGGTGGCCAGCGCGGCGATGCCTTCGCTCCGGCCGGTGAACCCCAGCCGTTCGGAGGTCGTGGCCTTGACCGATACCCGGCTTGCCTCCAGCCCCATGATCCGGGCCATTTCCGCCTGCATCTCAAGGGCATGCGGGCCGATCTTGGGGTATTCGCACACCAGCGTGCAGTCGATGTTGGACACAGCGAAACCGCGCGCGCGCACCAGATCGACCGCATGGCGCAGGAAGATCTCGCTCGCCGCGCCCTTCCATTGCGGGTCCGAGGGCGGGAAATGGCGGCCGATATCGCCCTCGACCAGCGCGCCATAGAGCGCGTCGGTGACCGCATGCATGCCCACATCGGCATCGGAATGGCCTTGCAGACCCCGGTCATGCGGCACCTTGATGCCGCAAAGGATCACGTGATCGCCCGGTCCGAACCGGTGCACGTCATATCCATTGCCAAGCCTTACATCCATGTCCTGCCTCAATATCCGTTCGGCGCGGGCGAAATCCTCGGCCCGCGTGATTTTCAGGTTGTCGGGGTCGCCCGGCACGATGGCCACGGTCAACTCGGCGGCGCGCGCCACCTCGACATCATCTGCCGCCCCGCCGGGGTGGGCGGCGTGGGCCGCGACGATGGCGTCATAGCGAAAGCCCTGCGGTGTCTGCGCGGCAAACAGCCCGTCGCGCTCGCGGGTACCGGTCACCAGACCCTCGGCCCCGGTCCAGAGCGCATCGGTCACCGCCAGCCCGGGCGCCGCGCCGGGATGGGCGTCGAGCGCGTCCAGTACGGCACCGATCGTAGCGGCCGAGACACAGGGACGAGCGACGTCATGGATCAGCACCTTGGTGATGCCCAGACCGTCCAGCGCCGCCAGCCCATTTCGGACCGAGCCCGCGCGATCAGAACCGCCCGGCGCCAGGATCAGCGGGGTCGTGGCAAACTCGTCCCAGGCGTCGTGGTCCTCGGGATGCAGCACCAGAACGACATGGGTGATCTGCCGGAGCGCAAAGCGGTCCAGCGTCCAGTCGGCCACCCGGCGCCCGGCCAGCGGGCGCCATTGTTTGGGCACGCCCCCGCCCGCGCGGGTGCCACGCCCGGCGGCAACGATGATGGCGGCTGTGGTCATGGCGGTCCTCGGGCGCGGGGCAGGCGGGTGATGCCCGATCTTTATGGGGTGACGCCTTCGCTGGCAATGACCCGTGGTGAAGCGATTAAAAATTAGGCAGATGCGTAATTCCTGGCCCTTGATCCGGGGGGATTCATTGTGCGATGGCCGTTGCTTCATTACCAAGACCTCAGTTGCACAAGGATTAGGCACAGGTGACCCTGCATCTTGGAGACAAAACCCTGGCCCCGCCGGTGATCCTGGCGCCGATGGCCGGAATCACCGACCGCCCCTTTCGCGATCTGGTGATGGAGTTCGGCGCCGGCATGGTGGTGAGCGAGATGGTCGCCAGCCAGGAGATGGTGCAGGCCAAACCGGGTGTGCGCGAGCGGGCGGAACTGTCAGCGGATGTTGAAAATACCGCCGTGCAGCTGGCCGGGCGCGATACCCACTGGATCGCCGAGGCCGCCCGTCAGGTCGCCGACCGGGGCGCGCGCGTGATCGACATCAACATGGGTTGCCCGGCCAAGAAGGTGACCAACGGCTATTCCGGCTCGGCGCTGCTCAAGACCCCCGATCACGCGCTGCGCCTGATCGAGGCGGTGGTTGCGGCGGTTGATGTGCCGGTGACGCTCAAGACCCGGTTGGGTTGGGACGATACGCTGATGAACGCGCCCGATGTGGCGCGGCGCGCAGCCGAGGCCGGCGTGCGGATGGTGACAATCCATGGCCGCACCCGCTGTCAGTTCTACAAGGGCCGTGCCGATTGGGCGGCGATTGCGGCGGTGCGAGAAGCGGTCGATGTGCCGCTGATTGCCAATGGCGACATCACCTGCGCCCACACCGCCCGGCAGGCGCTGGACCGGTCCGGCGCCGATGGGGTGATGGTGGGGCGCGGCGCGCAGGGGCGGCCCTGGCTGCTGGCGCAGATTGCCCATGCGCTTTATGGCACGCCCGCGCCCGAGGTGCCGCAAGGCGCCGAGCTGGCCGACATGGTGGCGCGCCACTATCAGGCCATGCTTGATTTCTACGGGCGCGAACTGGGCCTGCGCGTCGCGCGCAAGCATCTGGGCTGGTACATGGACGAGGCCGCCACCCCAGCACCGCTGCGCAAGCTGGTGCTGACCGCGCGCGACCCGGAAACGGTGCTGCACCTGCTGCCTGAGGCGCTGTGCGGCAACGCGGAGGAGGCCGCATGAGTGCCGAAAGCGCCCTCTGGGCCTCGCTGCCGGTCCCGGCCTTCCTGATCGACGCGGATGACCGGATCGTCGATGTGAACTCTGCCGCCGAGGGGTTCCTGAACCTGTCGCGCAAGGCGGTGCTGGGCCATCCGATCTGGGACCAGCTGGCGATCGACGCGCCGATCGAACCCGCGTTCGAACGCGCCCGCGGCCAGGGCACGCCGCTGTTCGTGAACGATATCGACGTTGGTTCGGGCAATCGGGCGCCGCTGCAATGCGCCATCCAGATCGCCCCGCTTGTCGGCAGTCCCGGAGTGATGATGATGCTGGTCAGCCCGCGCGAGCTGGCCGGGCGGATGACGCAAAGCCATTCGGTGAAATCGGCGGCGCAATCGGCCATCGGCATGGCCGAGATGCTGGCACACGAGATCAAGAACCCGCTGGCGGGCATCACTGGCGCCGCCCAGCTTCTGAGCATGAACCTCGCACCAGAAGACCTTGAATTGACAGACCTTATTGTCGCGGAAAGCCGCCGGATCGTGAAGCTGCTGGAACAGGTCGAACAGTTCGGCAATCTCAGCGTGCCCGATTTCAAGCCGGTCAACATCCACGATGTGCTGGACCGGGCGCGCCGCTCGGCCCTTCTCGGATTTGGCGCGCATATGAAGATCATCGAGGATTACGACCCCTCGCTGCCGCTGGCCTATGGCGATCCTGACCAGCTGTTGCAGGTGGTGCTGAACCTGCTCAAGAACGCTTCCGAGGCGGCGCCGGGCGGCGGCACCATTCGCCTCAGGACCTATTTCGAACATTCCTTCCGCCTGCGCCGCAATGACGGGTCGGGCCAGTCGCTGCCGCTTCAGGTCGAGGTGATCGATGACGGCCCCGGCCTGCCCGAAGAGATTCGCGCCGATATCTTCGACCCCTTTGTCTCGGGACGCGAGAATGGCACCGGGCTGGGCCTGGCGCTGGTGAGCAAGATCATTTCCGACCATGACGGCTGGATCGCCGTCGACTCGGTCCCGGGCCGCACGGTGTTCCGCCTGTCGCTGCCCCGGGTACCGAAGGATCGCGGCGAAAAGGAGAGCAACTGATGGATGGAACGGTTCTGGTAGCCGATGATGACCGCACGATCCGCACGGTGTTGACCCAGGCGCTGACGCGGGCGGGCTGCAAGGTGCATGCGACATCAAGCCTGACCACGCTGATGCGCTGGGTGGCCGAGGGCAAGGGCGATGTTGTGATCTCGGACGTGGTCATGCCCGATGGCAACGGGCTGGAGATGCTGCCCAAGATCGCTCAGGACCGGCCCGGCCTGCCGGTGATCGTGATCTCGGCCCAGAACACCATCATGACCGCGATCCAGGCCGCCGAGGCCGAGGCCTATGACTACCTGCCCAAACCCTTTGACCTGCCCGACCTGATGAAGCGCACCGCGCGCGCGCTGGAACAGAAACGCCGCACCGTGTCCTCCGAGCCGCGCGAAGAGGGCGCGGAGCGTCCCGATGAGCTGCCGCTGGTGGGGCGCACCCCGGCGATGCAGGCGCTCTATCGGCTGGTGGCCAAGGTGATGAACACCGATCTGCCGGTGATGATCTCGGGCGAAAGCGGCACCGGCAAATCGCTGATCGCCCGCACCATCCATGATTTCTCGGACCGGCGCACCTTGCCCTTCATCTCGGTCACCGCCTCCGATCTTATGGACCTCGAAGGGCCGGCGCGCGTGCTGGCCCGGGTCAAGGGCGGCACCCTGCTGATCGACGAGATCGCCGATATCGGAGACGAGTTGCAGGGCCGCATCGTGCGGATGATGGATGCGCCCGGCGATTACGTGCCCCGCTTCATGGCCACCAGTCAGGGCGATCCGGCCCGCGCGATGGAGGCGGGCAAGCTGCGCCGCGACCTTTATTACCGGCTGTGCGGGGCGCCCATCCATGTGCCCGCCCTGCGCGAACGGGTCGACGATATCCCGCTGCTGACCGAGTATTTCCTGGCCAAGGCCGAACGGGATGGCGCGCCCAAGCGCTGGCTGGGCGCCGGCGCGGCCGAGCTGTTCCGTATCTATTCCTGGCCGGGCAATGTGCGGCAGCTTGAAAACGCCGTGCGCCGCCTGTCGCTGATCAGCCGGGCCGAGGAAATCTCGCGTACCGAGGTCGAGCAGGTGCTGGGCAACCAGCCCGAGCTGGAACCCGCGCTTGGCGGGCGCGGCGACAGCGAAAAGCTGTCGGCCTCGGTGGCGCGGCATCTGCAGCGATACTTTGACCTTCATGGCAATGTGCTGCCGCCGCCGGGTCTCTATCAGCGTATCCTGCGCGAGGTCGAGGCGCCGCTGATCGAAATCGCGCTCGAGGCGTCGGGCGGCAATCAGGCGAAATGCGCCGATCTTCTGGGGATCAACCGGAATACGTTGCGCAAGAAAATCACCGATCTCGATATAGAGGTGACACGGCGGCGCAAACTGATGTAATATCGCCACACAATGCGTGGCATCCGGGTCGCAACCCGGCAACGACCACGAGATATGGCGGTAAGCCGCGTTAGCGGCACATCAGGATGAGGGCAGCAGGTGGCAACCCGGTCACAGAACGGGCCGTTCCTTTCGCTCAGCGAATGGCGCAAGACGCGAAAAGCCCGCAATATCGGGACTTT
This sequence comes from Ruegeria pomeroyi DSS-3, assembly GCF_000011965.2. Lineage (NCBI taxonomy): Bacteria > Pseudomonadati > Pseudomonadota > Alphaproteobacteria > Rhodobacterales > Roseobacteraceae > Ruegeria > Ruegeria pomeroyi. Next base: position 2,224,854 of record NC_003911.12, on the reverse strand, counting down.
GGGCCTGGTTGTTCTGGGGCCGGCCCTGACCGTTGCCACCTATCTGGTGACCGGTCCCTTCGATCTGGGCGCGGGCTCGACCACGCTGCGACTCATCCTTCTGGCGGATCTGGTCTATATTCTGGCCCTGGCAGCGCTGGTGCTGTCGCAGGTGGGCCGTCTGGTGGCCGCCCGACGCGAGAAATCGGCGGGATCCCGCCTGCACCTGCGCCTGATCGGGGTGTTCACCCTGCTGGCGCTGATCCCGACGATCACGGTGGCGATCTTTGCCGGGCTCACGCTCAACATCGGGCTCGAAGGCTGGTTCTCGGACCGGGTGCGCAATGTGGTGGGCAGCTCGCTTGCGGCGGCCGAGGCCTATGAGCAGGAGCATCGCGAGGGGCTGACCCAGGATGCCCGCGCCTTGGCCCGCTATCTGGATCAGGCGCGCACGCTCAACTTCTTCATCTCTGATGCCGAGCTGCGCGGTGTGCTGGCGCAGGGCCAGGGGCAGATCCAGCGCGGGCTGCGCGAGGCCTATGTGGTGGACGGTATCGGCGAGATTCGGGCCCGTGGCGACCGGTCATACCAGTTCGACTATGAGCAGCCCGAGCCGGAACAGTTCCGCGCCGCCCAGACCAACGGTCATGTGATCATCCAGGATTGGGACAATAACGAGTTCCGCGCCCTGGTGATGCTGCAGGCCTATCCCGACCGCTATCTCTATGTCAGCCGCGTGGTGGATGGCGAGATCCTGAACCTGCTCGACGACACCAAGGAGACGGTGCACCTGTACCAGCAGCTCGAGAACGAGCGCGGCCGGGTGCTGTTCGAATTCGGTCTGCTGTACCTGGGCTTTGCGGTGATTCTTATTCTGGCCGCGGTCTGGCTGGGCCTGTGGTTCGCCGAACGGCTGTCGCGCCCGGTGGGGCGGCTGACGACGGCGGCGCAGCGGGTCGGCGGAGGCGATTTGGGGGTGCAGGTGCCCGAGGAGCCGGGCGATGACGAGATCGCCATGCTGGGGCGCTATTTCAACCAGATGACCCGCCAGCTGAAGGGCCAGCGCGACACGCTGCTGGAGAATACCCACCAGATCGAACGCCGGCGGCGGCTGTTCGATTCGGTGCTCAGTTCGGTCACCTCGGGTGTGGTGGGGCTGGATTCGCAGGGGAAGGTAACCTTCGTCAACCGCTCGGCCGAACGGCTGCTGGACTGGTCGGGCGATGAACAAAGCCTGGATCTGGCGGTTGCGGTGCCCGAGTTCGTGTCGCTGTTTGAAAGCCTGGTCGCGGCAGGGCAGGAAACCGTGCAGGCCGAGATCAAGGTGACCCGCAAGGGGCAGCTGGAAAACCTGCTGGTGCGCATGTCCACCCGGCGCGGCGAGGATGACACGCTCGAAGGTTATGTGATCGCCTTTGACGATGTCACCGATCTGGTCAGCGCCCAGCGGATGGCGGCCTGGGGCGACGTGGCCCGGCGCATCGCGCATGAGATCAAGAACCCGCTGACACCGATCCAGCTGAGCGCCGAGCGCATCAAGCGCAAGTTCTCGCGCAAGCTGGACGAAGAGGATTGCGACAGCCTGGAATCGATGACCGATGTGATCGTGCGCCAGACCAACGATTTGCGCCGCATCGTTGATGAGTTCTCGAAATTCGCCCGCATGCCCGAACCCGACCGGCATGAGGAGGATCTGACCCGGCTGGTGCGCGATGCGGTACTGCTGCAACAGACCGGCCAGCCCGATGTGCGGGTCAGGGCCGATCTGCCCGAAGCGCCGCTGATGGGCAATGTGGATGCCACCATGCTTAGCCAGGCGCTGACGAACCTGATCAAGAACGCGGGCGAAGCGATTGAGACATTGGTGAAAAAGGGTGCCCCCGAAGGGCTGGCGCCGGAAATCAGGGTCACCCTGACCGGCGATGCCGAAGGCAGCCAGATCACCATTGCGGACAACGGGATCGGCCTGCCCGAGGATCGGGCACGCCTGTTCGAACCCTATGTCACCACCCGCGACGAGGGCACAGGCCTGGGCCTGCCCATCGTCAAGAAGATCATCGAGGAACATGGCGGGACGCTGCATCTGGAGGATGCGCCCGTCTTTGACGGCCAGGACCATTTCGGCGCCATGGCCGTCATCCGTCTGCCGGGCTACGACCCGGCCTCCAGAACCGCCATGCAAAGACAGGCGGCCAGAAACAAGGCGAAAGCAGGACCGACATGAGTGATATTCTGATCGTTGACGACGAGCGCGATATTCGGGAACTGGTCTCGGATATTCTCGAGGACGAGGGCTATACCACCCGGCTGGCGGGCACGTCCGACGAATGCATGGCCGAAATCAACGCCGAACCACCGGGGCTGTTGATCCTCGATATCTGGCTCAAGGACAGCCGGATGGACGGGATCGACATCCTGAAGGCGGTGAAGCGCGACAACCCGGATGTGCCGGTGGTGATCATCTCGGGCCATGGCAATATCGAGATCGCGGTGGCCGCGATCAAGCAGGGCGCCTATGACTTCATCGAGAAGCCGTTCAACATCGACCAGCTGATGGTGGTGATCCGGCGCGCGATGGAAACCTCGCGCCTGCGCCGCGAGAATGCGCAGCTCAAACGCCGCGAAGTGACCTGCGCCGACATGATCGGCCAGTCGGCGGCGTTCCGCGCCATGATCGGCCAGCTTGACAAGGTGACCAAATCCAACGGCCGGGTGATGCTGCGCGGGCCGGCGGGCGCGGGCAAGGAGATCGCCGCGCGCTATATCCACGCCCATTCCAACCGCGCCAACGCGCCCTTTGTCACCGTCAACTGCGCCGGGGTCGAGCCGGAGCGGATGGAAGAGATGCTGTTCGGCCGCGAAAGCCAGGAGCGCGGCGTCGAACCGGGCCTGCTGGAACAGGCCCATGGCGGCGTGGTCTTCTTTGACGAGGTGGCAGACATGCCGCTGGGCACCCAGTCGAAAATCCTGCGGGTGCTGGTGGATCAGCAATTCCAGCGCGTGGGCGGCGCTGACAAGGTGCGGGTCGACCTGCGGGTGATCTCGTCCACCAACCGCGATCTCGAGGTCGAGATCCAGGCCGAACGCTTTCGCCAGGAGCTCTATCACCGGCTCAACGTGGTGCCGATCGCGGTGCCCTCGCTCGAGGATCGGCGCGAGGATATCCCGGTTCTGGCCGCCCATTTCATCGACCAGTGCCATCAGGGTCAGGGCCTGCCGCTGCGTGCCCTGAGCGAAGAGGCGGTGGCGCTGATGCAGACCATGTCCTGGCCCGGCAATGTGCGCCAGCTCAAGAACCTGATCGAGCGGGTGCTGATCCTGGGCGAAGGCACCGGCGACATCGAGGCGCGTGAATTGCCCAGCGACGAGGACAAGGCCGCCGAAGAGGGACGGGTGGTGCTGTCGGGTGCGCTGGCGACCCTGCCGCTGCGCGAGGCGCGCGAGGCGTTCGAACGCGAATACCTGCTGACCCAGATCAACCGGTTCGGCGGCAATATCAGCCGCACCGCCAGCTTTGTCGGGATGGAGCGCAGCGCGCTGCACCGCAAGCTGAAATCGCTGGGCGTGGTCACCTCGAGCAAGTCAGGTGCCCGGGTGGCGCATATGGACGAAGAGATCGAGACGGTCGAGTAAGAAGGCGTTGCGCCCCTAGCCTGCGGGCCGGGGCGTGACCACCTGGAACGAGCCATCCTGATAGGTCACCACACAAGAGGTCGGCCCCAGCGCTGGCAGTTTGGCACCGCGCACCGGCTGTACCTGGGCGGCCACCGCCTCGCGGCAACGGGGCAGCTCGACCGGGGCATAGCCCTTGGCCGCCATGCATTGCTGCTCGACCCGGGCGCGCAGGCCGGAATTGACGTCGACGGTATAGACACTGCCGGGCGCCCAGCTGCCCGGCGTGGTATAACACTGCCCGGCGGCGTTGCAGACGGTGCGCCCGGGATAGAAGATCGGCGGGCTTTGCTGCACCTTGTTGGCCACCGGCGCATCGCGCAGCGCCTTGACCTCGCAATCGAGCGTATCCGATTGCTGCCGCGTGACGCTGACGCCCTCGCGGTAATAGATCGACAGCGGGCCGCAACCCGTTAGAATCACTGTGGCGGCAAGGGTCGGGATCAGCACTCTCATAGCGCCAAGAGTGCCACCGAAACCGGGGCCTGACAATTGAATTGACCCTGTCCCGGCCTTCTGTCATTCAAAAACCCTCAGGCAAAAGGGGCCAGGGAATGAAGGTCATCATCTGTGGGGCCGGGCAGGTCGGTTGGCAGATCGCGCGGCATCTGTCGGGCGAGTTGAACGACGTGACCGTGGTGGACAACAATCCCGATCTGGTGCGCCGCGCCACCGAGACGCTGGACGTGCAGGGCATTGCCGGCTTCGCCTCTTACCCTGACGTTCTGGAGAAGGCAGGTGCGCGCGATGCGGACATGATCATCGCCGCCACATATTCGGACGAGGTCAATATGGTCACCTGTCAGGTGGCCCATTCGGTCTTCGGTATCCAGCGCAAGATCGCGCGGCTGCGCTCGAAATCCTATCTCAATGCCATCTATTCCGACCTGTACCGGCGCGAGCATCTGCCCATCGACGTGGTGATCAGCCCCGAGCGCGAAGTGGCCGCCGCCGCCATGCGCCGGCTGTCGGCGCCCTCGGCCTTTGACACCGAAACCTTCATGGATGGGCAGGCGCAGCTGGTGGGCCTGTCGGTGGACGAGGCAAGCCCGGTCATCAATACGCCGCTGCGCCAGCTGACCGACCTGTTTTCCACCCTGCGCGCCATCGTTGTCGGGATCCGGCGCGAGGGGACGCTGTTTGCCCCGGAACCGGGCGACCAGATCTTTGCAGGCGATGAATGCTATGTCTTCTGCCATGTCGATGACGTGAGCAGAACGATGGAAGTGTTTGGCAAAACACATAAAAAACAGGATCGTGTGGTGATCGTAGGCGGCGGCAACGTCGGCCTGGAGGTGGCTCGCGCGCTGGAAGAGCACAAGACCCGCATTCATGCCAAGGTGATCGAACGGGACCGGGGCAATGCCGAACGCGCCGCCGAGGCGCTGGAACGCACCATCGTGCTGCATGGCGACGGTATGGATGCGGGCCTGCTGGCCGAGGCCGGGATCGCGCGCGCCGATGCGATGCTGGCGGTGACCGATGATGATCGAACCAATATGCTGGCCGCCGTGCGCGCCAAGGCCGAGGGCTGTCGGCTGGCCATCGCCCTGATCAACGACCCGACGCTGGTGGCGCTGATGCCGCCGTTGGGGATCGACGCCTATATCAACCCGCGCGCCACCACCGTCAGCTCGATCCTGCGCCATATCCGGCACGGGCGGGTGCGCCAGGTCTATTCCATCGGCGATGCCGAAGCCGAGGTGATCGAGGCCGAGGTGCTGTCGACCTCGCCCATGGCAGGCCAGCGCCTGCGCGACATCGACTTTCCCGAGGGGGTGCTGGTCGGCGCGGTGCGCAAGGGCGACAAGGTGCTGCGCCCGACCGGAGAGCTGCGCATCGAAGAGGGCGATGTGATCGCCATATTTGCAATGGCCGACGACGTGCCCGAGGTCGAAAGGCTGATGCAGGTCTCGATCGACTTCTTCTGATGGTGCGGCGCAGGCAGACATCTGAAACCGGCCTGTTGCGGCAACTGCCGCTGGCGCTGCTGATCTGGGGCCTGTTCTCGCTGATGATGTGGGTGCCGGCGGTCTATGCGCTGACATTGAACGATCATCCTACGTCGCGTTCGTTCTTCTATGCCGGTATTCTGGGGCTGGTGGTGGTCACCACAATCTCGCTGGCGCGCGCCGGTCGACCCTCGCGTCATGGGTTGCTGGGGCAGTTGGCGGTTTTGTTGTCGACCTTCGCGGTGCTGCCGCTGTTTCTGGCGGTGCCGTTTCACGATGCGCTCAAGACCACCAGTTTCCTCAACGCCTATTTCGAGATGGTCAGTGCCATCACCACCACCGGGGCCGAGATGTTCCCCGATCCCGGACGGCTGAGCGCGCCGCTGCATCTGTGGCGGGCGCAGGTGGGCTGGCTGGGCGGGCTGGTGATGTGGATCGCGGCCTCGGCCATCCTGGCCCCCTTGTCGCTGGGCGGGTTCGAGGTGACGGCCCAGGGACAGCCGGGCCGGGTGCTGGTGGGGCAGGGCGAAAGCGTCGATCCCCGCGGCCGGCTGCTGCGCGTCGCGGCAACGCTGGCACCGGTCTATGCCGGGCTGACGCTGGTGGTGGCGATCCTGCTGCTGGCGGCGGGCGATTCCGGGCTGGTGGCGATCTGCCATGCGATGTCGGTCATGGCGACCTCGGGCATTTCGCCGGTGGGCGGGCTGTCGGGCGGCGCCTCGGGCCTGACCGGCGAGGCGATCCTGTTCCTGTTCATGTTCTTCGCGCTGTCTCGGCTTACCTTCTCGTCCGATACCGCCATGCGCGGTCATGCCCGGCTGGATCAGGACCCCGAGTTTCGCATCGGCCTGCTGATCCTGCTGGGGGTTCCGGCGCTGTTGTTCCTGCGCCACTGGTCGGGCGCGATCGACATCGCCTCGGGCGAGAACCTGACGCTGGCGCTCAGGGCACTGTGGGGCAGCCTGTTCACGGTGATGTCGTTTCTGAGCACCACCGGGTTTGAATCGACCGACTGGGCCGAGGCGCGGCAATGGTCCGGATTGGGCACACCGGGCATGATCCTGCTGGGCCTGTCGGTGATCGGCGGCGGCGTTGCCACCACCGCCGGCGGGGTCAAGCTGTTGCGGGTCTATGCGCTCTACCTGAATGGCACGCGCGAGTTGCAGCGGCTGGTGCACCCCTCGTCGGTCAGTTCCGCCACCGGGCGCAATCGCCGCATCCAACGCGGAGGGGCGTTCATCGCCTGGGTGTTCTTCATGCTGTTCGCCATTTCGCTGGCGGCGATCGCGCTGGCGCTGGCGGCGGCGGGGTCGGATTTCGAAACCGCCATGGTTCTCAGCATCGCCACGCTCAGCACCACCGGCCCGCTGATCGAGATCGGCGCCCAGGAGCCGATCCGCCTGATCGAGATGCCTGCGGCGGCCAAGCTGATCCTCAGCGGTGCCATGATCATCGGGCGGCTGGAAACGCTGGCCTTTATCGCGCTGATCACCCCCGCGCTGTGGCGGAATTGAGCCTGACGCCCGATAGCGGCTTTCAGGGGTTACGTATTTTTTCGACTGGCATATCCCAAATTCGCGCGACATACTCCGCCTGAGGGAGCGCGCTGGTCCGCGGTGCGTTGCAAGAACAAAGGCGAGATTGAACAAAAATGGCTTCGGACAGACAAAATCTGCAGGACGCATTCCTGAATCACGTCAGAAAGACCAAGGTTCCGGTCACGATTTTCCTGATCAACGGTGTGAAATTGCAGGGTGTGATCACCTGGTTCGACAACTTCTGTGTGCTGCTGCGCCGCGACGGACAGTCGCAGCTGGTCTATAAACACGCGATCTCGACCATCATGCCTGCCCAGCCGATCAGCCTGTATGAGGGCGAAGACGCCAATTGATGGAACATGATCGGGCGCGCACCCGGGCCTGGGTGCTGCACCCCGAACTCAAATCCGACCTTGATCGCCGCGACCCGGTTCCGGCGCTGGAAGAGGCCGTGGCACTGGCCGCGGCCCTGCCGGATCTTGACGTGGTCGGGTCGGGCATCGTGCGCCTGCCCAAACCGCATCCCGGCCATCTGTTCGGCTCGGGCAAGGTCGAGGAACTGGCCACCCTGTTTCACGACAACGAGGTCGAGCTGGTCCTGATCGACGGGCCGCTGTCCCCGGTGCAGCAGCGCAATCTGGAAAAGGCGTGGAAGGTCAAGATACTCGACCGGACCGGCCTGATCCTGGAAATCTTCAGCGACCGCGCCCGCACCCGCGAAGGCGTGTTGCAGGTCGAGATGGCCGCGCTCAGCTATCAGCGGACGCGGCTGGTGCGCGCCTGGACCCACCTGGAGCGTCAGCGGGGCGGTCTGGGCTTTGTGGGCGGTCCGGGGGAAACCCAGATCGAGGCCGACCGGCGCGCCATCGACGAACAACTGGTGCGGCTCAAGCGCCAGCTCGACAAGGTGGTCAAGACCCGCGAGCTGCACCGCAAGGCACGCGCCAAGGTGCCCTATCCGATCGTGGCGCTGGTGGGTTATACCAACGCGGGCAAATCGACCCTGTTCAACCGGCTGACCGGCGCCGAGGTGATGGCCAAGGACATGCTGTTCGCCACGCTCGACCCGACCATGCGGCGGGTGGTGCTGCCCGACGGGCCCGAGGTGATCCTGAGCGATACGGTGGGCTTCATCTCGGATCTGCCTACCGAGCTGGTGGCCGCCTTCCGCGCCACGCTCGAAGAGGTGCTGGCCGCCGATCTGATCGTGCATGTGCGCGATATCCACCATGCCGCGACCGAGGAGCAGGCCCGCGATGTCGAGACCATCCTGGCCTCGCTGGGGGTGGACGAGGGACGGCCGAAATTCGAGGTCTGGAACAAGGTCGACCTGCTCGACCCCGACAAGCGCGCGGCCCTGCGCGAGCGGACCGCGCGCGATCCTTCGCTATTTGCGGTCTCGGCCGTGACGGGCGAGGGGCTGGAGTCGCTGTTGACAGCCATTGCCGAGGCGCTGGCCGAGACCCGCAGCGAGGCGGTGCTGACGCTGGGCTTTGCCGATGGCAAGCGACGCGCCTGGCTGTTTGCGCAGGATGTGGTCCAGGCCGAGGAACAAAGTGATGACGGGTTCCGACTGACCGTGCTGTGGACACCTCGGCAGGCGGCGCGTTACGCGGCGCTCTGATCCCGGCTGTCGCGGACGCGGCGCAGCGCATAGGCGGCGGCCAGCGGTCCGGCCAGTTCGAACACAACGGTGGCACCGATGGCCAGCGCGGTGATCATGTCGGCATATTGGGGAAACAGATCACCCGCGATCAGCGCCATGCCGATGGCGACACCGGCCTGGGGCAGCAGGGCCGGGCCGTACCACGGGCGTTCGCCCCGCGCGGTTGCGGCCAATGCCGCCCCGGCCCAGCCGCCCAGCACCCGGCCCAGCACCCGCAACGCCACATAGCCCATCAGCAGCGGCCCCACCGCCCAAAGCGCCGAGAGGTCCAGCGAGGCCCCGGCCAGGATGAAGAACACGATCATGAAGGGCCATTCGATATGTTCGATCTCGCGAAAGGCCCGTTTGTGGTGATGGGCGAGGTTGACGATCACCGCCCCCGCCGTCATCCCCGCGATCAGATAGGAAAGATCCAGCCACAGCGACAGGCCCGCGGTCAGGAACACCAGCCCCAGCGCCTCGATCCTGAGCGGCTCGCCCCCTGACAAGCGCCCGGTCAGAGAGGCGCCGGGCAGGCCGACGGCCAGGCCCAGGGCAACCGATCCCGCAATCTCGACCAGCGCGCCGCCCAGCAGGCCGTGGGCCGAGCCGTTGCCCTCGACCGCGCCGGCCAGCACCGCGACAAGCCCGAACAGCAGCACGCCCCAGGCATCGTCGATGGCCACGATCCCCTTGAGCCTGCGCGGAAAGTCACCGCTGGCGCGGCCCTGCCGGATCACGTCCAGCGTCGCCGCCGGATCGGTGGCGGTGGCCAGCGCCCCCACCATCAACGCCGCCGCCAGCGGCATGCCGATCATCGCAAGCCCGGCCGAAACGGTCAGCTGCGTCACCAGCACCACCATCACCGAGATCACCACGATCGCGCGGCCATGGCCGCTGAGGGTGCGCAGCGACAGCTCGCCTCCCAACAGGAACGCCACCATGCTGAGCGCGATGACCGAGATGATCGGGTAGAGGGCGGCGAGGCTCTCGGGGATCAGGTCGAACCCGGCCGAGCCGGCCAGCAGGCCGCAGATCAACAGCAGCGTCACCCGGGGCAGCCGGCTGCGCGCGCCCAGCTGATCGGCGGCCAGACCCGTCAGGAACAACAGCCCCAACGCGATCAGGTCGGCGGCATAGCTTTGCATCGCTTATTCGGGCGCGGGCAACAGCCGGGTCACCCCCACCGCCGCCGCGCGCGCCAGATCCGCATCCAGTGACATCGGGATATATTCGCCGCGCCGCCACAGCTGTGCCTGATCGTCGTAATAGCGTGACAGGAAATGCCCCGATTGCCCGGTCGAGATGACAAAGACCGAACTGTCGGGATCGGCGAAATCATAGACCCCGCGATATCCCGCGCCATGCACGTTGCGGAACGGATCCGGGTCCTCGCCCGAGGTGCGCCCGCGTTGCAGCGTGTGGTCGCCGCCGCTGGTCGATTGCCGGATGTTCACGAAATAGCGCAGCACCGGCACCTCGCCCAGCACCGGATGGTCATGGGTGGCCTGATGCGCATCACCCCAGCGCAGGCTTTCCAGCGCGCTGCCATAGCGGTCGCCGATCCAGACCAGCGCATCGTCCAGCGCCAGCCGGGCGATCTCGGTGCAGGTTTCGCGGGGCGCGCTCTGGCGGATGTCGCACCAGACCGAGGCGCCGTCGATATCGCGGAACACCCGCTCGATGAACAGCGGCTCGACTTGTTTGTATTCATCGGCCAGTGGCCCCAGCTCGTCGGTGATCAGCCGCTTTTGCAGTGCCCGCACCCAGGCGGCATAGATCAGCGGCTCGGGCAGATGCTCGCTCATCTCGCCGTTCCATTCGGCCAGAAGCGAGAGCGCAATCTGGCGCTGGCGCTCGGGCGTGCCCTCGGGCGCGGCCTCGCCGGTGAACCACAGGTCGGCGCCGATCAAGGGCAACAGGGTGCGCGCCGCCGGGCTGACCGGGTCCAGCTGCGCCTCGATGAACCCGTCGCGGGTATGCACCTCGCGTGATTGCATCAGCTTCTGCCAGCGGGTCACCCGCTGAGTGTCGCCCCAGACAAACGAGACATGGTTGGGAAAGGGCCGTTCCAGCAGCTTGTTGTTGGTATTGCCCAGGATCCCGCCCACCGGCGAGACGAATTCCGGGTTCGAGGCATAGGGCATCCGACCCTGCCAGCGGTTCTCGGCGCGCCAGCCCTGCGCGGGCAGGCGGCCCTGGCTCTGATGGCGGGGATCGCGCCGGGGCACCGCGCCCACCATCTTGAGCGCGACCGTCTCGCGGTCGGCCAGCGTCAGGTTCTGCGAGGGGCCGACATAGGCTTCGCTTGCGCGGATCGCTTCTTGCACGGTTCCAGCATTGATCAGCGCCAGCGCCGCCGACATCGAGGTGTCGCGCGCATCAAGCATGGTCCAGCCCAGCGACATCACATGGCCGGGCGGGGTGATGGTTTCCAGGTCATAGACGCTGCCGGGCAGGACCGGACCGTTTTCGGTCCAGCGCAGGGTCAGGGTGATCGGGGCGGCGCCCTTGATCTCGATGATCGAGGGGCGGCTTTCAAAGGTCTTGTAGCCGTCCGGGGTCAGGTATTCCTCGGGATTGTCGGGGTTCAGCCTTTCGACGAACAGGTCCTGATCGTCCATGTAGGACGAGGTCAGGCCCCAGCCCAGCCGCTCGCTGCGCCCCAGCAGAACCGCCGGCATGCCGGGAATGGTGCCGCCGATCACGCCGCCATTGGCCAGCTCCAGCCGCGCCAGATACCAGGTCGAGGGCGCGGCAAAGCCCAGATGCGGGTCATTGGCCAGCAGGGTGCCGCCACTGGCCGAGCGCGACGGCGCCGCCGCCCAGGCGTTCGACGCCCCGGCCAGGCCCCGGCGCGGCAGCGGCATCAGCGGGTCATGCGGCGTATCGCGCCCAGCGGCATAGCGGGGAAGACCCGGAAACAGCTGGGCATACTCCGGTAGCGCGGCGGTGCCGGTGCCCGGGGCATCGGGCAGGATATCAACCAGCCGCGCGGGATCGCCCAGCATCAGCGAGGTTCGGGCGCGCAGTACCTCCTCCTCCAGATGGCCCGAGAGTTGCAGGCCCATCAGCTTGATGATGGCCAGGCTGTCGGCGGGTTGCCACGGCGCAACGGGGGCGTTGAACAGGAACATCTCGGGCGCGCCGCGGCCCAGCGCCTCGTCGTTGATCTCGGCCAGGCGGGCGTTGACGCCCGCCGCATAGGCCTTGAGCGCGGCGGTGGTATAGGCGTCCTGGGCGCTGACCGATTGTTGCGCCAGCCGCGCCAGGTCGAGCCGGCGCAACAGCCGGTCGATGGCAACGGTACGGGGGCCGAACACCTCGGACAGGCGGCCCTGAACGGTGCGGCGCAGCATGGTCATCTGCCACAGCCGGTCCTGCGCATGGGCATAGCCGAGGCCAAAGAACACGTCCGGATCCGAAGCGCCGAAGATATGCGGCACGTTATGGGTGTCGCGTACGATCTCGACCGGCGCGGTCAGCCCGGCCACCTCTTGGGTCTGGTCGTAATCGGGCAGCGACTGGCTGGCGAGATAGTAGACCAGCGCCACCGCCGCGACGGCAAGTGCGATCAGACCGGCGGCAAGGCGAAGTAGCCAGCGAAAGAGCAGACCCATGAGCGACCCGTGATTGAGCTGAATTCGAATTTCCCGAGTGACATTAGGGGATTGGCGGAGAAAACGAAAGGGCGGCGCCACCGCCGCCCTTACAAACCAAGTGACAGGCCCGCGCCGGTTGCGCGGCCCACGCGGCCCCGTGCATCAGGGGATGATGCGGGTGTATTTGGTGCCTTCCAGCGTCGCACCGACGCGCAGACCGGCGCGCCCGAACACGGCGGCCAGGATCGGCGAGCGCAGCGTGTTGGTATCGGCGGCCAGAGAGTCGCCCTGATCGCTGACCACATATTCCAGATCGGCCCCGGCGGACCAGCCGCTGGAGCGGCGGAATTCGCTGAGCGCGCCCTGGGTCATGAAGAACAGCACATGGGCATATTGCTGGGCGCCGATCTGCAACCCGGCGCTGCCCTTGACGGCCGAGTAGTAATCCACCGTCACCCCGTCGACACGCAGGGCGCCGCGCCCATAACCGCCGCCAAAGACGAAACCGGCCTCGGTCAGCAGCGGCATCACCAGCATGCCGGCCGCCTTGTGCGAGATTTCGACCGTGTTGGGGAACTGGGCGTACATCTCGGTCAGGGTGGCGTTGACGCGGGCGTCGATCTGCGAAGCGTTGGAATTGCCGACGCCATTGCCGCAGGCGGCGGTGAGCGTCAAACCTGCCATGCCAAGGGCAAAGCCGCGACGGCTCAGTCGGGGAGTGTGGATACTGCTCATATCTCTCGATCTCTGTAATGTTGCCTGACAAGCCGGGTTCTCCCGGTCTTGATGGCGACAATACGCCGAACCGGCCGCCCTGTCATCATGCAACTGCCGCAATTGGGCGGGATATCGCCCGCCGCGCCGGTTTGCGTGAACCTACCCTTGCAGGATGCGGGCCACGTCGGGGGCGAAATAGGTCAGGATGCCGTCGCAACCGGCGCGCTTGAAGGCCAGCAGGCTTTCCAGCATCACCTTGTCGCCGTCGATCCAGCCATTCTGCGCCGCCGCCTTGATCATCGCGTATTCGCCCGAGACCTGATAGGCATAGGTGGGCGCGCCAAAGCTCTGTTTGACCCGGTGGCAGATGTCCAGATAGGCCAGCCCCGGTTTGATCATCACCATGTCGGCGCCCTCGGACAGGTCGCGTTGGATCAGGCGCAGCGCCTCGTCGCTGTTGCCCGGGTCCATCTGATAGGTCTTCTTGTCGCCGGTCAGCGCGCCCGAGGCACCGACCGCGTCGCGGAACGGCCCGTAAAAGGCGCTGGCATATTTGGCCGCATAGCTGAGGATCAGCACGTTGCGATGCCCGGCCGCCTCGAGCGCCTGGCGCATGGCGCCGATGCGCCCGTCCATCATGTCGGAGGGGCCGATGATATCGGCGCCCGCTTCGGCCTGCGCCAGCGTCATCTTGACCAGCGCCTCGACGGTTTCGTCATTGACGATCTCGCCGTCCACCACATAGCCGTCATGGCCGTTGATGTTATAGGGATCGAGCGCCACATCGGTCATCACCGCGATGTCGGGGGCGGCGGCCTTGATCGCACGGATGGCGCGGTTGGACAGGTTGTCGGGGCTCCAGGCCTCGGCGCAATCCTCGGTTTTCAGCGCGGCATCGGTATAGGGAAACAGGCAGATCGCAGGAATGCCCAGCGCCTGCGCCTCGACCGCGGCCTGGGCGATCCTGTCGACAGAACGGCGCATCACCCCGGGCATCGAGGGCACCGGTTCTTCTATCCCCTCGCCATCGCGCACGAAGACCGGCCAGATCAGATCATCGACGCCCAGGGAATTCTCGCGCACCAGCGCACGCAGCGCGGGCGATTTGCGCGCGCGCCGGAAACGGGCGGCGGGAAAGGCGGCGACGGTCGGGGTCATGCATGGCTCTCCTTGCACATTTGTGTATTGGGTGGCATGGAATTGATCCGGTCACAAGGGTACCAATGGCCGCGCAGGCGGGATAGAAGGCCGCGATGACGGCCAGCGGGAAGGGCAGCAGGTTTGGATTGGTATTCCTCGATCTTCGAACTTATCGACATGCGCAGCTTTTCGAACCTGTGGTTCTGGATCGCGTTGGCGGTGGTCTGGTCCTCGGCCAGCCATTGGGTTCTGGGCGTACCTTATGACATGGTGACCCGTGCCCGCCGGGTCGGCGGTCAGGCCGCGCAGGATCTGAACGATATCGTCCGGATCAATGTGAACCGCATGCTTTATATCGTGGACACTGCCGGATTGCTGCTGTTTTCCTTCAGCTGCTTCATGCTGTCGGTGCTGGCGATGCTGGGGTTCTATTATGGAATGGAGTTTGCCCAGGCGGTGTTCATGCTGGCCTTTCCGATGTCGCTGGTGGCGCTGCTAAATCTCGCGACCGCGCGGCGGGTGCGGGCGCAGGAATTGATGGGCGAGGATCTGGCACGGGCCATCGGGCGCTGCCGGATTTATACCCAGATCATCGGCATGGTGTCGATCTTCTTCACCTCGCTCTGGGGCATGTATCAGAACCTGTCGATCGGGGTTCTGGGCTAGACGGACGGAAACGGACAGGGACAAGTCACGATGAAGGCACCGAACCATGTGCTGGTGGGCGGCGCGCCCGAAGGCTTTGACGCGCGGCTGATCCTGAACGAGGTCGCCCGCGCGGGCGCACCGGTGCTGCATGTGGCCCGCGATGACAAGCGGCTGGAGGCGATGCGGGCGGCGTTGGCCTTCTTCGCGCCCGACCTGCCGGTTTTCGTGTTTCCCAGCTGGGATTGCCTGCCTTACGACCGGGTCTCGCCCAACGCCGATGTCTCGGCGGCGCGGATGGCGACGCTGGCGGCGCTGGTGCACCAGATGCCCGACCGTTTCGTGCTGCTGACCACGCTCAACGCTGCGACCCAGCGGGTGCCCGCGCGCGACCTGCTGCGCGAGGCGGCCTTTAGCGCCCAGGTGGGGCGGCGCGTGGATGAACAGGCGCTCAGACAATTTCTTGTCCGCATGGGCTTCAGCCAGAGTCCCACGGTGATGGAACCCGGCGATTACGCGATCCGGGGCGGCATCATCGACATCTATCCGCCCGGAGACAGCGGGCCGGTGCGGCTCGATTTCTTCGGCGACGTGCTGGACGGCGCGCGCCGGTTCGATCCCGCCACCCAGCGCACCACCGAGAAACTGGACCTGATCGAACTGGCCCCGGTCAGCGAGGTCATTCTGGACGAGGCGGCCATCACCCGGTTCCGCCAGAACTATCGCATCGAGTTCGGCGCCGCCGGCAGCGACGATCCGCTTTACGAGGCGGTGAGTGCCGGGCGCAAGCATCAGGGCGTCGAACATTGGCTGCCCTTCTTTCATGAACGGCTTGAAACCCTGTTCGACTATTTGCCCGCCGCAACGGTGACGCTGGACGATCAGGTGACACCGACCCGGCTGGCGCGCTGGGACAGTATTCAGGACCAGTACGAGACCCGCCGTCTGGCCATGACCGACCGCTCTCGGACGGACAGCGTCTATAAACCGCTGCCGCCGGGGCTGCTGTATCTTGATGATGGCGATTGGTCGGCGCAACTGGCCGATCGGCGGGTGATGCAGTTCAACCCGCTGCCGCAGGCCAGCGGCCCAGGCGTGATCGACGCGGGCGGGCGGATCGGGCGCAATTTCTCGCCCGAGCGCGCTCTGGAAAACGTCAGCCTGTTCGGGGCCTTGGTCGATCATCTTAAGGTCAGAATGGCGGATGGTCCGGTGTTGATCGCCTCGTATTCCGAAGGCGCGCGCGAACGTCTGACCGGGCTGATCGAGGACGAGGGCCTGGCCGAGGCGATCCCGGTGACCAACGGCACGCGCATCGGCAAGCGCGGCCTGCATCTGGCCGTCTGGGCGCTGGAACACGGGTTCGAGGCGCCCGGCTTGACGGTGATCTCGGAACAGGACGTGCTGGGCGACAGGCTGATCCGCCAGCCCAAGAAGCGTCGCAAGGCCGAGAATTTCCTGACCGAGACCCAGTCGCTGACCCCCGGCGATCTGGTGGTGCATGTGGATCACGGCATCGGGCGCTATCGCGGGCTCGAGGTGATCACCGCCGCCGGTGCGGCCCATGAGTGTATCGCGCTCGACTATGCCGAGGAGGCGCGGCTGTACCTGCCGGTCGAGAATATCGAGCTCTTGTCGAAATACGGCCATGAAGAGGGGCTGCTCGACCGGCTTGGCGGTGGCGCCTGGCAGGCCAAGAAGGCCAAGCTGAAGGAACGTATTCGCGAGATGGCCGACCGGCTGATCCGGGTGGCCGCCGAGCGCGCCTTGCGCAAGGCGCCGGTGATGGACCCGCCGCCGCATGCCTGGGAGGATTTCAGCGCCCGCTTTCCCTATCAGGAGACCGACGATCAGTTGCGCGCCATTGGTGACGTGATGGACGATCTGCATTCGGGCATGCCGATGGACCGGCTGATCTGCGGCGATGTGGGCTTTGGCAAGACCGAGGTGGCGATGCGCGCGGCCTTTGTCGCGGCCATGTCGGGGCTGCAGGTGGCAGTGATCGCGCCCACCACGCTGCTTGCGCGCCAGCATGCCGCCAGTTTCCGCGACCGCTTCCGGGGCTTTCCGCTGGAGGTGCGTCAGCTCAGCCGTTTCATCTCGGCCAAGGAGGCGCAGCAGACCCGCGAGGGGCTGGCGCGCGGCACGGTGGATATCGTGATCGGCACCCATGCGCTCTTGGCCAAGGGCATCCGGTTCCAGAACCTCGGCCTGCTCATCATCGACGAGGAACAGCATTTCGGCGTCGGTCACAAGGAGCGGCTGAAACAGCTGCGCTCGGACGTGCATGTACTGACGCTGACGGCCACCCCGATCCCGCGCACCCTGCAGCTGAGCCTGACCGGCGTGCGGGATCTCTCGATCATCGGCACGCCGCCGATCGACCGGTTGGCGATCCGCACCTATGTCAGCGAGTTCGACGCGGTCACTGTCCGCGAGGCGCTGTTGCGCGAGCATTACCGGGGCGGGCAGAGTTTCTATGTGGTGCCCCGCATCACCGATCTGCCGGATATCGAGGCGTTCCTGAAGGAACAGCTGCCGGAACTGACCTATGTGGTGGCGCATGGCCAGATGGCGGCGGGTGAGCTCGACGACCGAATGAACGCTTTCTACGACGGCAAATACGATGTGCTGCTGGCCACGACCATCGTCGAAAGCGGGCTGGACATCCCCACCGCCAACACGATGGTGGTGCATCGGGCCGATATGTTCGGACTAGCGCAGCTCTATCAGATCCGGGGCCGGGTGGGCCGGTCCAAGGCGCGCGCCTATGCCTATCTGACCACCAAACCCAGGGCGCGGCTTACACCCGCCGCCGAAAAGCGGCTGCGGGTGCTGGCCTCGCTCGACACCTTGGGGGCGGGGTTCTCGCTGGCCAGCCAGGATCTGGACATTCGCGGCGCAGGCAACCTGTTGGGCGAGGAACAGTCCGGCCAGATGCCGGATGTGGGCTATGAGCTTTACCAGTCGATGCTGGAGGAGGCGATCGCCAAGATCCGCAGCGGCCAGATGGAGGGGCTGAGCGAGGCCGACGACCAATGGGCGCCCCAGATCAATCTGGGCGTGCCGGTGCTGATCCCCGAGGAGTATGTACCCGATCTGGACGTGCGCCTCGGTCTCTACCGGCGGCTTTCGTCGCTTACGACCAAGGTCGAGCTGGAGGGCTTTGCCGCCGAACTGATCGACCGGTTTGGCAAGCTGCCGAAGGAGGTGAACACGCTGCTTCTGGTGGTGCGGATCAAGGCCATGTGCAAGCGCGCAGGCATTGCCAAGCTGGACGGCGGGCCAAAGGGGGCCACGATCCAGTTCCACAACGACAAGTTCGCCTCGCCGGCGGGGTTGGTGGAGTTCATTCAGGCGCAAAAGGGCCTGGCCAAGATCAAGGACAACAAGATCGTGGTGCGTCGCGACTGGAGGTCGGAGGCGGACAAGATCAAGGGCGCCTTTGCGGTGGCCCGGGATCTGGCCGACAAGGTTGCGGCGGAAAAGAAGAGCAAGGCGTAGAGGGCAGATTTTCAAGTGAAAATCTGCTTGCAAAATCTTCGATGAAGATTTTGTCGCCCGGTCGCGCGCTCAGCGCCCTGAGGTAAAGGTGCAGAGTTGCCAGATGCCCTCGGGCGATTGTGCCAGTGCCGCGCGCGGGCCCGACATCGGGGTCAGATAGTCGCGATGCAGATACCCGCGGGTGCCATCCGACAGGATTATCGCCCGGTATTCGGCCCCGGGATCGAACCCGGCGGTCAGAACCACTTCGAAGCTGACCTGGGTCAGGATCTCCCCGGTCCGCTCCGGTGTCTTGCGCAGGTTCACGTTTGCGCCGGTGACGAAATGGGCCTGCGCCGGGTCGATTCGCGCGGGCAGCTGGATGCGCCAGTGATGGGGCATCCAGAACTCGCCCTCGGCATCGAAATACCCCGGTGCCGCCAGCGCCTTGGCCAGCATCTGCCAGCGGGTTTCGACCGTGGTTTCGGAGTTCGTGTCCGAAACGGTCAGCATCTGACGCAGCTCTTCCGGCCCGCCCGGGCCGTCATCGCTGAGGCTCAGATCGGCGCAGGCGGCGGCACTGAGGCGACCCAGATCGCGTGCGGCCACCGCCGCGCGCAGCGCGTCGCGCGCGGCAAGGACCGCCGGGTTGTCCGCAGCCTCGTCCCGAGGGGGGAAGCTCTGACGTTCGGCCAGCACCGGCTGGGCAAGGCACAGCAGAAGGGGTAGGAGGATCGCGCGCATGTTCACCCTGCCGCCCGCATCGCTGCTTGGGCACAGAAGCACGAGGCGCCGACCGCCCGGTCGGCCCGTGCCAGCGCCAGATCCAGACGCTGGCGGATCTGGATGATCTCAACCGTCTCTGCACGCGCTTTCAGACAGTCATGCAAGCCTTTGAGACTCCACACATTGTCGGGATGAACCGCGGCGCGGCTGAGCTGTCCGCCCAGCCCCAGATCGGCGCGATAGACTGTCTCGGCCTCGTCCACATGGCCCTGTTCGAACAGCAGCGCGCCCAGCGCATGGCGGGTGGGCTGCATCCAGCCCCAGGGCTCGTCATAGGGCAGAGTGTCGTCCAGCTCGATCGAGCGGCGCAGATGGGCATAGGCCAGATCGTAACTCCCCTTGCGGTACTCGATCTCTCCGCGCAGCATTTCCTTTGCGATCTCAAGAAGATCGACGACGCGGTTGTTATGCAGGAGCCGGCTTTCGGGCACCCGGGCGGCGGCGGCCAGAAACACCTGTTCCTCGGCCTCTGCCTCGGCCACGCGGCCGGTAGCGGCAAAGGCGACCGCGCGCGCATAATGCACCGTTGCGGTCAGTGTGCGGTACAAGTCGGGATCAGCGGGCGGTTCCAGCGCGATGGCCTCGTCCCAGCGGCCGAACCGGATCAGGATATGCGGCCCCATCGCCATGTAGCTTTCGAAGTAATCCGCCATCGGCGGGCTTTCCATGCGCAGCATCTCTTCGGGGACCGAGTCCCAGAGGTCGCGATTGGCCTCCAGCGCGGGTTGCATCTGGCCCAGGAACAGGGCGCCATAGATGGCGAAATGGCAATTGTGGATGCGATAACCGGTATAGAT
This sequence comes from Ruegeria pomeroyi DSS-3, assembly GCF_000011965.2. Taxonomy (NCBI): domain Bacteria; kingdom Pseudomonadati; phylum Pseudomonadota; class Alphaproteobacteria; order Rhodobacterales; family Roseobacteraceae; genus Ruegeria; species Ruegeria pomeroyi. Next base: position 2,204,898 of record NC_003911.12, on the reverse strand, counting down.
GTTGAACGCGCCCTCGCGGTCGAGATACTTGCGGTCGGCCAGCGTGGCGCGGCGGTTCCAGTGCACCACATCGTGATACTGGCCGCAAAGCACGTCGATATGGGTGGGCATATGCACCAGGTGGCCGGCATCGGGCACCAGCGTGCGCAGCACATCCGCCGCCTTCAGCGCCTTTTCGGGGGTGGGCGACATTTCCATCAGGTGGACATAAAGATGCAGCAGCCCCGGATGGTGCATCGCGCCCGGGGCCTCGCTCAGGGCGGTTTCCAGTACCTCTTGCGCCTCGCGGGTGGCGGCTCCGGCGGCGGGCTGGCCGGTGGCCAGATCCCACATCTGCCACGGGGTCAGGTTCAGCAGGCTTTCGGCATAGATCGCGCGCAGGTCGAGGTGACCCGGATGCGCGGCAAAGGCGGCGCGCATGGCATCTGCGAAATCATGATCCCAGCGGTGCATGTCCGCGTCCAGCTCTCGCTGCGGATAGCGCGCGGGCAGGGCGCGGATCAGCGCCTGTTCGACCGGGGTGCCGCCCGCGACCCGCGCCAGCGCGGCCTGGCTCGCATCATAGGACGTGGCCAGCGCCTCGGCCCGGGTGGCGCTGTCCCAGCGTTCCCAGGGCATGTTGTAATTTGGGCCGCTGGCATAGGCGAGGCCCCAATGGGCCATGGCGCAGTCCGGGTCATGCTCCAGCGCGCGGCGGAAACAGGCAGCGGCCTCGGCATGGTTATAGCCATAGGTCCAGATCAGGCCCCGGTCGAACCACAGCTGCGCCTCGGGCGCGGCGGTGGTCACCGGGCAGCTGTATTGACCCAGGTCATAGCCGTAGTCGGTCATCGTCACCTCCCTGTGCTTTCAGCCCGAGACTAGAGCAGGTGACACGACAGGAAAAGGTCAGGCGATCACCCGCTCCTCGATCCGACCCATATGCAGCATCAGGGCAAAGCCCAGCGTGCACATGATCAGGATGCCGGTGGTCAGCGGCGCCATCGAGCCATCAAACAGCAGGCCGATAGGGGCGGCGATGGCGGCGGCCAGCACCGTCGAAACCGCTCCGATGACCGAGGCCGCCATGCCCGCGATATGGCCCATCGGCTCCATCGCGATGGCGTTCAGATTGCCCAGTGTGGTGCCGGCCATGAAGAACACCGACGTTTGCCAGGCCACGAACAGGCCGAATTGGACGTCGGGCGAAAGCTCGACCCAGCCACTGGCGATCATGCCGGTGGTGATCACGATCTGCGCGCCCAGCGACCAGGTCACCATCCGGCGCATGCCCAGCCGCACCACCAGCGCCGCGTTGAGCAGACTGGCCGAGCCCGAGATCAGCGCCACCAGCGCGAACCAGAACGGAAAGCTCTCGGCGCGGCCATGGATCACGTCATAGACCGGTTGCACCATGGTCAGCATGGTAAAGAGCGTACCCATGCAGAAGGTCTGAACCAGGATCGACAGGCGCACCGTGGGATGGGCAAACATCTGGCACACCGCATCGGCCAACAGCGGGCCGCGAAACGGCCGGCGGTTCTCGACCGGCAGCGATTCCGGCAGGCGCAGACCCAGCCACAGAACCACGATGCCCGCGAACAGGATGAAGGAAACGAAGATGCCGCGCCAGCCGACCAGCGCGATCACACCCGCGCCCAAGAGCGGTGCCACCGCGGGCACCAGGGTAAAGATCAGCATCGCAATCGACACGATCCGCGCCATCTGCCGCCCGGCATAAAGGTCGCGCACCACGGCCATTGCCACCACGCGCGGCCCGGCGGCGCCCAGGCCCTGGGCGACACGGGCGGCCAGGACCAGTTCCAGGGACGAGCTGAACAGGGCCACCGCGCTGGCCAGGATATAGAGCGCCGCACCGCCATAGATCACCGGCTTGCGGCCGAAGGCATCCGACAGCGGGCCGGTAAAGAACGTGCCCACGCCCATGCCCAGCACAAAAGAGGTCAGGATCAGCTGCGCCCGGTTCACCGCCTCGGGGCTCAGCTCCTGCCCGATCTCGGGCAGGGCGGGCAGCATCGAGTCGATGGAAAAGGCGATAGTTGCGAACATCATCGCGATCAGCGCGATGAATTCGGCCTTGGACATCCGGTCTGCCATCTGGGGGTCTCCTCTGGTCTGGCGCTAACATGGCCGGCCAGAGGGGGCCAGTTCAGAACCGCACAGATATCTGTGCGTTCATGCGGAGGTGGTCTCGATCTGAGACATGATTTCGCGGATCACCTGTTCCCACAGTTCCGGCGGCTGCGCGCCCGGAACCGCATGCTGGTTGGCAACGATGAAGGTCGGGACCGAGCTGACCCCCATCTCGCGCGAATGGCTGTCGCGCTTGGCGATGTCGTCGCGGTCGGCATCCGATTTCAGCAGTTTCAGGACCACGGCGGCATCCATGCCGATACTGTCGGCGATATCGGCCAGCACCTCGGCATCGCCGATATCGCGGCCCTCGGTGAAATAGGCGGCAAACAGGGCATCGACGGCCTCGGTCTGTTTGCCCTCGACCCCGGCCCAGTGGATCAGGCGATGGGCGTCCAGCGTGTTCGGGGTGCGCTGCATCGCCTCGAAATCAATTGCCAGCCCGGCCTTTTCGGCATGTTCCACCACCGGCGCATAGGCGCGTACCGCGCCCTCCTTGCCGCCGAACTTGCGCTCCAGATACTCGCGCCGGTCCATGCCCTCGGGGGCCATGTCGGGGTTCAGCTGGAACGGGTGCCATTCGATCACGAAAGGATGGTCCGGGATCGCCGCCAGCGCCTTGTCCAGCTGGGTCTTGCCGATATAGCACCAGGGACATATCGGATCGGACAGGATATCGAGCTTGACGGTCTGGGTCATGGTTGCGGGGCCTTGAAATAGGCCGGGAGCGCCCGGCGCAGGAGTTTGCCATTGCCGCCCGTGGGCAGCGCCGGAAGATGCACAAAGGCGCGCGGCTGCTTGTAGCGGGCCAGATTGGCCTCGACATAGGTGCTCAGCGCGGCCGCGTCCAGTTCGGCGGGGCCGGTATAGAAGGCGGCGATGATATAGGTGTCGGGTTTCACCTCGACGGCGGCGGCGCCGACCTGCTCGATGCCGGGAAAGCGGATCAGCGCGGCCTCGACCTCGACCGGCGAGACGCGATAGCCGCCCGCGTTCATCATGTCGTCATCGCGGCCCAGATAGGTGATCTGCCCGTCGATGGCCATGGCGCCCTGATCGCCGGTTAGGAACCAGTCGCCCTGCATCCGGGCGGCGGCCTCGTCAGGCGCGTTCAGATAGCCCAGCATCAGGCCGGGGTCGCCGCGATGCACAGCGATGGTGCCGGGCTGGCCCTGCGGCACCGGTCCGTCGAGGCCGAGGATGGCGATGCGGCGGCCCACCTGCGGCTGTCCCAGCGCCTCGCCGCGCGCCGGATGGGCGGGGCTGGAGGAGATGAAGGTGGAGCATTCGGACATGCCGAACGCCTCGTACAGCTCGGTCCCGGTGGCGCGGGTCCAGCTTTCGTGCAAGGCGCGGGGCAGTTTTTCGCCCGCGCACAGGGCATGGCGCAAAGCGGGCAGGTCGAGCTTGCCCGCCCCCTGCAGCATTTTGCGAAACACACCGGGCGCGGCGGCAAACAGCGTGGCGTCATGGGCGGCCAGCAGGCCGGGCAGGGCGGCGATATCGGTGCCGGGTTCGGGGATCAGCGCGGTCGCGCCGATGGCCCAGGGGTCCATCAGCCCGGTGCCCAGCGTATAGGTCCAGTTGAACGCGCCCGCATGGCACAGCCGGTCCTCGGGTGTCAGCCCGTACCAGCCCTCGACCATCATTTGCCGCGCCCAGATGGCGCGATGGGCATGGGCCACGGCGCGCGGCTTGCCCGAGGTGCCAGAGGTATAGACCGCATAGGCCAGCCGCTCGGGGTCGCCCAGGGCATAGTCGGCGGGCGGCAGGGCATGCATGGCGTTCAGCGCCTCGATGCCGATCTGTCTGGGATGCGGGGCGCAGGCCACATCGGGCGCGCGCAGGATGGCGGCGGGCGAAAGATCGGCGATCATGCGCGCGGTCTCGGGCTCGGTCAGTTGCGACGAGGTCGGCACCGGCACGATCCCCGCCGCGATGGCGCCCAGATAGGCGATCGGAAACTCGACCGTATTGCCCAGCCGCATCAGCACAATGTCACCGGGCACGAGCCCGGCCTGCAACAGCCCCGTTGCGGTGCCCAGAATGGCCTGCTCCAGACGGGCATAGCTCCACTCCTCGGCGCCATCGGGACGCAGCACCGACAGCGCCACCTTGTCGGGCTGGCGGCGGGCGTGGCGCATCACATGGGCGGCCAGGTTGAACGGGGCGGGACAGGGCGGCGGCGGCCCTTGGTCAAAGATCGACAGCATGGCCCTTGGCTAGCCCGACACCGCGCCCGTTGCAAGCGGGCGCGGCTGCGCCTATAGACCGGTCATGACCAAGCGCGACCCGTCAACCCTGATCCGTATCGCCCGTGAAAATGGCGCCGAGGCCGAGGCCGAACCGCTGGATCTGGGCGCGCGCGTGCGCGAGCTGCGCAAGGCGCGCGACTGGACCCTGGAACAGGCGGCCAGCCAGGCTGGTCTGGCCCGCTCGACGCTGAGCAAGATCGAGAACGGCCAGATGTCGCCCACCTATGACGCGCTCAAGAAGCTAGCGGTGGGGCTGCAAATCTCGGTGCCCCAGCTGTTCACCCCGCCGCAAAAGGGGCAGGTGAACGGGCGCATGACGGTGACCAAATCGGGCTCTGGCTCGGGCCATGCGACCGCCACCTATGAACACGAACTGCTCGCCGACAGCCTGACCAAGAAACAGATGCTGCCCTATCGCGCTCGCGTTCGCGCCCGCGCGATGGAGGAGTTCGACGGCTGGGTTCGCCATGACGGCGAAGAATTCCTGTATGTGCTGACCGGGGTGATCCGGCTTTATACCGAATTCTATGAGCCGATCGAGATGCGCCGGGGCGACAGCGCCTATTACGATGCCTCGATGGGCCATAACGTAGTGTCGGTCAGTGACGAGGATGCCACCATCCTCTGGGTGACCTCGCTGGTCTGAGCGTCAGCTCTCAAGCTCTCGGTTGAGCGCCTCGACATAGAGATAGTCGCGCAACTCCTCGCGTGCCTCATCCAGGGTCAGGTTGTGCCGTGCGGCCAGATAGGCCTCGAACCGGTCGCGGTCGAGCTTCAGGAACGGCATGTCGCCGTCATCCAGATTGGGAAACCGGCGCTTTGCCCGGGCAAAGGCGCTTGCCCAATCCTGTGTCAGGTCGGTCCAGGTCAACATCGCTGAGCATTCCTTGGTGAGTGGTTAACGGAAACGCTCCTCCCGGCCACCAGCGTAGAAATGTAACGGCTTTGCAAGCACCGGGCAAAGTGCCGCACGATTGAGGCGGGAATATCCGCTCTCAACTCGCCGATAGCGTGTTTTCAGATCAGTCCTGGTACCACCAGACATCCGGCATGTATTGCGGCCCGTCGCCATAGATCGGCGGGTTTGGCGGGAAGCGCAGTTGCCGGATATGGGCGATGCGCCCCACATCGAAGCGCCAGATCGGGATCACATAGCGCCCGGCGGTCAGCACCCGGTCCAGTGCACGGGTGGCGGCGGTCAGCTCGTCCTCGGTGGTGGCCGCCAGCATCCTGTCGATCATCGCGTCAATGGCGGGCGAGGCCGCGCCCATCAGGTTGCGGGTGCCCGGCTGGCCCGCGCTGTGCGAACCCCAGTAAAGCCGCTGTTCATTGCCCGGCGACAACGAAAGGTCACGCCGGAACGGAGTCAGGTCGAAATCGAGCTCGGCGACGCGGGCGGTATATTGCGCGTTGTCCACCTTTTCGATCTGGGCCGCGATACCCAGCCGCTCCAGCGCGCGGGTATAGATCTCGAGCACCGTCTGCATGTCGCTGTCGCCCTGCCGCAGCAGAAACCGCAGCGCCAGCGGCGCACCGTCCGGCCCCAGCAACTGACCCTGCTCGATGCGGAACCCGGCCTGTTCCAGAAATTGCGCGGCACGGCGCAGATTGGTGCGGTTGCGTGCGGTGCCATCGCCCTGGGGCAAGGCATAGCCTTCGAGTGTGCCGGGCGGCAGATCGGCGGCAAAGGGGGCCAGCAATTCGGCCTCGCGCCCGCTGGCGGTGCCGGGCCGATAGGCCAGATCGGTGCCCGAGAAATACGAGGTGATGCGCGGCATCACCCCGCCGGTCACCGTGTCGTTGATGAATTCGAAGTTGAAGGCCAACAGCAGCGCCTCGCGCAGGCGCCAGTCATCGAAAGGCGCGCGCCGGGTATTGATCACGAAACCGGTCATGCCCGAGGGCTTGCCATGGGCGATTTCGGTCTTGATCACATCGCCACGCTGGGCGGCGGGGAAGTCATAGGCGCTGTCCCATTTCTGGGCGTTGAACTCGCGAATGGCACTCAGCTCACCGGCCTTGAACGCTTCCATCAACACCGTGCCGTCGCCGAAAAAGTCGATCCGCATCTCGTCGAAATTCATCGTGCCGCGGCGAAAGCCCAGATCGGCGCCCCAATAGTCGGGGTTGCGGGCAAAGGTCACGTAGCGCCCCGGCTCATAAGCCGAGACCACATAGGGGCCGGTGCCGATAGGAATGTCGTGAATATTGCCCTCGGACAGGCTGCGCCCCTCCCACTGGGCCTTTTGCAGGATCGGGCGCAGGCCCGCCAGCATCGCCAGTTCGCGATCCTCGTCGGCGAATGTGATGCGCAGGCTGCGCGGCCCGGTTGCCTCGATCGACGCAATGCGCGACCAGAATCCGCGATAGCGCAGATGCCCCTCGGTGCCCAGGGTCTGGTAGGACCAGATCACATCCTCGACCGTGACCGGGCTGCCATCCGAGAATCGGGCCTCCTCGCGCAGGGTGAATTCGACCCATGCGCGGTCCGGCGGCACCTCGACCGATTCGGCCAAAAGACCGTAAAGCGTGAAGGGTTCGTCCCAGGATCGGCCCATCAGGCTTTCGTAAGACCAGAAGGGCATCTGCCAGGGAAAGGTGCCTTTCTGGGCAAAGGGATTGAGGCTGTCAAAGCCGCCGGTGTTGCCGAACACCACGCGCCCGCCTTTGGGCGCGTCCGGGTTGGCATAGGGCAGGGACACAAAATCCGGTGGCAAGGCAGGTGCGCCATACATAGCTATGGCATGGCGTGATTCTGCATCGGCGAAACTGGCGCCCAATAGAAGGGCGATTCCCGCCGTCAGCGGGCGGAAGGGTCGGAAATAATCTGGTCGCACTTGCGCAACAATCCTGCTCGGGCCTTATTTTCTTGGCCCTCACCCTAACGATGGTTTCACGTCTTTTCAAACTTTTAGCTTGGATGCGGGCACAGAATTGCTTATAAAGGGGTCACTGCTCGATAGGTTTCTTGCCTGTATGAAACCTGCCTCAATAACTTAACGCCCGCCTTGCGCGGGCGTTTTTTTCTGTGCGCTTCCATTTGCGGATACGCGGGAAGGCGCCGCCGGGCGGCCCTTTCAATTCGCGGCCCACAGTCTTGGGGAGACGACAAAATTCTGCGAATTTTGTCCCGGGGGGGCTGCGCCCCCCGTTCCGGGACCGCCGGTTCCGAGATTCCCCGTTTTCTTTGCAGGTGCAGCATGGCAGGGTGACCCGCGACAGAGCCTGCTGCAGAGAGGGAAAGACATGTCGCTGAACGGCAAGACCGCAATCGTCACCGGATCGAATTCGGGCATTGGCCTGGGCATCGCGCGCGAACTGGCGCGGGCGGGGGCCGATGTGGTGCTGAACTCTTTCACCGACCGGGACGAGGATCATGCGCTGGCCGCCGCGCTGGCCGCCGAGTTCGGGGTGAGCGCCCGCTATATCAAGGCCGACATGTCCCAGGGCGCGGAGTGCCGGGCGCTGATCGCGCAGGCCGGGCGCTGCGATATCCTGATCAACAACGCCGGTATCCAGCATGTGGCGCCGATCGACACGTTCCCGCAGGAGAAGTGGGATGCGATCATCGCCATCAACATGAACTCGGCCTTTCACACCATGGCAGCGGCCCTGCCGATGATGCGCGCGGCGGGTTGGGGCCGGATCGTCAATATCGCCTCGGCCCATGGCCTGACCGCCTCGCCCTTCAAGGCGGCCTATGTGGCGGCCAAACATGGGGTGGTCGGGATGACCAAGACCGTGGCGCTGGAAACCGCGCAGGACCCGATCACCTGCAACGCCATCTGCCCGGGCTATGTGCTGACCCCGTTGGTCGAGGCGCAGATCCCCGATACGATGGAGAAATACGGGATGAGCCGCGAGGACGTGATCAAGAAGGTCATGCTCGAACGTCAGCCTTCCAAGGAATTCGCCACTGTCGAACAGCTGGGCGGCACCGCCGTGTTTCTGTGTTCCGATGCGGCGGCCCAGATCACCGGCACCACGATCAGCGTCGATGGCGGCTGGACGGCCCTTTGATCCGAAGGGAAAGGGGGGCTCTGCCCCCCGGCACAAAATTCGCAGAATTTTGTCGCCTCCCCTCGGAGTATTTGTAGCGAAATGAAGAGGTGATGGTGGTGCGGCGGATCAATCTGGCCTTGCAGGGAGGCGGCGCGCATGGCGCCTTTACCTGGGGTGTGCTCGACCGCTTGCTGGACGAGCCGGATGTCGAGGTGGCCGCAATCACCGGCACCTCGGCCGGGGCGCTGAACGGCGCCGCCTTCAAGGCCGGCATGGTGGCCGGTGGGCGCGCCGGTGCGCGCGCCGCGCTTGACCGGGTCTGGCGGCGCATGGGCGCGGTCACCGACGACCGCATCAGTGGCTGGCTGGGGGCCGGGGATCCTGCGCATCTGGCCCGGATGCTGGAATATTCCGCCCCCTTTGCCCTGGCCGAAACCTGGTCACGGCTGGTCTCGCCCTATGCCTATGGGCCGTTCTACGGCAACCCGCTGCGACCGGTGGTCGAGGCGTTGGATTTCGCCAATGTCTGCGCCCATCAGGGGCCAAAGCTGTTCATCTGCGCCACCCGGGTGCGCACCGGCAAGATCCGCGTCTTTGCCGAAGAGGAGATCACCACCGATGCCATTCTTGCCTCGGCCTGTCTGCCGACCATGTTCCAGGCGATCGAGATCGACGATCCCGAGACCGGCCGGCGCGAGGCCTATTGGGATGGCGGCTATACCGGCAATCCGGCGCTGTTTCCGCTGTTCAACCGCGACCTGCCGGACGATGTGGTGATCGTCAACATCAACCCGCTGGAGCGTGACGCGCTGCCGGTGACGCCGCAGCAGATCCAGAACCGGATCAACGAGATCAGCTTCAACTCATCCCTGCTGCGCGAGTTGCGGGCGATCCGCTTCGTGCAGCGCCTGCTGGAAGATGGCACGCTGGAGCGGGGCCGGATGAGCCGGGTTCTGGTTCACATGATCGCCGATGACGCGCTGATGAACAGCCTGTCGGTGGCAACCAAGGTGGTGCCGCTGCCCCAGATCCTGGACCGGCTGAAACAGGCGGGCCGGGCGGCGGCGGACTCGTTTCTGGACGCGCACAAGACTGACCTTGGCCAACGCTCGACCGTCGATATGGAGGCGATGTTCGGCTAGGCCCCGGCCTTGATCTGGAACACGTGGTTCAGATAGGCGTTCTCGTTCAGCCGGAAATGAGTGTCGCCTACATGGGCAAAGCCGCGCCCCCGGTAGAACCGCAACGCGCGGTCGTTTTCGGAACTGACCATCAGCCATGCGGGCGTGCCGGGCGGCAGCCCCGCCAGCCCCGCCTGCAACAGCGCACGGCCCAGTCCGGCGGCCTGATGGCGCGGCTGCACATAAAGCTTGTCGATCTCGACCTGGGCATTGCCCGCCGGGGCCGGGCTGTCATGCCTGAGATGCAGGTACCCGCCGATCCCCTCGGCACAATCGGCCACCAGCACCGTGCTGGCGGGCGCGGCGATCAGGGCCTCCATGGCGGTGGGGGTAAAGGTGGTCAGGACATAGTCGGCGTAATCCGCCCGCACACCGTGTTTGACATAGGTGGCCAGCCAGATCTCGATCGACAGCGCCGCCAGCGGCGCCGCGTCGGCGGGGCAGGCGCGGCGGATGGTGCTCACTCGTCGCCCTTCTGCTTGTCGTTGGGATAGACAAGGCCCGCCGAGATCACCAGCTTGGCGGCGTCTTCGACCGTCATGTCGAGGATGATCACGTCTTCTTCGGGGAAATAGAGCAGAAAGCCCGAGGTCGGGTTGGGCGTGGTTGGGACAAACACGCTCATCAACCGGCCGCCGGTCTCGGCCTTGTCGGCAACTTCGCCCTTGGCGGTGGTCGAGACAAACCCGATGGCCCAGATGCCCCGGCGCGGATACTGGATCAGGCAGGCCTGTTCGAAACTGCGTTCGGTCTGGGCAAATACGGTTTCCGAGATCTGCTTGATCCCGGAATAGACCGAACGCACCACCGGCATCCGGTCGACCACACCCTCGGCATACTGGATCAGCGAGCGGCCGATGATGCCCTTGGCAATCCAGCCCACCACGATGGTGAAGACCAGCAGAAAGATGACGCCGACACCACGCAGGTTGATGCCGATATACTGTTCCGGGCGGAACTGATGCGGCACCAGTGGCAGCACGAAACTGTCGACCCAGCCGACCACGGACCAGAACAACCAGATGGTCAGCCCGACAGGGGCGATCACCACGATGCCGGTCAGGAACGAGGCGCGCAGTCCGGCGAACCGGCGGGGCTTCACGTGGGGGGGCTCTTCGTCAAAGGGTGTGTTCATCGGGTCCGTCCGCGCGTTTGAAGGGGAACGTAGTCATTCCGCCGCGCGCCCGCAATGGGGGGCTTGGGAAACCGCCCTCAGCCCCCCAAGGCGATCAGATCCCGGGCGATTTTCGCGGCCAGGCGCGCATTGTTCCGCACCAGCGCGATATTGGCGGTCAGCGAGCGGCCCCCGGTCGCCTCGAAAATCGCCTGTAGCAGGAAGGGCGTGACTGCCTTGCCCGCGATACCCTGCGCATCGGCCTGGGCCTGCGCCTGGGCGATGACCGGGGCCAGATCCTCGGCGGCGATCTGCGCGTCTGCCGGGATCGGGTTGGCGACCAGCTGGCCGCCCGGCAGGCCCAGCGCGCGTCGGGCGGCATGGGCGCGGGCGATGCTGGCGCTGTCATCCATCCGGAGCGGTGCGGGCAGATCCGAGGTCGCCGACCAGAAGGCGGGAAAGCTGTCCTGCCCATAGGCGATGACCGGCACGCCGAGGGTTTCCAGCACCTCAAGCGTCTTGGGCAGATCGAGAATGGCCTTGGCCCCGGCGGCAACCACGGTGACCGGGGTCTCGGCCAGTTCGTGCAGATCGGCCGAGATGTCAAAGCTCTGCTCGGCCCCCTTGTGCACGCCGCCGATGCCACCGGTGGCAAACACCTCGATCCCGGCAAACCGGGCGGCGATCATGGTGGCGGCCACGGTGGTAGCACCGGTGCCGCCGGTGGCGATGCAGGCGGCCATGTCGGCGCGCGAGAGCTTCGCCACCCCCTGCGCCTGGCCCAGCGCGTCCAGCTGATCGGGGTCCAGCCCCACATGCAGCCGCCCCTCGATCACCGCGATGGTGGCGGGCACGGCGCCGGCGTCGCGGATGTCCTGTTCCACCGCGCGGGCGGTCTCGACATTCTGCGGATAGGGCATGCCATGGGTGATGATGGTGCTTTCCAGCGCCACGATGGGGGTGCCCGCGACACGGGCGGCGTGAACCTCGGCGGACAGGTGCAGGTCGATCACAGGGGGGTCTCTCCGGATACATAGGTTGCGGCGGCATGCAGCGCGCGCGACAGGGCTTGGTCGCGGTCGGCGCCCTGCGCCTCGGCGGCGATATGGGCCGCCATGAACGTGTCGCCCGCGCCGGTCACGCGGGTGACCAGAACGGCGGGCGGGGTCTGGGTGATCAGGCGGTCGGCGTCGCCCTCGCTGGCCGAGCGTCCGCCATCGGTGACCAGCACCCGCTGGGCACCGCGCTTGAGCAGGGCTTGGGCGGCGCTGGCGGAATCGGTGAACTCGGTCTGACACAGCAGGCCCGCTTCCTCGAGGTTGACATAGAGCGTGGCGCGGCCCTGACGCACAAAGGGCAACAGCCGCTCGGCCTTGCCGGGCGAGGCCGGGGCCACGCGCAGGTCGGCCAGGGCAAAGGCGGGGCTGTGGGCGATCTCTTCGAGCAGCGACAGGGTCAGGTTGCCGTCCAGCGCCACCGGCCCGGCATGGGGTGCGGCGGCACTGCCCAGGGGCCCGTCCAGCATCGGGCGCAGGATCTTGGCACCCGCCGCCTCGAGCGAATGGGCATCGGCGATGGCGGCGATCAGCCCGTTGGCGCCCTCGACCGCCATGTAACGGTCGGTGGGCAGGTCCTCCGAGCGATAGATGTGATCGGTGCACATGCCCATCTGGGTACAGGCACGGATCAGCTCGTCCCCCTCGGCATCGCGGCCGATGGCGGTGAGCAGCGTGGGGCGCATGCCAAAGCGCGCCAGCGTCATGGCGATGTTCATCGCGACGCCGCCGGGCAGGCGGGTGATCCGGCCCGGCACGTCCGAGCCCTGCCGCATATGGCTGGCCGAACGCCCGATCACGTCCCACAGGACCGAGCCGATACAGAGGATATCCGAGGTTTGGGTCATTCTGCCCTCATGCCGCAGGGCGCGGGCGGGTGCAAGCGGGCATGCGTATCCGGTTCAGACGGATAAAAGGCCAAGTGCTGCGTCCGAGGCGGTGCCGTCATATTTGTCGCGTGGGGGCCATGGCCGCGACCGCCAGTCCGGTTCGAAGGCGAAACTCGACACCGTGCGCCCGTCGACCAGCGCGCCGTTTCCGGCGCCGAGCGCGTAATCGTAATAAAGCTTCACGATCTCTTCCTCGCTCACCTGATCGGTGGCGGGATGGGCGATGCAGGCCGCGCGCCAGACGCGCACCCGGTCATAGGCGGGATCGTCGGGCAGCGCGAAATCCTCGTAATAGTCGAGGAACCAGAACCGTTTGAAGAGCGGGGTGTAAACCGCCTCGGCCAGTCCGAACCCATCAAACAGCCATGTGCCTTTGGGGTTGTGTTCGACAAGGAAATCATCGAGGCCGCGATAAAGGCCCAGCAACCTGTCCAGATGCGCCTCGCGCTGTGATCGGTCCTGATTCATCACGTAGAGATATCCCGCGGTGACAAACGCGCCCTCCTTGGCGATCAGCATGGATTCGATCGCATGTTCCGCCGGGTCGATGCGCCGCAAGGGCGCGCCCGGCAGAACCTCGTCGAGATAGCGCAGAATGACGAGGCTTTCCTTGATGATCCTGCCGTCCGGCGTTTCCAGAACGGGCAGGGCCGTGGTACCGCGGGTCTTGGCCAGCAGCTCGGGGTCGCGGGGCCGGGTGATGTCGACAACGCGGAATTCGACCGCATCGCTCAGAGAGCGCAGCGCCAGAAGGATCTCGATCCGTTGGGAAAAGGGACAAACCGGAATGTGGTGGATGATGAACTTGCCAGACAAGGTTTTTGCTCCTGGGTCGTGTTGTCGAAATCGGATCAATCAAATCTTCTGATATCAAGCATGCACAGCGCTCAGTGAGGTGCAAGCTTGGAGGCAGTTCAGCGTATGGGGACCGCAAAGCTGAGCCCGGCCCAGAGAGATTGCCAGACCGCACGCTCTGCTTCGGGCGCGGGGCGCAGGACGACCGCGTCCAAGAGATAGTCGTGACCGGGGGCGACGGGGACAGAGGCGATGCCCACGGTATCGGTTCGGGCAAGGTGGACACTGACGGTGCCATCCGGGGCACGGTCGAAGATCTCTACCTGTGCATCCGGTCGTGGCTTGCCCTGATAAAGCAGCCGGACCCGCATGCCGCCCGACAGATCGTCGGTATAGGGGTTGGTGAGCGCGATGAATTCGGTCTCCATCCCGGTTTCGCCATCGCCGCCCGCCGCCGCGCCGACGCCCACCAGCGCCTTGACGTGGCGGGTATAGGTTTCGAAGAAATCCTGCCGGGGCAGCCCGCGCGCGATGTGCCAGGCCTCGATATCGGGGATGTCCTTGTGGGCGGCGAAATCCGCGAATTTCTGCCATTCCTTGTATTTCACGGTGCTGGGGCTGGTCTCGTGCACCAGCACCCAGAGGCCGGGCGTGTCGGCCACCAGCCGGATCGCCGGAATATCGCCCATTCGCCCAGTGTAGGGTCTGATCTCGTCGCCGACCCGGATCTCGGATCGGGGCGCGCGGTCGGGAAAGAACACCTGCGAGGCGCCTTCGAACCGCTCGCCCACGCGCAGATCGGCCACCAGCTCGGCACCGGTTTCCACTTGATATTCATTGGGTTCGATCCAAAACTCATGGGAAAGCCCGGGCGCGGCAGAGAACATGAGGCAGAGGAGCGGGACAAGGATGCGGAACATGGGTCTGGCCTTTCTGGCGGTGCTGTTCAGGCTGGCGCTTGTGGCGCTGCTGTCAAGCCCGCTGACAGGGGTGGCCGGCGCCCATGAGGTCACGCCCACCGTCGCCGACCTGAGGGTCGAGAACGAAACCGTCATCCTTGATCTGCGTCTGAATGTCGAAGCTTTCCTGGCCGGGATCGACCTGGACGGGCTGGGCGATACTGACGAGTCCGACGGGTCGGACAGTTATGACCGGCTGCGCGCCCTGGGCGCGGCCGAGCTGGAGCCGAAGGTGCGCGATTTCGCCGTCGCCTGGAAGGAACAGCTGAACCTCAGCGCCGGGGGCGTGGCGCTGGAACTGTCCTACGAGGGCGTGCGCATCCCGGTTGTCGGCAATCCCGACCTGCCGCGCGCCTCGCACCTTTTGCTCACCGCGTATCTGCCCCCCGGCGCGGCCAGCCTGACACTCGGCTGCCCGCGCGGCGCCGGTGCGCTGGTATTGCGTCAGCAGGGGGTCGACGATCCCTATACGGGCTACCTTCAGGGCGGCGAGAGCAGCCCGCCGATCCCGCTTGCGGGCGGTGCGGCGTTGGGGCCGCTTGAGACCTTTCAGGCCTATATTCCAGTGGGCTTCACCCATATCCTGCCCAAGGGTCTGGATCATATCCTGTTCGTGCTGGGCCTGTTCTTCCTGTCGCCCCGGCTGCGGCCGCTGTTCTGGCAGATCAGCGCCTTTACCCTGGCCCATACGCTGACGCTGGCACTGGGTGCGACGGGGACCGTCCGGGTCGATCCGGCGATTGTCGAGCCGCTTATCGCGGCCTCGATCACCTTTGTCGCGCTGGAAAACATCCTGGTGCGCCGCCTGCATGCCTGGCGCCCGGTGCTGGTCTTTGGGTTCGGCCTGCTGCACGGGCTGGGCTTTGCCGGGGTGCTCGAGGAATTCGGCCTGCCCGCCGGGCAGTTCCTGCCGGCGCTCCTGGGCTTCAACATCGGGGTCGAGCTGGGCCAGCTGGCGGTGATCGCCGCCGCGTTCCTGAGTGTCGGTCTGTGGTTTCGCAACCGGCGCTGGTACCGGGGCCGTATCGCGATCCCGGCCTCGATGCTGATCGCGATGATCGGCGCCTATTGGGTGGTCGAACGCACGTTGCTGACCTGACCGCCCGGTCAGGTCATCGCCGAAATCAGCCCTTTGAGTGCGGCCAGCGGATCCTCGGCCGACCAGATCTCGTCGCCGACGCCGAAGAAATCGGTGATCGGGGCAAAGCTGCGAACCAGATCGGCGGTCAGGGCGCCCTCGGCCACCACCGGCACCTCGATCACCGCCGACCACCATTCGAACAGGTCGCGTTCGGCCACGCTGCCATCGTCCAGCCCATGCGCGCCGATCGGGCCGAAAGCCACGTAATCGGCGCCGGCCTCGCCCGCGCTCATCCCGTCGTGGCGCGAGGTGCCACAGAAACTGCCGACGATGGCATCGGCGCCCAGCTCCTTGCGGGCTGCGCGCACCGAGCGGGCCGCATCCGACAGATGCACCCCGTCAAGGCCCAGCCGCTGGGCCAGCAGCACGTGATCGGCGATCACCAGCGCCACGTCACGGGCATGGGCCACCTCGCGGCAGGCGTCCGCGGCGCGCGACAGCAGATCCTCGTCCCGGCTGGCCAGGGCCAGGCGGATGCAGGCGATCTCGGCCCCGTCGAGCACGCGGGCGAGCTGATCGGGAAACAGGTCGAGGTCGATGCTGGGCGGGGTGATCAGGTAAAGCTGCGGCTGCTCGGGGGTTTCCATGGCGGGACCTCTGGTCTGGATTTGCTGCGGTTTAGCCGATCGGGCGGCGAATGGGAATATGGTGAAGGCGCTTCTGGCCGAGGGTTGCTTTCCGGGGCGCTGCCCAAGATTTTGGTTCGGGGGCTCCGCCCAAGATTTTGGTTCGGGGGCTCCGCCCCCGGGGCGAACAAAATTCGTCGAATTTTGTTCTGTCCCCCGGAGTACTTGTAGCGGAATGAAGACGCGTGGCGGGCTTGTCCATCTGGCCTGCGAACGCTAGAGCGGGCACAGCATTCGGAGGTGAGACATGCCCAGCGACAAGGCGCAGCCCGCAATCGTGCTTGTGCGGCCGCAGATGGGAGAGAATATCGGCGCGGCGGCGCGGGCGATGTGGAATTTCGGCCTGGACCGGATGCGCATCGTGGCGCCGCGCGATGGCTGGCCCAACAGCCGGGCGGTGGCGATGTCCTCGGGCGCGGGGCGGCTGCTGGACGAGGCGCAGCTTTATGACGATCTGCCGGGCGCCCTGGGCGATTGCACCTATGTCTTTGCCACCACCGCGCGCCCGCGCGAGATGACCAAGCCGGTCTACAGCCCGGAACGCGCCATGCAGCTGGCCGCCGAGAAACTGGCGGCGGGCGAGAAGGTGGCGGTGCTGTTCGGGCCGGAACGGGCCGGGCTGGAAAACGACGATATCGCGCGCGCCAATGCAATCATCACCGTGCCGGTGAACCCCGATTACGCCTCGTTGAACCTTGGCCAATGCGTGTTGCTGGTGGCCTATGAGTGGATGCGCCAGACCGGGGACGTGGTGCATCTGTCCGACGCGCCCGGCCCCAAGGGCGAATGGGCCACCGGGCTGGAGATCGAGAAACTGGCCGAGCATTACGAGCAGCGGCTGGACGAGGCAGGGTTCTTCTTTCCGCCCGAAAAGGCCGAGGGCATGCAGCAGAACCTGCGCAACCTGTGGAGCCGGATGCGGCTGACCCGGGCGGATGTGCAGATGCTGCACGGGATCATGCGGCAGATGGTCCGCTGGAAAGAGCGCGGCTGAGCCGGACGCTGGACCTTGGCGTGCCCGAGGCCTAGCTTGCAGTCAAAGCGACAGGAATGAGGATGGCATGAGCAGCAAGCGCAGCATCTTTGAGGAGGTCTCGGACGGGGCTCGGGCGGCGGCGGCGCAGCCCGGTATGATCGACCGGGGACGGGGCGGCGCGCGCGGCGCGATCCGGGCCTGGCTGGCGGTGCTCTTTGCACTGGTGGTGGCGATGATCGTGGTGGGCGGGCTGACCCGGCTGACCGACAGCGGTCTCTCGATCACCGAATGGCGCCCGGTCACGGGCGCGATTCCGCCGCTGAGCGAGGCCGACTGGCAGGCCGAATTCGACAAATACAAGCAGATCGACCAGTGGCGCTTGCAGAACCAGTGGATGGAACTGGCGGATTTCAAGTCGATCTACTGGTGGGAATGGGGCCACCGCCAGCTGGGCCGGGTGATCGGTCTGGTCTGGGCGCTGGGGTTCTTCGGCTTCCTGCTGGCGCGCAAGATCCCCGCTGGCTGGACCGGGCGGCTGATCCTGCCCGGCGTGCTGGGCGGGGTGCAGGGCGCGGTTGGCGCTTGGATGGTCGCCTCGGGCATCACCCAGGGCGAGGGCATGACCTCGGTCGCCTCCTACCGGCTGGCCACCCATCTGGGCCTGGCCTTTGTCATCCTTGGGCTGCTGGCCTGGTCCATCCTGCAACTGGGGCGCAGCGAGCGCGACCTGATGCAGGCCCGCCGCACCAAGGAGGCGCGGTTGTTCGGGCTGGCCACGGGCTGGCTGCATCTTGCATTTCTGCAAATCCTGATAGGGGCGCTGGTGGCGGGCCTCGATGCCGGGCGCAACTATGTCGACTGGCCGCTCATGGCGGGGCAGGTGATCCCGCCCGACCCGCTGGAGTTGAGCCCGCTCTGGCGCAACTTCTTTGAAAATCCCGGTCTGGTGCAGTTCATCCACCGTATCGTCGGCTATCTCCTGCTGGCCTATGGGGTGATGGTCTGGCTGCGGGGGCGGCGCAGCGCCCATGCGCAAACCCGGTTTGCCTTCAACGCCGGTTTTGCGGCGTTGAGCCTGCAGGTGGTGCTGGGCATCGTCACCGTGCTTTATGCCGCGCCCTGGCAGATCGCCATTCTGCACCAGCTGCTGGCGGTCGGGGTGTTCGTGCTGATCCTGCGGGCGCGGTTCCTGTGCGCCTATCCAATTGCAACCTCCATCCGGGGATAAGACATCATGAGCGCATTCGAACAGTTGATGGCGCATGCCCGCGAGACGGCGGCGCTGGACCAGATCGCCGGGCGGCTGGGCTGGGATCAGGAAACAATGATGCCGCGCGGGGCGGCGCCGCAACGGGCCGAGGAAAGCGCCGCCATCGCCGGTGTGCTGCATGCTCGTCGCACCGATCCGCAGGTGGGCGACTGGCTGGCGGCGGCCGAGGCGCCGGACGAGGCGGGTGCCGCGCAGCTGCGAGAGATCCGGCGCAGCTTTGAGCGGACAGCGCGCGTGCCCGCCGATCTGGCCCGGGCACTGGCGCGTACCACGGCGCGGGCGCAGGGCGTCTGGGCCGAGGCGCGCGCCGACGAGGATGTGGCGGCGTTTCTGCCCGACCTGAAAGAGGTGGTGGCGCTGCGCCGCGAAGAGGGGCAGGCGCTGGCCCAGGGCGGCGATCTCTATGACGCGCTGCTGGAGGAATACGAACCCGCCACCAGTGCGGCCCAGATCGCCGAAACCTTTGACACCATGCGCCCGCGCCTAGTGGCGCTGCGCTCGGCGGTGCTGGATCGCCCTGTTCCGCAACGGCTGGAGGGGCAGTTCGACGAGTCAGCGCAGATGAAGCTTAGCCGGCATCTGGCGCGCAGCTTTGGCTATGACATGGCGCATGGCCGGGTCGACAAGGCGGTGCATCCGTTCAGTTCCGGTTCCGGTCTTGATGTGCGGATCACCACGCGGACCAATCCCGACGATCCGTTCAACTGTTTCTACTCGACCATCCACGAGGTCGGCCACGCGGCCTATGAGCAGAATATCGACCGGGCCTATCTGCTGACCCCGCTGGGGCGCGGCGTGTCGATGGGGGTCCATGAAAGCCAGAGCCGGATTTACGAGAACCAGCTGGGCCGCAGCCGTGCCTTTACCGGCTGGCTGTTCGGCCAGATGCGCGCTGCATTCGGCGATTTCGGGATCGCGGATGAGGATGCGTTCTATGCCACCGTCAACACAGTGCACCGCGGCTATATCCGCACCGAAGCGGACGAGGTGCAGTATAACCTGCATATCATGCTGCGCTTCGATCTGGAGCGGGCACTGATGGCGGGTGATCTGGCGGTGGACGATCTGGAAGCCGCCTGGAATGACCGCTTTGCCGCCGATTTCGGCTATCAGGTGGACAAGCCTTCGAACGGGTGCCTGCAGGATGTGCATTGGTCGGTGGGGCTGTTCGGCTATTTCCCGACCTATGCGTTGGGCAATGTCTATGCCGGCTGCCTCTATCAGGCGCTGCGTCAGGCGGTGCCGGGGCTGGAAGCGGATCTGGCCCAGGGTGACACGGCGGCGGCGACCGGATGGCTCGCAGATCAGGTGCAGCGCCATGGCGGGCTTTATGCCCCGCGCGAAGTGATCGCACGGGCCAGCGGTATCGAGCCGGGGCCCGAACCGCTGCTTGATTATCTCGAGGCCAAGTTCGGGGCGTTGTACGATCTCTGAGCCCGTGTTCGGGCGGCGCCGTTTTCCGTTGCGGAAAACGGCCCGGAAAACGGGTGTTTTCCGAGCC